>NZ_CP191849.1:1819250-2143500 GCF_050956135.1 Actinoplanes sp. CA-131856 | reverse complement strand
ATCCTCGCCATGATCCGCTCGGCCGTCTCCGGCCAGCGCGGGTCGGGCTCGGCGATGTGCAGATCGCGTGAGGGCCGGGCCGAGGTGCCGGTGCGGACGTTCCGCTCGTACGGGATCAGACGCTCCTTGACCAGGACGTCCACCTGCTTCTCGAGCTCCCCCAGGGAGCCGTCGTTGATCAGCAGGACGTCGGCCGCGGCCCGGCGCTGGTCGTCGCCGGCCTGCGCCGCGATGCGGGCGGCGGCCTGCTCCTCGGTCATGCCGCGGGTCTTCACCAGGCGCTGGATCCGGGTCGCGCGTGTGGCCTCGACGACGATGACCAGGTGGAACGAGGAGGTCTGGCCGGTCTCGACCAGCAGCGGGATGTCGTTGACGACTATCGCTTCCGGGCCGGCTGCGGCGTGCAGCTGGGCGGCCCTCTCGCGTACACGCGGATGAATGATCTTTTCCAGACGGCGCCGGGCCTCGTCGTCGCCGAAGACCTTGGCGGCCAGGGCCGGCCGGTCGAGGGCGCCGTCGGCCGTCAGCACGCCGGCGCCGAACGCCGCCACCACCTCGGCCAGGCCGGGCGTGCCCGGCTCCACCACCTCGCGGGCGAGCAGGTCGGAATCGATGATGATCGCCCCGTGGCGAGCGAGCCGCCGCGCCACCGCGCTCTTGCCCGCACCGATCCCGCCGGTCAGTCCCACCCTCAGCACGAGCCAAGTATCGTCGCCGGGCCCATACGGCGAAAGGCCGCCCCGACCGGAGTCGGGACGGCCTTTTCAGAGTGCCGCTAGATCAGCTCTTCCCGCCGGCGAGCTTCTCGCGCAGAGCGGCGAGAGCCTCGTCGGTGGCCAGGGTGCCCGCGGGCTCCTCGGACGCACGCGCCGGGGCCGACGAGCTCGACGAGGAAGAGGTCGACGTCGAGGACGACGTGGTCGTGCCCGCGCCGGCCGGAACCGGGTTGAGCGCGGCCTCGGCGTCGGCCTCGCGGGACGCCTGCACCTGCTTGGTGTGGGCCTCCCAGCGCTCGCGCGCGTCGGCGTACTGCTTCTCCCAGGCCTCGCGCTGCTTGTCGAAGCCCTCGAGCCACTCGCCCGTCTCCGGGTCGAAGCCCTCCGGGTAGATGTAGTTGCCCTCGTTGTCGTAGGTGGCGGCCATGCCGTACAGCGTGGGGTCGAAGTGCTCCTCGCCCTCCACGAAGTTCTCGTTGGCCTGCTTCAGCGACAGCGAGATGCGGCGACGCTCGAGGTCGATGTCGATGACCTTGACCAGGACGTCGGAGCCCACCTGGACGACCTGCTCGGGCAGCTCGACGTGCCGCTCGGCCAGCTCGGAGATGTGCACCAGGCCCTCGATGCCGTCGTCCACGCGGACGAAGGCGCCGAACGGAACCAGCTTGGTGACCTTGCCCGGCACGATCTGGTTGATCGCGTGGGTCCGGGCGAACTGGCGCCACGGGTCCTCCTGCGTCGCCTTCAGCGACAGGGAGACGCGCTCGCGGTCCAGGTCGACGTCGAGCACCTCGACCTCGACCTCCTGGCCGACCTCGACAACCTCGGACGGGTGGTCGATGTGCTTCCAGGAGAGCTCGGAGACGTGCACGAGGCCGTCCACGCCGCCCAGGTCGACGAAGGCGCCGAAGTTGACGATCGAGGACACGACGCCCTTGCGGACCTGGCCCTTCTGCAGCTTGTTGAGGAACTCGGTGCGAACCTCGGACTGCGTCTGCTCGAGCCAGGCGCGGCGGGACAGGACCACGTTGTTGCGGTTCTTGTCCAGCTCGATGATCTTCGCCTCGAGCTCGCGGCCGACGTACGGCTGCAGGTCGCGGACGCGGCGCATCTCGACCAGGGAGGCCGGCAGGAAGCCACGGAGGCCGATGTCGAGGATGAGACCACCCTTGACGACCTCGATGACCGAGCCGCGGACGACGCCGTCGTCCTCCTTGATCTTCTCGATGGTGCCCCAAGCGCGCTCGTACTGCGCGCGCTTCTTGGAGAGGATCAGACGGCCTTCCTTGTCCTCCTTGGTGAGGACGAGGGCTTCGATGTGGTCACCGACCGACACCACTTCCGCGGGGTCCACGTCATGCTTGATCGACAACTCGCGCGAGGGGATGACACCCTCGGTCTTGTAGCCGATGTCGAGCAGGACCTCGTCCCGATCGACCTTGACGACGGTGCCTTCGACAATGTCGCCGTCGTTGAAGTACTTGATGGTCTCGTCGATGGCGGCGAGGAAAGCTTCCTCGGAACCGAGATCGTCGACGGTGACCTTGTTGGCGCTCGAGGTGGCCTCGATGCTGCTCGTCATGTGGACTGTTGCTCCGAACGGATGGGTGTCGTGGTGTCTCTCGCGCTCCACGGAACTGCCGGCGGGCACGGCACGAGCAACCAGGTTGACGACCAGTCGATCATGTCGAGACCGACGACCACGGAACCTGCTCCCTGCCGAGGTACACGATCCGCGAGCGCATCGACTAGCTTACCGTGCGCATTACCACAGCTTGCAAGCCCTCCTGACGAGCGCGGCACATTGTTGGCCCGAAACCCCACACCATGCCCCTAATATGCCGAATAGTGACGGCGGCGCGCGCTGCCGTACCGTGGCGCGGTGATCGAAAACGCACCCGTCTCGGATGACGAGAGCCGCCGCGCGAGCCGCGGATGGTGGGACTCGGACGCCGACGACTATCAGGCCGAGCACGGCTCCTTCCTGGGCGATCTCGACTTCGTGTGGTGCCCCGAGGGGCTGCGTGAGGCCGACGCCCACCTGCTCGGCGACGTGCGCGGCAAGCGGATCCTGGAGCTCGGCGCCGGAGCGGCGGCGGGCGCGAGGTGGCTCGACGGGCAGGGCGCGGAGGTGGTCGCGCTCGATCTCTCAGCCGGAATGCTGAGGCACGCGGTCGGCGCGGCCGCGCGTACGGGCGTGACGGTGCCGCTCGTGCAAGCGGACGCGCTGGCGTTGCCGTTCGCGGAGAGCGTATTCGACATTGTCTGCACGGCGTTCGGGGCGATCCCGTTCGTGGCCGACTCGGCGGCGGCCATGCGCGAGGTGGCCCGGGTGCTCAAGCCGGGCGGGGACTGGGTCTTCTCGGTCACCCACCCGATGCGCTGGATCTTCTGGGACGAGCCGGACGAGAGCGGGCTGATCGCCCGGAACTCGTACTTCGACCGGACGCCGTACGTGGAACGGGACGAGTCCGGGCAGGTGACCTACATCGAACAACACCGGACCATCGGCGACCGCGTACGGGAACTGGTCGCGGCCGGGTTCGAACTGCGCGACCTGATCGAGCCGGAATGGCCTTCGGAGAACGAACAGACGTGGGGCCAGTGGAGCCCGCTGCGGGGGCGGCTCTTCCCGGGAACCGCGATCTTTGTTAGCCGGCTCCTTCCCGGGGTACCCCCCGGTCCATGACGAAAGATCCGAAAAAGGGCGACGAGGTGACCTGGCGCAGCCACGGCGAGACCGTGCACGGCACGGTCGAGCAGAAGATCACCAAGCGGACCGAGGCCGCGGGCCGGACGGTCGACGCCTCCCCCGACGAACCGCAGTACAAGGTCAAGAGCGACAAGACGGGTCGCGAGGCGGTACACAAGCCGGGCGCGCTGCACCATGGCTGAGGACACGTACGCCGCGTTCACGTCGGCGGTGAACATGACGGCCGGCGAGCTCGAGAAGTGGCTGAAGACCGACGAGTCCCGCGACGTCGGCCAGAAGCCGTCGGGCGGTGGCGAGTCGGTCGGCCACGACTCCGGCCGCAAGATCGTCAAGATCCTCGGCACGAAGAAGGCCGACCTGACGGAGGCCGACGAGGAGCACATGCGCAAGGTAGTCGGCTACGTCCACCGCCACCAGGCGCAGCGCCCGTCAGGCGACGTGTCGGAGACGAAGTGGCGCCATTCGCTGATGAACTGGGGCCACGACCCGCTGAAGAAGTGAAGCGGCTCAACCGGCCAGGACTCCCAGATCGAGCAGGCCGCCCAGCACGGCCAGGGCGGCCGGGATCATCCGGTAGTAGACCCAGGTGCCGCGGCGGTCGCTGTCCACCAGGCCGGCCTCGCGCAGCACCTTGAGGTGGTGCGAGATCGTCGGCCCGGTCAGGTGGAAGGCCCCCGTGAGGTCGCAGACGCAGACCTCGCCTCCCCGCGCCGAGGCGATCATCGAGAGCAGCCGGAGCCGCACCGGATCGCCCAGCGCCTTGAACATCGGCGCGTAGGCGTCCGCCTGCGCGGGGTCGAGAGGCCCCCGCCCCAGCGTCGCCGCCCCCATCGTGTGGCTAGTCATGAGCCACACACTTACAGAGCCTCGCAACCACACCCGGCCGTGATCCGCTCACGGGCCGTGGCGCCGCCTTCCTAGGCTGGCCGCCATGAGCGTTCGGACGGCGGTGCGGGAACTGCTCCAGGTGACGGGGATGTGGCTCGGCATGGGCGAGCCGGAGGGCGACGGCACGACGGCGCCGCCGCCCCGGGCGGGCGCGGGCTTCATGGCGGTGCAGACGCTGGCGGCGGTGGCGCTGGGTGCGCTGCTGGCCGGGGCGTGGTCGGTGTTCTTCCGGTCGGAGGTGCGCACGCTCTTCCTGGTCGGCTATCTGCCGCTGATCGTGCCGCTGGCGATCGGCGTCGCCCGGAACCCCCGGGCGGCCGTCGTCCCGCTGGCCGGGGCGCTGCCGGCGGGCGCGCTCGCCGTCGTGGCAGTCCGCGCGGTCCCGGCCGCCGGAAACGGTTTCTGGTGGTGGTTCCTGGCGTTCGCCGCCGGAGCCCTCGCCGCGGGCACCGTCTTCGGCGCGCGCAGCACCCGCCACCCCGACGACCCCGCAGCCGACAGCCACCCGACCGGCAGCCGCGCGGCCGACGGCCCGCTCTGAGGGCGGGCAGCAGCCGACCGCAGCCGTCGAAAGGTCAGCAGGCGACGGCGATCAGTGGTCGGCGCCGTTCCAGTCTCGGCCGGAGCCTACGGAGACCTCCAACGGGACGGACAACGGGTGGGCGTTGCCCATCTCCTCGCGCACCAACGCCTCGAGGGACTCGCGCTCGCCGGGGGCCACGTCGAAGACCAGCTCGTCGTGGACCTGGAGGAGCATGCGGGATTTGAGGCCGGACTCGCGGATGGCCCTGTCCACTCGGAGCATGGCCACCTTGATGATGTCGGCGGCTGAGCCCTGGATGGGGGCGTTCAGGGCCATGCGCTCGGCCATCTCGCGGCGCTGGCGGTTGTCGCTTGACAAGTCGGGCAGGTAGCGGCGGCGGCCCAGGATCGTGGCCGTGTAACCGTCCTGCACCGCTCGGCGGACCACTGCCTGCAAGTAGTCGCGGACGCCGCCGAAGCGTTCGAAGTATTCGTCCATCAGGCCGCGGGCCTCGTCGACCGGGATGGTGAGCTGGTTGGACAGGCCGAAGGCGCTCAGGCCGTACGCCAAGCCGTAGTTCATGGCCTTGATTTTGCGGCGCTGGTCGGGGACGACCTCCTCGACCGGGACGTGGAAGACCGAGGACGCGGTGGCCGCGTGGAAGTCGAAGGCCGAGTTGAAGGCGGCGATCAGGGCCTCGTCCTCCGACAGGTGGGCCATGATGCGCATCTCGATCTGGCTGTAGTCGGCCGTCATGAGCGACTCGAAGCCCTCGCCGACCACGAACGCGCGGCGGATGCGCCGGCCCTCCTCGGTGCGGATCGGGATGTTCTGCAGGTTGGGGTCGGTCGACGACAGGCGGCCGGTGGCGGCGACGGTCTGGTTGAACGTCGTGTGGATGCGGCCGTCGTCGGAGACCGATTTCAGCAGGCCGTCGACTGTCGATTTCAGCTTGGCCACGTCGCGGTGGCGCAGCAGGTGCTCCAGCAGCGGGTCGCCGGTCTGGGTGAACAGGTTCTGCAGGGCGTCGGCGTCGGTCGTGTAGCCCGACTTGATCTTCTTGGTCTTGGGGAGGTTGCGCTCCTCGAACAGGATCTGCTGGAGCTGCTTGGGCGAGCCGAGGTTGAACTCGCGGCCCACCACCTCGTGCGCCGCCTGCTGGGCCGCTTTCACCTCGGCCGCGAAGTGGGCCTCGAGCTCGGACAGATAGTTGGTGTCGGCCGCGATGCCCAGATGTTCCATCTCGCCGAGCACCTCGGACAGCGGCTGCTCGACCTCGGTCAGCAGGGTCTGCGACTCGCCGCCGTCGCGGGACAGCTCCTCGGTCAGCACGTCGGCCAGGTCGAGCGTGGCCCGGGCGCGCAGCATGAGCGTCTCCTCGGCGCCGCCCTCGTCGCCCACGCCCGCGAGCAGGTCGAGCTGGCCGGTGGCGGGCTCCTCGACGCGCAGCTCGCGCTTGAGGTAGCGCAGGGCCAGGTCGGTCAGGTCGTACTGCCGCTGGTCGGGCTTGGCCAGATAAGCCGCCAGGGCCGTGTCGATCCGGACGCCGCCGAGGCCCCAGCCGTGTGCGCGCATGGCCAGCGAGGCCGGCTTGGCGTCGTGCACGACCTTGGGCCGGTCGGGGTCGGCCAGCCACAGGGCGACCGCCTGCTCGTCGGCCTCGTCGAGGGCGGCCGGGTCGAACCAGGCGGCCGGCCCGTCGCCGGTGGCGACCGCGAGGCCGGTGAGCGAGCCCGTGCCGCGGCCGAACGTGCCGGTGACGGCGACGCCGACGGGCGCGGCCTGCGCGTGCGCGGTCAGCCAGGCGGCGACCTCGCCGGAACGCAGCACGTGGCCCTCGATGTCGAAGCCGGACTCGGCCTCGGGCTCGACCGCCTCGAGGTAGCTGTAGAGCCGCTCGCGCAGCACCCGGAACTCGAGGGCGTCGAAGACCTGGTGCACGGCCTCGCGGTCCCAGCCCGGCCACCGCACGTCCTCCGGGCGTACCGGAAGCTCGAGGTCTTTGCGCAGCGCGTTGAGCTCGTAGTTGAGCATCACCGACGACAGGTGGGCGCGCAGGTTGTCGCCGGCCTTGCCCTTGATCTTGTCGGCGTTGGCAACGACGCCCTCGATGCCGCCGTATTCGGTGATCCACTTGGCCGCCGTCTTGGGGCCGACGCCGGGCACACCGATCAGGTTGTCGCTGGTCTCGCCGACCAGGGCGGCCTTGTCACGGTAGAGGTGGGGCGGCACGAGCTGCTTCTCCTCGACCAGGGCGGGCGTCATCCGCCAGACCTCGGAGACACCGCGGCTCGGGTAGAGAACCGTGGTGTGCTCGTCGACCAGCTGGAGGGCGTCGCGGTCGCCCGAGGAGATCAGCACCTCCATGCCGGCCTCGCGGGCCTGGGTGGCGAGGGTGGCGATGACGTCGTCGGCCTCGAAGCCGGCCTTTTCGACATAGGGGATGCGCAGCGCGTCGAGGATCTCCTTGACCAGGCTGACCTGGCCCAGGAACTCGGGCGGCGTGGCCGACCGGCCCGCCTTGTACTCCGGGTATTTCTCGGTGCGGAAGGAGACGCGCGAGACGTCGAAGGCCACCACGATGTGCGTCGGCTTCTCGTCGCGCAGCATGTTGATCAGCATCGAGGTGAAACCGAAGACCGCGTTCGTGTGCTGCCCGGTCTGGGTGCTGAAGTTTTCCTTGGGCAGCGCGTGGAAGGCACGGTAGGCCAGCGAGTGGCCGTCGAGCAGCAGCAAACGGGGGGTCTCGGCGTCTTCGCTCACGTCCAGGAACTCTAGTCGTGGGGTACGACAGAAACCGGGACCACCCCGCGTGCTTAAAGCACCTTGCTCAGAAATGCCCTGGTTCGCTCGTGCTGCGGATTCGCGATGACGTCCCGCGGGGCGCCCTCCTCCACGACGACGCCGCCGTCCATGAAGATCAGCTTGTCGCCGACCTCGCGGGCGAAGCCGATCTCGTGGGTGACCACGACCATGGTCATGCCGTCCCGGGCCAGGTCCTTCATGACGTCGAGGACCTCACCGACCAGCTCCGGGTCGAGCGCGCTGGTCGGCTCGTCGAACAGCATCAGCTTCGGCCGCATGGCCAGGGCGCGGGCGATCGCCACCCGCTGCTGCTGGCCGCCCGAGAGCTGTCCCGGATACGACTCCGTCTTCGCGCTCAGGCCCACCCGGTCGAGCAGGGCCAGGGCCCGTTGGCGTACGTCGGCCTTGGCCTCGCTCTTGACCTTGCATGGGGCCTCCATGACGTTCTGGAGCACCGTCATGTGCGGGAAGAGGTTGAAGCGCTGGAAGACCATGCCGATCGAGCGGCGCTGCTTGGCCACGTCCTTCTCGCCGAGCTCGTGCAGCTTGCCGCCGCGCTCGCGATAGCCGATCAGATCGCCGTCGACGGTGATGCGGCCCGCGTTGATCTTCTCGAGGTGGTTGACGCAGCGCAGGAATGTCGACTTGCCCGAGCCGGAGGGCCCGAGGACGCAGCATACCTCCCCCGCCTTGACGACCAGGTCGATGCCCTTGAGCACCTCGAGCGAGCCGAACGACTTGTGCACGTTGTCGGCGCGCACCATCTCCGAAGTCATGTGCCCTCCCCGGTCGGGGTGATCCGTCCGCCCTGTTCGACCTCGATGTCGCGCAGCCGCTGCTTGGCCCGGCCCGTGGCGCCGTACCCCTTGCCGTAGTGCCTCTCCAGAAAGAACTGGCCGATCATCAGGACGGTGCAGATGATCAGATACCAGATCACGGCGGCCACCAGCACCGGGAAGACCACGAAGGTCCGCGCCGAGACCGCGTTCAGCTGGAACCAGAGCTCGCCGGCGACCGGGACGTACGCCACCAATGACGTGTCCTTGACCATCGCGATCGTCTCGTTGCCGGTGGGCGGCACGATCACCCGCATGGCCTGCGGCAGCACGATGCGCCGCAGCACCTGGAAGCGGCTCATGCCGAGCGCGACGGCGGCCTCGGTCTGTCCTTGATCGACGGACTGGAGACCGGCACGGACGATCTCGGCCATGTACGCCGCCTCGGACAACCCGAGCGCCAGCATGCCGGCCACGAATCCGGCCAGCAGGTCGGCCGCCCGGATGCTGTAGAACTGCCCGTTGAAGTTGTCGATGCCGAACAGGTCGCCGATCTGCTTGTCGAACGGCAGGCCGAAGCCGACACGGCTCCACAGGATGTTCAGGTTGCCGAACAGGATGGCCAGGATCAGCCGGGGCACCGCCCGGAAGAACCAGGTGTAGACGAACGCCACCGACGACAGGATCTTGTTCGGCGACAGCCGCATCACGGCGAGGACGACGCCGAGCCCGATGCCGATCGCCATCGACGTGACGGTCAGCAGCAGGGTGCCGCGCAGGCCCTCGAGGACCGGCCCGGTGAACATGACCCCGCGCTTGCCGTCCTCATAGGACGAGAAGATGAACGACCAGCGGAAGTTGTCGTTCGTCACCAGCAGGTGCACGAACATCGCGGCGAGCACCGCGAGCACCGCGATCGTCACCCAGCGCCCGGGGTGCCGGACGGGCACGGCCTTGATCGGTTCCGGCCGTGCCCGTTCGGTGGTTGTCTGGTCGCTCATGTGTGGCGGATCAGACCGACGGGTTCACTTCGGCGGTGGTGACCGCGCCCGCGGTGACGCCCCACTTGTCGAGGATCGTCTTGTAGGTGCCGTCGGCGATCAGCGCCTTGACCGCCTCCGAGATCACGTTCGCGAACTCGGTCTGGTCCTTGGCCACCACGTAGCCGTACGGCGCCGAGTCGTAGATGTCGCCGACCAGCTCCAGCGTGCCGGCCTGCTTCACCGCGTACGCCACGATCGGGGAGTCGGCCAGCATGGCCTCGTCCTTGCCGGTCACCACGGCGTTGGTGGCGTCCGACTGCTTCTGGTACTGGTCGATCGTGATCTTCGCCTTGCCACCGTCGGTACACTTCTTCGACCGGGCGTTGAGGTCGTCGACCTGCACGGTCGCGGTCTGCACGGCGATCTTCTTGCCGCAGACGTCGTCCGGGTTGACCGTGGCGCCCTTCTTGGCCGCCCACTGGGTGCCGGCCGAGAAGTAGGAGATCATGTTGACCTCCTTGAGCCGGTCCGGGTTGATCGTGAACGAGGAGACGCCGACCGCGTACTTGTCGGTGCTCACGCCCGGGATGATGCTGTCGAAGGTGGCCGACTGCCATTCGGTGGTCAGGCCCAGCTTCTGCGCGACCGCGTTGAACAGGTCGACGTCGAAACCGATGACCGTCTTGCCGTCGCTGTCGAGATATTCGTTCGGCGCGTACGACGAGTCGGTGCCGATGACCAGCTTGCCGGCGCTCTTGATGTCGGCCGGGACCTTGTCGGCCAGCGAGGTGTCGGCGGAGGCGGTGGGTGCGGGGGCGCCGGTCGAGCCCGAGTCGCTGGACTCCGAGCCGCAGGCGCCCATCGACAACGTCAGCGCCGCCGCGGCGGCCAGGCCGAGGATCGCCCGGCGGCCTGAGGGGGTGCGGAACATGATGACTCCTAGTCGTCCAAAGGGGTGTTACGCGACGCCGAGGTAGGCGTCCTTGACCGCGGGGTCGGTCAGGAGGTCGTTTCCGGTGCCCTCCTTGACGATCCGGCCGGTCTCCAAGACGTACGCGCGGTGCGCGCGCGACAGGGCCTGCTGCGCGTTCTGCTCCACCAGCAGCACCGTCGTGCCCTGCTGGTTGATCTCCACGATGATGTCGAAGATCTGCTGGATCAGCATCGGCGCCAGGCCCATCGAGGGCTCGTCGAGCAGCAGCAGTTTCGGCCGGCTCATCAGCGCGCGGCCCACGGCGAGCATCTGCTGCTCACCGCCGGACAGCGTGCCACCGGCCTGCTTCTCCCGCTCCTTCAGGCGCGGGAAGAGGTCGAACGCCCGCTGGAGATCCTCGTCGACCTCCGACCGGACCTTGCGCGTGTAGGCGCCCATCTCCAGGTTTTCCCGCACGGTCATGCCGGGGAAGATGCCCCGGCCCTCCGGCGACTGCGACACCCCGCGGATGACCCGCAGGTCGGCCCGCATCTTGGTGATGTCCTGCCCGTCGAAGTGGATCTTACCCTGGCCGACGGGCCGCAGCCCCGAGATGGCGCGCATCGTGGTCGACTTGCCGGCGCCGTTCGCGCCGATCAGCGCGACGATCTCACCTTCGCCGACGGTCAGGCTGATGCCGTGCAGGGCCTGGATGCGCCCGTACGACACCGTCACGTTGTCCATCTCAAGCAGCATCGGTCGGCACTCCCAGGTAGGCGGCGATGACCGCCGGGTTCTCCCGCACCTCGGCCGGTGTCCCCTCGGCGATCTTCTTGCCGAACTCCAGCACGACGATCCGGTCGGTGACGCCCATGACCAGGCGCATGTCGTGCTCGATGAGCAGCACCGTGACCCCGGTGTCGCGGATCTTGCGGATCAGCTCGAGCAGCGACTCCTTCTCGGCCGGGTTGAAGCCGGCGGCCGGCTCGTCCAGGCAGAGCAGGCCCGGCTCGGTGGCCAGGGCCCGGGCGATCTCCAGCCGGCGCTGCTCGCCGTAGGCCAGGCTGCGGGCCAGCTCGCCGGCCCGGTGCTCGATGCCGACGAGCTTGAGCAGTTCGGTCGCCTTGTCCTTGGCCGCCCGCTCCTCGAGCGTGTGCCGGGACAGACCGAAGAGCTTCTGTCCCGTACGCCGGGTCTGCTGCACCAGCCGGCCGAAGCCACTCTTGGCGTCGACCTCGACGAGCTCGTGCTCCTTGACCCGCACCCGCCAGGTGCGGAACAGCGCGCCGACCACACTGGTCTTGTGCCGGGCGTCCGCGCCCACCTGCACGTTCTCCAGCGCCGTCATCTCCGGGAACAACCGGATGTTCTGGAACGTCCGGGCGATGCCGAGCCGGGTGATCTTGTGCCGCTGCTGGCCCACCAGGGCCTTGCCGCGGAACCGGATCTGGCCGCTGGTCGGCTTGACCACGCCGGTGACCGCGTTGAAGCAGGTCGTCTTGCCGGCGCCGTTCGGGCCGATCAGGCCGAGGATCTCACCCTCCTTGACGGAGAAGTCCACCCCGTCCAGGGCCGTCACACCGCCGAAGCGGATCGTGACGTTGTCGACCTCGAGCAGATTGTTGCGCTCACTCACCGACGGCACCTTCCTTAGCCCGGTCCTCCAGCTCGACCTTGCGACGGCGGCTCGGCAGCAGACCCTGCGGCCGGAAGATCGTCATCACGATCAGGGCGACACCGAAGATCAGCAGCCGGTAGTCGGCGAACTCGCGGAACCGCTCCGGCAGATAAGCCAGCAGGATCGCGCCCAGCGCCACACCCAACTGGTTGCCGGCGCCGCCGATGACCACCGCGGCCACCCACAGGATCGACGTGAACAGGTCGAAGCCCTGCGCGTTGATGAACGTCTGCTTGCTGAAGAACAGCGCACCCGACAGACCGCCCAGCGCGGCGCCGATCGCGAACGCCCACAGCTTGTACTTGAACGTCGGCACGCCCATCACCTCGGCCGCGTCCTCGTCCTCACGGATCGCCAGCCACGACCGGCCGACCCGGCTGCGCTCCAGGCGCCGCACGCCCAGCATGCAGATGAAGACCAGGGTCAGCGCCAGCCAGTAGAAGCCGATCACGTTGGAGACGCTGAAGATCGGCCGGCCCGCGGTGATGCCCGGGAACCAGTCCATCCACTGCGGCCACGTGCCCTCCGACGGCACCGGCACACCGGTGATGCCCCGGTTGCCGTTGGTGATGTCGGAGTTCAGCGCGAACACCCGGATGATCTCACCGAAGCCGAGCGTCACGATGGCGAGGTAGTCGCCCCGCAGGCGCAGCGTCGGCCAGCCCAGGATCACGCCGGACACCATGGTCACCGCGATCGCGATCGGAACGCACACCACCCACGGGAACTGGATCACGACCGGCGAGTTCGGCGAGCCGAGGATGGCCACCGTGTAGGCGCCGACCGCGTAGAAGCCGATGTAGCCCAGGTCGAGCAGGCCGGCGAGTCCGATCACGACGTTCAGGCCGACCGCGACCAGCACATACACCGCGCAGAGGAACAGCACCGAGGTGAAGTCCGTGTCCGGCGTGCTGATCAGCGGGATCTCGAGACCCGGCAGGGCGTACAGGAAGATGATGAAGGCGAAGAGGACCGAGATGCGCCAGCCGTACGGAAGATTCGACCACCGGTCCCGCAGACCGGTGACCGCGCGGACCCGGCTCTCGTCGGCCTTCCGCGCGGAATCGAGAACAGCCATCATGCCCGGGCCCTCCCCAGAGACTCACCCAACAGGCCCGTCGGGCGGAACAGCAACACGACCACGAGCATCACGAAGGCGACGACGTCCATCCACTCGTTGCCGAACACACCGGCGCCGTAGTTCTCCACCACGCCCAGCAGCAGGCCGCCCAGCAGGGCGCCGCGCAGGTTGCCGATACCGCCCAGCACCGCCGCGGTGAACGCCTTGATACCGATCAGGAAGCCCACCGAGTACGTCGTGATGCCCACCTTGACGTCGTAGAGCACCGACGCCGCGCCGGCCATCATGCCGCCCAGGATGAAGATCAGCATGATGACGCGGTCCTTGTTGACACCCATCAGGGCGGCCACATCGGGGTTCTGCGCCACCGCGCGCACACCACGGCCGAGCCGGGTGCGGTTGATGAAGATGTCCAGGCCCGCGAGCATCGCGAGCGCGCTCAGGATGATGCCGATCTGGAGGTTGGTGACGTCCGCGCCGAAGAGCGTGAACTGCACCTTCGGCTGCACCAGACTCGGCATGCCCCGCGGCTGCCGGTCCGTGATCGCGCCCACCAGCTCGAACAGTGCCACCGAGGCGCCGATCGCGCTGATCAGGAAGATCAGGCTCGGCGCGTTACGTTTGCGCAGCGGCCGGTACGCCACCCGCTCCACGATCAGGGCCGTACCGCCCGACGCCGCGCCGGCCGCCACGACCGCCAGCGCGATCAAGCCCAGCACCCCGAAGGTGCCCGGAGCCGACGCCCCCACACCGAATCCCAGGCCGGCCCAGACGATCGTGGTAACGAACGTGCCGATCATGAAGACTTCGGAATGAGCGAAGTTGATCAGGCGCAGGACGCCGTAGACCAACGTGTAACCGAGAGCGACCAGGGCATAGATGGCGCCCTGCGTCAGTCCCGTCACGGTGAGCGACATGAAGTTGTCGCCCAGGAATTCAAAGTTCAACGCGACTCCAGCGAGGGAAAGTCATACAGGACGTGCGGCCGAGAGCCAGAGCTCCCGACCGCACGTTTCGCAGCTCAAACAAACCGTCAGAGAAGACCCGCCAAGGGTCAGCTCTTCGGCGCCTCCTGGTCGGCCACGATCTTGCCGCCCTCAACCTTGTACGCCCAGATCGCCACCGCGGACGGGTCGATCTCGCCGTTCTCCTGGAACTTGAAGCTGGTGGTCACGCCCTGGCCGGTGTAGCCGTCGACGAAGGTCTCCAGCTTCTCCCGGGTCGAGTTGCCCGCCTTGATGCCCGCCAGCAGGATGTTCGCGGCGTCGAAGGCCTCCGCGCTGTACGTGCCGGCGTCACGGCCGACAGCGGCCTTGTAGTCGGCCGCGAACGTGCCGCCCGCCTTCTCCGGCGGAACACACGGGCAGGTCAGGATCGCGCCCTCGGCGTTGGCCGCACCAGCGCCGTCGACGAACGCCTGGTCCTTCACACCGTCACCGGCGACGAACTTGGCCTTGCCGCCCGCGTCGCGGTACTGCTTCAGGAACGGCGCGGCCTCACGGTAGTAACCGCCCCAGAAGACCGAGTCGGCACCCGAGCTGTTGATCTGGGTGACCAGCGCGCCGAAGTCGGTCTGCTGCTCCTTGACCACGGCGTTGCCCGTGACGACCGAGCCCAGCGTCTTCTTCACCTGGTCGGCGAGGCCCTTGCCGTACTCCGACGCGTCGTCCACCACGAAGGTCTTCTGGACCTTCATGACGTCCTTCATGTACAGCGCCAGGCCAGGACCCTGCGAAGCGTCGTTGCCCAGAGCGCGGTGGAAGGTCTTGTCACCCTGGTCCGCCAGCGCCGGGTTGGTCGCCGACGGCGTGATGATCACGACGCCTTCCTTGCTCATGATCGGGTTGGCCACCTTGGACTCACCCGAGAACGCCGGGCCCACCACGCCGAGGATCTTGGCGTCCTGGACGACCGACGTCGCGAGACCGGACGCCTGCGCCGGGTCACCGGCCGAGTCCTTCTCGACCAGCTCGACCTTGCAGTCGGCGTTGGCCTTGTTGTATTGGTCGACGGCGAGCTTCGCGCCGTCGCGGATGTTGATACCGAGCTGCGCGTTACCGCCGGTCAGCGCGCCGAAGAACGCGATCTTGCTGCCACAGGCAGCAGCCGCGTCCGTCGAGTCGCCTCCATCGTCATCGCTGGCACATGCCGCCGCGCCCAAAAGAAGGCCGACCATAGCCACGCCGCCGATGGCTCGTGCGAGAGACTGCCTCAAGGTTGGAACCCTCCTCCATACCGAACCCACCGAGCCACTGGCGGCCGATTGGCACTTGCGTACCGACGCAACCACGCCGTGCCCCGTTATGGGCCGGGACGCTATCCCAGGTTCCCGGGCTGCCAAAAGACTTCGATCGGGCTTTCATCGAACCGTTACGTCTCGTGACGCCTCAGTCGGAGGAGGTGTTACAACCGCACTACCCGCAAGATCAACTTTGTGTGGCCTCGGCGCCACCAGCCTCCTGACCCTCCGCCAGGATCCGGTCCGCCACCTCACGCATCGTCATCCGGTGGTCCATCGCGGTGCGCTGAATCCACTTGAACGCCTGCGGCTCGGTCATCTGGTACTTGGTCATGAGCTCGCCCTTGGCCCGCTCGACCGACTTGCGCGTCTCCAGACGATCGGTCAGACCCGCCACCTCGGACTCCAGAGCGGCGATCTCCGAGTACCGCGACAGGGCGATCTCGATCGCCGGCACAAGATCGGACTTCTGGAAAGGCTTCACCAGGTACGCCATGGCGCCGGCGGCCCGGGCCCGCTCCACAAGATCACGCTGGCTGAACGCCGTCAGAATGACGACAGGGGCGATACGCCCACCGGCGATCCGCTCGGCCGCGGCCAGCCCATCCATGATCGGCATCTTGATGTCCAGGATGACGAGATCAGGCCGAAGCTCCTCGGCCAGGCGCACGGCGGTCTCCCCGTCCCCGGCTTCGCCGACGACGTCGTAGCCTTCCTCCACGAGCATCTCGGCGAGATCGAGCCGGATGAGGGCCTCGTCCTCGGCGATCAACACCCGCTTGCGCTCGGCACCAGCCTGCGAGTCGGCCACAGAACTCCTACCCCCAACGATCCTGAAGACACGACACCCCGGTATGCGGGTGTCGCCGCCCTAAGCGTAGTGGGTAGGCTGTCCGGGACTCATCTTGGCGGGAGGATCTCCGGCGGATGGGCCAGCCGGCCCCTGTATTCCAACCGGCAGAGAAGATGGTCTCAAACACCATACAGTGTGGGTTCGAATCCCACCGGGGGCACAAAAACTGTCACACCCCTCCTCGATGATTCGAGGATGCACCCTCCCCATCTCCGCGAGGAAGCCATTCGGCTGCACGCCGACGGCGTACCTTTCGCCGAGATATGTCGGCGGCTCGAACTGTCGAGGAATACCGTCGCCTGCTGGCTTTACCGCCGCAGCCGCCAGACAATAAAGATCGATAAGCGGTGCCCGCGCTGCGACCAGCCCATTCGCAAGATCGATGATCCGCCGGCCTATGCATACCTGCTCGGACAATATCTCGGCGACGGTCACCTGCTGATGACCCAGCGGGTCCCTCTCCTGACGGTCACCTGCGATCTGCGCTACCCGGGCCTCATCCACGAGGTGTCCCACGCCATGGAGTCGTGCGGCGCCAAGACCGTGGGATATCAGGAGCGGGTGGGATGCGTGATCGTCCGGGCGCATTGGACCCATTGGCCCTGCCTCTTCCCCCAACACGGCCCCGGCGCGAAACATCTCCGCGAGATCTCGTTGGCCGATTGGCAGCGTGAAGTGGTGGACAGCCGGCCGCAAAGGTTTCTGCGGGGTCTCTTCCATTCCGACGGCAGCCGCTTCATCAACACCGTCGTACGTAAAGGCAAGAAATATGCCTATTCGCGCTACCAGTTCGTCAACGAGTCCAGCGACATCATGCGGCTCTGCCAGCAGAGCCTCGACCAGCTCGAGATCAACTGGCGAATGGCCCGGCACAACACCCTGTCGGTCGCGCGCCGCGAGGCGGTGGCCCGGCTGGACGAGTTCGTGGGGCCGAAGTGGTGACGGGAGTGTGCGGCTATGCATCCACCTCACCTTCGTGAGCGGGCGCTCACCCTGCGGGCCGAAGGCGTCCCCTTCGGCGACATCTGCCGTGAGCTCGGGTTGCCCCGGCGGACGGTGGGTCATTGGTTCTACGGGGACCGCCCTCGGGCGCGCGCGGAACGGGAGGCGAACAGGCCTCGTTGTGCGCGCTGCGCCGATCCACCGCACGCGGTGGCGGACGGGGCCTCTTACGCCTATCTGCTCGGTCTCTATCTAGGGGACGGTCATCTGGTCACCTCGGCCAAGGTGCCGGTGCTCCGCGTCTACTGCACGGCGAGCTGGCCGGGGCTGGTGAGCGAATGCGGCGAGGCGATGCTGCGTGTGCTCGCCCGCAGGGTGTGCCATGTTCGCCGGGGCGGCTGTGTCGTGGTCGAGAGCTCCTCCAACCACTGGCCCTGTTTTCTTCCGCAGCATGGTCCGGGGCACAAGCACGAGCGGCCGATCGTCCTCGCGCCCTGGCAGGAAACGCTGGTCGGGGCGAACGATGGCTCGTTCCTGCGCGGGCTGTTCCACTCGGATGGCTGCCGTGTCGTCAACCGGGTGAGGCACGGCGAGAAGGCGTACACATATCCGCGCTATAACTTCTCGAACGAGTCCGGCGACATCATGCGGTTGTGCCAGCAGTCGCTCGACCGTCTCGGCGTCGGCTGGCGGATGTGCCGCCCCAATATGTTGTCGGTCGCGCGCCGCGAGGCGGTGGCCCGGCTGGATCGGTACGTAGGGCCAAAATCGTAACAATCCGTGATCGCCCTTCGGGAGCCAAGCGCGAAGCGTCACGACGGGCGGTGACTGGGCGTGACTTTGCTTGGTGGGCCGGCCACTGAGGGTTGCGGCGCGGTCGTTGCCTTGGGCCGTCGCTCGCCGGGTGCCGGTGTTACGCCGCTCGGCGGGCCGGGTGCCGGCGGCCGTGCCGGAGTGACTGTCGGCGGCCGTGCCGGAGTGACTGTCGGCGGCCGCGCCGGGGTGGTTGCTGACGGCCGCGCCGGGGTGGTTGCCGGCGGCCGCGGCTCGGTGGGTGTCGGCGGCTGTGACTGGGTCGGTGTCGTCGGTGGGCCGGGCGGCGGAGTGACTCGCCCGGGTTCCGACGGCTGGGCCGGATTGGCCGGTGTCGATGCCGGAGGCTTGGACGCTGACTGTCTTACTTTTTCGCAGTAGCGGTCGACCGCTTGTTCGCCGCCGGCCGCGGCGATCAGGGTGCGGCGATCGTGTGTGGTCAGTGGGGTGGCGCCGCGCCAGGCCTCGCAGCGGGTGAACGCGGCGAGGTCGGGTGACGGGCCCGGTCCGGGCCGGCTGGACGCCGGCCCGGACTCGGACGGGGTGACCCGTGGGGACGGGGTGCCTGTTCTCGGCGCAGGTACGCCCAGCGCCGAGAACAGGCGGTGCGCGTGCTGCTGGGCTTCCTGGGGGAGGTTGCCGGTGCGGGCGGCCACCGCCGTACCGGTGAGGAGCAGGAGAGCCAGACCGGCCGTGGCGGGCACGAGCACGGCCCGGATCCTCGCCGGTCGACGGCGGCGTGCGGCGCGGGCAGCACGTTTGCGTTCCGCGGTGAAGGCGTCGACCAGGTGCTTCTCGCCGCTGAGTTCCGAGGCGGTGGCCGGGGCACGGGCCGCCTCGATCAGGCGGCGCAGTCCGGGGTCTCCGGCGGCGAGGTCGGTGTCGGAGCTTCTCCGCTTGCGCATCGCATGAAGGAGAGCGCGTAGCTGCCGCATTTTGTTACACCCCCTGCCGGCTGGGGTGGGAGCGGTCGCGGACCTGCGGGTGGGCGGCGAGGCGCCGGAGTCCGCGCATGGCCGCGACGCGGACGGCTCCTGGCCTTTTGCCCAGGATGTCGGCGGTGGTGGCCACGTCGAGGCCGATGACGACCCGGAGCATCACGGCTTCGGCCTGGTCGGCGGGTAGTTCGGCGATGAGGGAGACGGCCCAGGCGGTCCCGTCGTTCTCGAGGGTGAGGGTGGCCGCGTCGGAGGCCGAGGCGGCGGCGGGCAGGGGTGGGGCGGGGCGGCGGCGCACCGTGTCGAGGCCGCGGTTGCGGGCGATCCGGAAGAGCCAGCCGCGAAAGGCGGGCAGGTCGCCGTCGAAGCGGTGGAGGTCGCGGATGACCTGGAGCCAGGTTTCGCTGGCGGCGTCCTCGGCGTGCTCGCCGGCGACGACCCGCAGGTAGCGCAGCACGCCGGGGTGCAGGCCGCGCCACAGGGTGGCGAAGCCGCGACGGTCACCGTCGCGGGCGGCGCGCAGGGCGGCGGCCAGGGGGTCGTCGGGCACGGGGTCTCCCGGGGGTGGGGGCGTGCCGTTGATACCCAGGACGGCCGCGCGGAGAAACCGGCTTCTGGGGGCGGCCTGTGAATCCGGCTGAACCGCAGGTGGGGTGTGGCGGCGGATGTTGTCATGGTTCGGACACGTTCGGCTGGAGGCCTCATGTTGTGGTCCGGTTCCTCGCCCCTGACGGTCATGCGGAACAGCATGTGGGGTTTTCTGATGTTCGCCGGGGTGGCGTGGCTGGCGATCGGCTGGAGCGTGATGCGCCTGGAGCCGGCCGACGTGGTGAGCGTGGCCGGGCCGGTCATCTTCTTCGGGGCGTTGTGCGAGGCCGTGCGGGCTCTGGCGGGTACGCGGACGTGGTGGTTGAACGCGTCGATGGCGGCGCTGTTCACGGCCACCGGGGTGATCGTTCTGCTGGATCGGGACGCGACCTACACGACGCCGGCGTCGCTGGTCGGGTGGTTCCTGATGGTGCGGGGCGCGGTCGACGTGGCGGTGGCGACGATGAACCGGGGCGCGGACCGTACCTGGGGGCTGATGTTGTCTCTGGGTGTGGCGCAGGCCGGGCTGGGTTTCTTCGCGTCGAGCCCGCTGTCCCGGGCGGCCGATCCGGTGATCGTGACGCTGGGTGGGCTGGCGTTGCTGCGCGCGATCGCCGATCTGGTGACGTCGTTGCGCTTGCGGGAGGTTTCCGCCGTACGCCCGGAGGTCCTTCAGTTGTCTCCGGAGCGCGAGGAGGGTGTGACCGGTTATTCGGCGGGGCTGACCGATTTCGAGGAGGCGCCGGAGAAGCCGCGGGCGCGGCACCGGGCGGTGGACGCCGACGCGCGGACCTTCCACGAGGAGGTCGTGAACACGACGCGCGATCTGGACGCGAAGATCGCCGAGGCGGGGGTGACGGGTACGGCCGCGGCCGCGCACCGGCTGCCGCCCGACAAGGACATTCCGGCTGTTCCGGACACCGCGGAGAGCATGGCGGAGGGCGAGCGGCGCCGCTAGGGACCAGTCTCCCCCGCCCCGCCGGGCCGGGATCCGTCAGTCGGCCAGTCGCCGGGCCGGGATCTCAGCCGGGCGGGGCGTCCGCATAAAACGCTTCGGAGGTACGCCACGACAGGCGGCCCGCAGCGAAAAGGCGACCCCGCTACGCGCGTTCGCCGATACGGCGGAGCAGGCCCTCCTGGACGGCGCTGGCGATGTGCCGGCCGTCGCGGGTGAACATGCGGCCGCTGGCCAGGCCCCGGCTGCCGCTGGCCGATGGGCTCGTGCAGTCGTACAGGAACCACTCGTCGGCCCGGAACGGGCGGTGGAACCACAGCGCGTGGTCGAGGCTGGCCCCGATGACGCCGCCCGGTCCCCACACCTCGCCGTGCACCGACAGCACCGAGTCGAGCAGTGACATGTCCGACGCGTAGGTGAGCGCGCACGCGTGGATCAGCGGATCGTCGGGCAGTTTGCCGTCGATGCGCATCCAGACGCGCTGCTGTTCGGTGGCCACCCGGTCGCCCGGCGGCACCCAGCCGGGCGTGTTCACATAGCGCACGTCGACCGATTGCGGCGCCGCCGCGAACGCGCCCCGGCGGGACGGATATCTGCGGACCCAGTCGGCCATCGTCTGCACCTCGTCCGGACCGGGCACGCCCTCGGGTGGCGGCGTGTGGTGGTCGAGGCCTTCCTCGCGGACCTGGAAGGAGGCCGACATGAAGAAGATCGTCTTGCCGTGCTGCTGGGCCGTGGAGCGGCGCACCGAGAAGGACCGGCCGTCGCGGATCGTCTCGACCGTGAACCGGATCGGTTCGGTGGGGTCGCCCGGCCGCACGAAGTAGCCGTGCAGCGAGTGGACCGTCCGGGCCGGATCGACCGTCCGGCCGGCCGCGATCAGGGCCTGGCCCGCGACCTGCCCGCCGAAGACCCGCTGGGCTCCGGTCTGCGGGCTGGAGCCCTGGAAGGTCGCGTCGTCCAGCTGCTCGAGGTCGAGGATTTCGAGCAGCTGGTCGACGGCGGCCTGTCCGCTGAGCGGTGGGGTCACAGCGAGGCGGGGTCGACGAGGTCGCCCAGCCGGTGGACCCGCAGGGTGTTGGTGGAGCCGGGCGCGTTCGGCGGGGAGCCGGCCACGACGACCACGTAGTCGCCGGGCTTGGCCAGGCCGAGGCCGAGCATCTTGGCGTCGACCTGACGGAACATGTCGTCGGTGTGCTGGACGAAGTCGGTCAGGAACGTCTCGACGCCCCAGGCCACGGCGAGCTGGTTGCGGACCTCGGGGACCGGCGTGAAGGCGTACAGCGGAAGCTCGCAGTGCAGGCGCGAGAGGCGCCGCACCGTGTCGCCGGTCTGGGAGAACGCGACCAGGGCCTTGGCGCCGATGTTCCGCGCGATCTGGGAGGCGGCCACGGTGAGCGCGCCGCCGTGGGTGCGCGGGTCGTGCTGGAGGCGGGGCACCGGGATGGAGCCGCCCTCGGTCGTGCTGACGATCTTGGCCATGGTGCTGACGGTGAGCACCGGGTATTTGCCGACCGAGGTCTCGCCGGAGAGCATGACCGCGTCGGTGCCGTCGAGCACGGCGTTGGCGACGTCGGAGGCCTCGGCGCGGGTCGGGCGCGAGTTCTCGATCATCGAGTCGAGCATCTGGGTGGCGACGATGACCGGCTTCGCGTTCTCGCGGCAGAGCTGCACGGCGCGCTTCTGCACCAGGGGCACCTGGTCGAGCGGGAGCTCGACGCCGAGGTCGCCGCGGGCGACCATGACGCCGTCGAAGGCGAGCACGATGGCTTCGAGGTGCTCGACCGCCTCGGGCTTCTCGACCTTGGCGATGACCGGGACGGTCCGGCCTTCCTCGGCCATGATCTCGTGGACGAGCTTGATGTCGTCGGGCGAGCGCACGAACGAGAGCGCGACCATGTCGCAGCCGAGCCCGAGGGCGAAGCGCAGGTCCTCGGCGTCCTTGTCGCTGAGCGCCGGGACGCTGACCGCGACGTTGGGCAGCGAGACGCCCTTGTTGTTGCTGACCGGGCCGCCCTCGACGACCAGGCAGCGGATGTCGTTGCCCTCGACGGCGGTGACCTGGATGGCGACCTTGCCGTCGTCGATCAGCAGACGGTCGCCGCTCTTCACCTCCTGCGGGAGCTTCTTGTAGGTGCAGGAGACCCGGTCGGCCGTGCCGAGGATGTCGTCGCTGGTGATGGTGACGAGGTCACCGGTGTTCCAGACGTGCGGGCCGTCGGCGAACTTGCCGAGGCGGATCTTCGGGCCCTGCAGGTCGGCGAGGACCGCCACGGCCCGGCCGGTGTGCTCGGCGGTGCTGCGCACGAGGTCGTACACCTTCTGGTGATCCTCGTGGGCGCCGTGGCTGAAGTTCATGCGGGCCACGTCCATGCCGGCTTCGACGAGGCCGAGCATGCGCTCGGGGGAAGCGGTCGCGGGCCCCATGGTGCAGACGATTTTTACGCGGCGTGTCACGGCCATCAGGCTAGTCTCTCTTCCTCATCGGCCTGGCGGCCGACCCCCGTCGCCGGGATGAACTACGTGTGTCGGGCGGCGAGGGTCCCCAAGGGTCTCTCAGGCGCGCTGCGCCACCTGCGGGCTTCGGCGACCGCGGCCTTCAGCTTATCGGGCCGCCCCCGGCCCCTTCGCGTGTACGCCGTAGCCCGTTCGGCCATCGTCCTCCGGCGATGCGACCACTACAGTCCGTATTGCCGTGTTCCTACCCGAAGGGAGCCACGTGGGCGAGTGGGGTCAGCTGGGCGAGGTGCTCCGAGCGAGGGCCTCGGACCGCGACAAAGCCAACGTCAAGGACCTGGTGTCGTACGCCCGTAGCTTGCTCAAGCTCGTCCGGGAGACCTTTCCGGCCTACACGATGCACGACGAGCAGCACTCCGAGAACGTGATCCGCCTGATGGGCCGGCTGGCCGCGCCCCGCATCGAGAGGATGAGCGGCCTGGAGGCGGCGCTGTTGATCCTGGCCGCGTATTTCCACGACGCCGGCATGGCCTACAGCCCGGCCGAGATCGCCGCGATCCCCGGCGAGGACGAGTTCCGGGTTTTCCTCGACAGTCACGACGAGGCGTACGTCTCGACCCAGCGCAACGGCGGCAAGCCGCCCCCGGCCGTGATCGAGCAGTACTGCCGCTCCCGGCACGCCGACCGGGTCCGTGTCCACCTCGACCGCTGCGACAGCAGGCTGCTCCAATGGGACGGCAAGTCGATCATCGACCAGCTGGAACTGGTGTGCCGCAGCCACAACGAGCCGGCGGCGCACCTGCACGAGCCTCGCTTCCGCACCGACTTCCTCTACCAGGCCGACCTGCGCTTCTGCGCGATCATGCTGCGCCTGGCCGACATCCTCGACCTCGACGACACCCGCGCCCCGCGGGTGATCTACGAGCACCTCGCCCTGGCCACCCGCACCACCAGCGACCAGGAGTGGCACAAACACCTGGCCGCCCGCGGCTTCGAGTTCCCACCGGCACCCCGGCCGAACTACACGCTGCAGTTCAGCGCCGAGTCCACCGATCCGGGCGACGAGCATCGCCTGCGAGCCTTCCTGAAGGTCATCGAGGACGAGCTGCTCCAGTGCCGCGGCGTGGCCGACTTCTGCGACGAGCGCTGGCGCGGCGTCCCCCTGCCGGCCGAGATCGACACGACCGCGATCCGCAGCGACGGCTACAAGTACGGCGAGTTCCGCTTCGAGCTCGACCGGACGGCGGTCCTCGAGCTGTTCACCGGTGACCAGCTCTACGACGACCCGTGTACCTTCGTCCGCGAGCTCCTGCAGAACGCGCTGGACGCGATCCGGGCCCGGGACCACCTGTTCGGCCACGAGTCGGACGGCGTGAAGGTCTCGTGCTGGGAGGACGACAGCGGCTATCTCTGGCTGCGTGTCGACGACGACGGCATCGGCATGGACGAGGCCGCGCTGCGCGGCTACTTCCTGCGCGTCGGCCGGTCGTTCTACCGGTCGACGGAGTTCCAGGCGGCGATGACACGCAGCGGGCGGGCCGACAGCCCGTTCGGTGTGATCAGCCGGTTCGGCATCGGCGTGCTGTCCTGCTTCATGGCCGGTGACCGGGTCGAGGTCGCCTCCCGCCCGGTCCGCGGCGGCAAGGCGGTGCGCCTGTCGATCAACCGGCGTGACGACTATTTCGTGGTGCAGGAGCAGGGCATGACGGGCCGCCCGATGCCCGGGCCGGGTGAGCCGGAGCCGGCCTTTCCCCGTAACCCGGGCACGAGCATCGCGGTGCGCATCGACCCGGACCAGACCGGCCTGCGGCTCGACGGACTGCTGGCCCGGCTGCCGGCGTATCTGTTCGCGCCGCCCGTCCCGGTGACGGTCAACGGCCGCCCGGCCAACGGGCCGACCGAGCGGCTGATCACGGAGCCGATGCTCGCCCAGCCCGAGATCGCCGACCTCGACGAAGGGCTGCGGCTGGCGGCCATCCCGCTGGACCTCACCCGGGACGGAGGATGCGACGAGCTCAACGGCCAGTTGCTTCTCTACGCGCTGCTGGAAGCGGACTCGCAGGGGACCGACCGCTTCTCCTCGATCGGGCGCCCGCACCGCTTCGAGGACAGGGACAGGTCGGCGAGCCATGTGGAGTTGAGGCACTACACGAAGGGCCACCAGCGGCAGAAGACCGTCCTCGCCCTGTCGGGGCTGCCCGGCGGCGCGAGCGCGGCGGCCGCCGCCGAGCGGAGCTCGACCTGGGGGTACAACGGCATCACGCTTCCCGCCCTCTCCGACCACGAGGACCTGCTGGAGGGCGGCGAGATATCGATCATGCTGTACGGATATCTCGATCTCTCGGGCGAGCTGAGGCCGGACCTGACCGTGTCACGGTCGACGGTCCGCGCGATCCCGTTCACCGTCCACTCCGCCGTTCAGCTGGCCACCCGCCGGGCGCTGCGCAAGGCGACCGCCGGCCATCCCGGTCTGGCGAAGGTCGCCGTCCGCACCGGCTGTGCCGAGCTGTCCGGGCCGGCGCCCGGTGAGCCCTACACGGCGGGCGCGCTGCGGGCCGACCGGCTCCTGCGCGACGGATCCTGGAAGTCGGAAAGGCTCCCCGAATTGCGCAACCGCAGCGCCGACGACCTCCTGGCCGATTTCCGGGAGGGGAAGGACCCCGGCTTCATCCTCCGCCCGCCGGACCCGCGAAGGGTGTCCGGCGCGCGGCGATTCCCCTTCGACGACGTCATCGCCTCGGCCGTTCTGCATTTCGGAGTCGACGTCGAATGCCAGCCCGACAAGGACATCGCCATGTTGACCGTCACCTCCACGTCGCCTCCGCAGCACCTGCCCGGAGCCGACGCTTTCGCCCCGATGTTCGCGGTGCCCTTCTCGGGATCCGGACGGGTGGCGCGGGCCAACCGCATGATGAACGCGCGGCACCCGCTGACCATCTGGATGATGACGAACGCCGACGCCCTGGCCGAGCACTTTCCCGCTCTTTTCCAGCGTGTGTTCCGGTTGGCCACACATCTGGAGGACGTGGCCGAGTTCAATTCCGCCGTCGACCGGGCGGCGCGCAGCGGGCGGGTGCCGGCGCCGCCGCCCGAGGCCCGTCTGCGGCAGGACAAGAATGGTTGGTGGTGGTCGCTGTGACGCAGCCAGGTGTGGATCGGGCGCAGGCCTTCGAGGTCGAGCGCTACAAATATCTCCTTCAGCAGTTACACACCGTCAACGAGAACGTCTATCGGTTCCTGGCCATTTATCAGACCCTCGCGACGGTTCTCGTGGGGGCGGCGCTCGCGCTTTTCGTCCGCTACGACGAGTGGAAGATCGAGCGGGAGATCGCGCAGATCGGGATCGTGGCGATCCTGCTTCTCGTCACCGTCATCGCGGCCTTCACGATTCTGCTGATCGTGGTCGGGGTGCTGACCTGGCTCGACTACCGCAAGGAGGAGTGTGAGCTGACCGAGGAGGCCGTGCGGCCCGGCTATCGCAAGAAGCCGGATCCGAAGAACTTCTGGCGCTGGTACGAGACGTACATCGTGCTGTTCATTGTCGGGTCTGTGGGTTTCATGTGGCTGGGCGCTGCCCTTGTTCTGCTGCCGGCGATGTCATGAGGCCCGGTCACGATTTCATCGGGGTCGGCGTGGGCGCCATGGTGTTCGACGACGAGGGCCGGGTGTTCCTGGCGAGAAGAGGACCGCGGGCGCGCAACGAGGCCGGGCTGTGGGAGTTTCCCGGCGGGATGGTCGACTTCGGGGAGCGGCTGGCCGACGCCGTCGTGCGGGAGTTCCAGGAGGAGTACGGCATGGCCGTCGAGGTGGTCGGGCTGCTCGGCGTCTCCGACCATCTGCTTCCCGAGGAGGGGCAGCACTGGGTGTCGCCGAGCTTCGTCGCGCTTCACAAAGGCGGCGTTCCCGCGATCAAAGAGCCGGAGAAGTGCACGGAGATCGGCTGGTTCCGGCTCGCCACGCTGCCGGACGGGCTCACCAAGGCGAGCCGGGACACCCTGGCCGCGTACACAGCGAATCGGCCCGCCTGACGCGCAGGCGGGCCGATCCGGAAAAGAGAAACTCAGACGCTCAGCGGCTGAGCGTCGGCGCGGACCGGCGAGGGCAGCTCGCCGGACGCGCCCAGGTAGCTGTGGATCGCCGCCGCGGCCGAGCGGCCCTCGGCGATCGCCCACACGATCAGCGAGGCGCCGCGGTGCATGTCGCCCGCCACGAAGACGCCCGGGGCCTCCGTCTGCCAGGAACCGTCGGCGTCGAGCACGCCCCGGCGGTTGCGGGTGATGCCGAACTGCGAGAGCAACGGCTGCTCCTCGGTGCCCTCGAAGCCGATGGCCAGCAGGACCAGGTCGGCCTTGAGGTCACGCTCGGAGCCGGGCGTCACGGTGACCGTGCGGACCCCGTTGATCCGCTCGACCACGACCTCGGCGATGCGGACCGCGGTCAGCTCGCCCTCGTCGTTGCCGACGAACTCCTGGACCGCGACGCCGAAGACGCGCTCGCCGCCCTCCTCGTGGGCCGGGTAGTTGCGCAGGATGACCGGCCACGTCGGCCACGGGTGCAGCTCGCCGGCGCGGGCCTCGGGCGGCAGCGGATATTGGTCGAGCTGGATCACGTTGGCCGCGCCCTGCCGGTGGGCCACGCCCAGGCAGTCGGCGCCGGTGTCGCCGCCGCCGATGATGACCACGTGCTTGCCCGCGGCGTCGATCGGCGTGGTGTCCTGAAGCCCGGCCACGACCCGGTTGGCCGGGACGAGGTGCTCCATGGCCAGGTGCACGCCGTTCAGCGACCGGCCCGGCGTGTCGGCCGCGTCGCGGCCGGCCAGGGCGCCCGCCGCCAGCAGCACCGCGTCGAAACGCTCGCGCAGGTCGTCGGCGGTGATGTCGACGCCCACCTCGACACCGGTCTCGAAGACGACACCCTCGGCCTCCATCTGGGCCAGGCGGGCGTCCACCACATCCTTCTCGATCTTGAAGTCGGGAATGCCGTAGCGGAGCAGGCCACCGATCTTGTCGTCGCGCTCGTAGACCGTCACCGCGTGCCCGGCCCGGGCCAGCTGCTGGGCCGCGGCCAGGCCGGCCGGGCCCGAGCCGACGATCGCGACCTTCTTGCCGGACGCCTGGGGCGCCGGCTGCGGGCGTACGTAGCCGAGATCGAAGGCGTGGTTGGCGATCTCCACCTCGACCTGCTTGATGGTGACCGGGTCGTCGGCGATGCCGAGCACGCAGGCCGCCTCGCAGGGCGCGGGGCAGAGCCGGCCGGTGAACTCCGGGAAGTTGTTCGTGGCGTGCAGAGCCTCCGCCGCCGCCTCCCACGCTCCCGTGCGGACCAGGTCGTTCCAGTCCGGGATGCGGTTGCCCAGCGGGCAGCCGTCGTGGCAGAACGGGATGCCGCAATCCATGCAGCGCGTGGCCTGGTCGCGGATGAGCTCCTCGCCGGCCGGCGGGTAGACCTCGCGCCAGTCCTGGATGCGCACCGGCACCGGGCGGCGCTTGGGCAGCTGCCGCTCGTAGCGCAGGAAACCGTTCGGATCAGGCACCCTTGACCCCCATGACCACCTCGTCGACGTTACGACCGGCGGCTTCGGCGGTCCTGATCAGCTCCATCACGCGCTTGTAGTCGCGCGGCACCACGGCGGTGAAGCGCGACACCGCTGTGGTCCAGTCGGCGAGCAGCCGGTCGGCCACCGCCGAGCCGGTCTCGGCCAGATGCTTCTCGACGAGCCCGCGCAGGGTCTGCTCCTCGTCGGCGGTCAGCGGGGCCAGGTCGACCAGCTCCGGGTTGACCTTGGACGGGGCCAGGTCGAGCACGAACGCCTTGCCGCCGCTCATGCCGGCCGCGAAGTTGCGCCCGGTCGGGCCGAGCACCACCACGGTGCCGCCCGTCATGTATTCGCAGCCGTGGTCGCCGACGCCCTCGACGACGGCCTGGCCGCCCGAGTTGCGCACGGCGAACCGCTCGCCGGCCCGGCCGCGCAGGAACACCTCGCCCGCCGTCGCCCCGTACAGGATGGTGTTGCCGGCGATGATGTGCTCCTCGGCCACGAACGGGGCGTCCTCGGCCGGCCGGACGATGACCCGGCCGCCGGACAGGCCCTTGGCCACGTAGTCGTTGGTGTCGCCGATCAGCCGCAGCGTGACGCCGCGGGGCAGGAAGGCGCCGAACGACTGCCCACCGGTGCCGCGCAGGATGAACTCGATGGTGTTCTCGGGCAGCCCGGCGCCGCCGTACCGGCGGGTCACCTCGCCGCCGAGCATCGCGCCGACGCTGCGGTGGTCGTTGCGCACGCCCACCTCGGCCCGCACCTGGTTGCCGTCGATCAGGGCCGGCTGGGCCAGCTCGATCAGCTTGTTGTCGAGCGCCTTGTCCAGGCCGTGGTCCTGCGCGACGACGCCGCGGCGGGACGCGCCCTCCGGCAGCTCCGGCACGAACAGCACCGGCGACAGGTCGAGGCCCTTGGCCTTCCAGTGGTTCACCGCGGGCAGCACGTCGAGGACCTCGGCGTGGCCGATGGCCTCGTCGATGCTGCGGAAGCCCAGCTCGGCCAGATAGCCGCGGACCTCCTCGGCCAGGAAGAGGAAGAAGTTCTCGACGAACTCGGGACGGCCGGTGTAGCGCTCGCGCAGCACCGGGTTCTGGGTGGCGATGCCGACCGGGCAGGTGTCGAGGTGGCAGACGCGCATCATGATGCAGCCGCTGACGATCAGCGGGGCGGTGGCGAAACCGAACTCCTCGGCGCCCAGCAGGGCCGCCACGATCACGTCGCGGCCGGTCTTGAGCTGGCCGTCGACCTGCACGGTGACCCGGTCGCGGAGCTTGTTGAGCAGCAGGGTCTGCTGCGCCTCGGCCAGGCCCAGCTCCCACGGGGAGCCGGCGTGCTTGAGCGAGTTCAGCGGCGACGCGCCGGTGCCGCCGTCGTGACCGGAGATCAGGATGACGTCGGCCTTGAGCTTGGCCACGCCGGCCGCGACCGTGCCCACGCCGATCTCGCTGACCAGCTTGACGTGCACCCGGCTGCGCGGGTTCACGTTCTTCAGGTCGTGGACCAGCTGGGCCAGGTCCTCGATCGAGTAGATGTCGTGGTGCGGCGGCGGGGAGATCAGGCCGACGCCCGGGGTGGCGTGCCGGGTCTTGGCGACCCACGGCCACACCTTGTTGCCGGGCAGCTGGCCACCCTCGCCGGGCTTCGCGCCCTGCGCCATCTTGATCTGCAGGTCGTCCGCGTTGACCAGATATTCGCTGGTCACGCCGAAGCGGCCGGAGGCGATCTGCTTGACCGCGGAGCGGCGCGCCGGGTCGTAGAGGCGCTCGACGTCCTCGCCGCCCTCACCGGTGTTCGACTTGCCGCCGAGCCGGTTCATGGCGATCGCCAGCGTTTCGTGCGATTCCGCGGAAATGGAACCATAGGACATCGCACCCGTCGCGAAGCGCTTCACGATCTCCGACACCGGCTCGACCTCTTCCAGAGGCACCGGAGTCCGGTTTGAGGCAAAGGTGAACAGCCCGCGCAACGATCCGGCCTCCGCGGCCAGATTGTCCACTTTTTCCGTGTATTTTCGGAAAACGTCGTACTGCTTGGACCGCGTCGCGTGCTGCAGGAGGAACACGGTCTCGGGGTTGAACAGGTGGATCTCGCCCTCGCGGCGCCACTGGTACTCGCCGCCGACCTCGAGGCGCCGGTGGGTGCGCTCGGCCGGGTTCGAGGGGTACGCCTTCTCGTGGCGCGCCTTGACCTCGGCGTGGATGTCGGCCAGGGTGGCGCCGCCGATCCGCCCGTTGGTGCCGACGAAGTAGCGCTGGAGCAGCTTGTTGTCCAGGCCCACGGCCTCGAACACCTGCGCGCCGCAGTACGAGGACACCGTCGAGATGCCCATCTTCGACATGATCTTCAGGACGCCCTTGCCGAGCGCCTTGACGTAGTTGCGGACCGCCAGCTTCGGGTCCAGTCCGGCCAGCGGGCCGGTCGCGATCAGGTCGTCGACCGATTCGAAGGCCAGGTACGGGTTGACCGCGGCCGCGCCGTAGCCGATCAGCACCGCCGCGTGGTGCACCTCGCGGCAGTCGCCGGACTCGACGACCAGGGCGACCTGGGTGCGGGTCTGTTCCCGGACCAGGTGCTGGTGGACGGCCGCGGTGAGCAGCAGCGACGGGATCGGCGCCAGATCCGCGTTCGAGTCGCGGTCGGAGAGCACCAGGATCCGTACGCCGTCCTCGATCGCCTCCGAGACGTGCCGGCAGATCTGGGTGAGCCGGGCCTTGATGCCGGCCGCGCCGTCGCGCAGCGGATAGAGACCCGAGACCCGGACCGCCTTGAAGCCGGGCAGGTCGCCGTCCTCGTCGATGGACAGCAGCTTGGCCAGCTCGTCGTTGTCGATCACCGGGTAGGGCAGGACGATCTGCCGGCAGGACGCCGGGCCCGGGTCGAGCAGGTTGGCCTCGGGCCCGATCGTGGTGGCCAGGCTGGTGACCAGCTCCTCGCGGATGGCGTCCAGCGGCGGGTTGGTGACCTGGGCGAACAGCTGGTGGAAGTAGTCGAACAGCAGGCGCGGGCGGGTCGACAGCGGCGAGATCGGCGTGTCGGTGCCCATCGAGCCCAGCGGCTCGGCGCCGGTGCGGGCCATCGGCCCGATGAGGATCTTCAGCTCCTCCTCGGAGTAGCCGAACACCTGCTGGCGGCGGGTCACCGAGTCGTGGGTGTAGATGACGTGCTCGCGCGGCGGCAGGTCGTCGAGCTGGATGAGGCCGGCGTGCAGCCACTCCTCGTACGGCTCGGCGGCGGCCAGCTCGGCCTTGATCTCGTCGTCGTGCACGATGCGGCCGGCCTCGGTGTCGACCAGGAACATCTTGCCCGGCTGGAGGCGGCCCTTGGCCACGACCGTCGACGGGTCGAGGTCGAGCACGCCGGCCTCGGAGCCGAGCACGACCAGGCCGTCGGAGGTGTGCCACCAGCGGCCGGGGCGCAGGCCGTTGCGGTCGAGCACGGCGCCGATGATCGTGCCGTCGGTGAAGGCGACGCTGGCCGGGCCGTCCCACGGCTCCATGAGGCTGGCGTGGAAGCGGTAGAACGCGCGCCGCTTCGGCTCCATCCCCGGGTCGTTCTCCCACGCCTCGGGGATCATCATGAGCATCGCGTGGGGCAGGCTGCGGCCGGACAGGTGCAGCAGCTCCAGCACCTCGTCGAAGCTGGCCGAGTCGGACGCCTCGGGCGTGTTGATCGGGAACAGCCGCTTGATGCTGCCGGGCAGGGTCTTCGACTGCAGCAGCGCCTCGCGGGCGGCCATCCAGTTCTTGTTGCCGCGGATCGTGTTGATCTCGCCGTTGTGGGCGATGAAGCGGTACGGGTGGGCCAGCGGCCACGCCGGGAACGTGTTGGTGGCGAAGCGGCTGTGCACCAGGGCGATCGCGCTGGACACCCGGTCGTCGAGCAGGTCCGGGAAGAACTCCGGCAGCTGGTCGGGGGTGAGCATGCCCTTGTAGGTGATGGTCCGCGCGGACAGCGACGGGAAGTAGGCGCCGACGCCGCGCTGCGAGGTCTCCCGCTCGGCCTGCTTGCGGATGGTGAACGCGACCCGGTCGAGGTCGATGCCACTGAGCCGGGCGCCGGCGTCGGGGCCGGAGAGCCGGTGGGCGGCCAGGAAGACCTGCCGGATGGCCGGGCGGGCGTCCTCGGCGGTCTGGCCGAGACCGTCCGGGCGCACCGGCACGTCACGCCAGCCGAGGATCTCGCCCCCCTCGACCAGGGCGTACTTCTCCACGATCTTGATGGCGCGGGCCCGCTCGGCGGCGTCGTTCGGCAGGAAGACCAGACCGGTCACGTACTCACCGGCGGGCGGCAGCTCGAAGCCGGCGATCGCGCGGTAGTACTCGTCCGGGACCTGGATCATGATGCCGGCGCCGTCGCCGGTGTTGTACTCGGCGCCCCGCGCCCCCCGGTGGTCGAGGCGGATCAGCGCGGAAAGGCCCTTGGCGACCACGTCGTGGGAGCGCCGGCCGTGGAGATCGGCAACGAAGGCCACACCGCACGCGTCGCGTTCGGTGGAGGGGTCGTACAGCCCCTGGGGGTGCGGAAAAGCCACCGGGCCTCCTGTCGTCACTGGTGTTACGTATCAAGGTCGGGACGACGTCGGCCCTGCAAAGTCTCTAGAGTCTACGCGAAGGGGGGCGGATCTCCGCCAGTTCAGATGGATCACACTTGGTGTGGGGCGAATCCACCTTCTCGGCACAATCGGGTAGCCGAACCTCTATGCACATTGGGTAGTCTCGCGCGGTGGCGCTACAGGATACCGACGTCTTCGTCAGGCTCGAGCGGTTTTACGACGCCCTTCCCCGACCCTACGCACGTGCCGAGGATTTCGGCGGACTTGTGCTGTTCGTCCGCGAGGGCGAGGGCTGGCCCTACTATGCCCGGCCCATCATCGGAGCGGACACCCCTTCCGCCGCTGATATTACTGCCGTCCGTCAGCGACAACGTGATCTGGGTCTGCCCGAGGCCTTCGAATGGGTCCACGAGACCACCCCCGACCTGCTGGCCGTGGCCCGCTCGGCCGGCCTCGGGGTGCTGCTGGCTCCGCTGCTGGTGCTCGAGGCGGCCGCGCTCGTGCCCGACCTGCCGGTCGCCGGCGGCACCATCCACTTCCTCGACCCGGCCTCCGGCGAGTTCGACGCCGAGGTGTTCGCGGCCCGCGCGGTGGCGCAGCACGCGTTCGCCGGCGCGCCCGGCACCGGTGTGAGCCAGGCCCAGATCGACCTCGACCGCGCGCAGATCACCTCGGGCGACTACTCCATGGCAGTCGTAAAGTCCCCGGACGAGGGAATTCTGGCCACCGGCACCCTCATGCGTTCCGGTGACGTGGCCGAGATCGCCGGGGTCGCGACCCTTCCCACAGCTCGCGGGCGCGGCTACGCGTCGCAGCTCACCGCGTCGCTGGCCCGCCGCGCGCTGACCGCCGGGGTCGACCTGGTATTCCTGTCCGCGGGCGACGACGACGTGGCGCGCCTCTATACAAAGGTGGGGTTCCGCCGCATGGGCACCGCCTGCATCGCCGAACCCGCGGCCGCGCCGCTCTAGGCAGAGCCGCTCCACGAAGGGAACGCGCATGGAGCTCGGAATCGCCGGCCGCACCGCGCTGGTCGTCGGCGGCAGCGGCCTGCTGGGCCGCGCGGTGGCCGCCGCGCTGCTGGCCGAGGACGTCCGCGTGGTGCTGGCCGCCCGCGACGGCGCCCGCCTGGCCGACGCCGCGCACAGCCTCGACGACGAGGTCGCCTGCCTCACCCTCGACACGGCCGACCCGGCGTCGGTGCGGGCCGCCGTCGAGCGTCTCGGCACGGTCGACATCCTGGTCAACGCGGCCGCGCCGCCCGCGCACACCATGGACCCGTCCCGCGACCGCGAGCCGTCACAGATCCTGTCGGCCCTGGACGCGAAGGCCGGCGGATATCTGCGCGTCATGGACGAGGTCCTCCCCCGCATGCGCGAGAACGGCTTCGGCCGCGTCGTGAACATCAGCGGCCAGAACGCCCACCTCACCAGGTCGGTCACCGGCGCCGTCCGCAACCAGGCGGTCATCACAGCGTCCAAGGCCCTGGCCGACGCGTACGCGGGCTCCGGCGTCACCGTCAACGTGGTCAACCCCGGCATCGTCACCGCCGAGCCCTCACCGACGACCGCCCCCGCCACCGGCGGCGAGTCCACCCCCGAGCAGGTCGCCGCTTTGGTGACGTTCCTCTGCTCGACCCTGGCCGCCACCATCTCGGGCGAGTCCATCGCCGTCGGCCACCGGGTCTTCGGAGTTCAATGACTTCAGAGGTACGGATCGGCGAAAGCCGTGCGTCTCACGCAACGCGGTTCGGTCCAGCACCTGCACCATGGCTCCCGCGAGTGGGTCGCCGGCGCCCCGCGGCCCCAGGCCCGTCAGCCCGCTGTCATCAGGGACAGCAGGCGGAGGTTGTCGGCCGAGGCGGAGCCGGGGTCGGTGGTGTAGAGGAACAGGGTCTGGTCGGGGTCGCCGGGCAGGGTCAGGGCCTCGTAGCGCAAGGTGATCGGGCCCACGGCGGGGTGGGTCATGTGTTTCGTGCCGTGGGTTCGTTCGTGCACCTGGTGGGCGTTCCATGACGTACGGAAATCGGCGCTCTTGATCGTCAGCTCGCCGACCAGCTCGGCCAGGCGGGGGTCGTCGGGGAACCGGCCGGCGTAGAGGCGCAGGGTGCCCGCCACGTCGGCGGCCACGGCCGGCCAGTCGAGGAACACCTCGCGGGCCGCCGGGTCGAGGAAGATCCAGCGGGTGTAGTTGCGATCGCCGGGCGGGAGCCGCGTCCAGTCGGTGAGCAGAGCCGTGGCCAGGGCGTTCGAGGCCAGCACGTCCGTGCGGCGGCCCAGGATGAGCGCCGGGTGGTCGGTCATCGAGGCGATCAGCTGCCGCATGGCCGGGCGGACCCGCTGCGGCGGGAGCGGGTCGGCGTGGCGCCGGGGCGGGCGGGCCAGGTCGGCCAGGTGGGCCCGGGCGGCCGCGTCGAGCTGGAAGACGCGGCTCAGCGCGTCGACGACCGACTCCGACGGGCTGGTGTGCCGGCCCTGCTCCAGGCGCGTGTAGTAGTCGACGCTGACGCCGGCCAGCTGGGCCACCTCCTCGCGGCGCAGGCCGCGGACCCGGCGGCCGGACGGGGCACCGGCGATGCCCACGGCGGCGGGACTCATGCCCGTACGGCACTTGCGGAGGAACTCACCCAGCGCTGCCACGCCTTCGATGATCGCTCGTGAAGGGCGGGGCCGACAGGGGCTGGGTGGGCATGGCGTTCCCCGGCACGGCTGGGCCTGCCCGGGCCTGTCCGCGACCCGGCGCCGCGGCAAGCCTGGAGAGCATGACAAACACCTGGTTCATCACCGGCGCCTCCCGCGGACTCGGCCTCGAGCTGGTCCGGCAGCTCCTGGAGCGCGGGGACACGATCACCGCGACCACCCGCTCCCCGGAGCGGCTCCACACGGCGCTGGACGGAACGGACACGGCCCGGCTTCAGGCCCTGGCCGTGGATCTCGCGGACGAGAAGCAGGTGGCCCGGGCCGTCGAAGCGGCCGGCGACGTCGACGTGGTCGTCAACAACGCCGGCTACGGGTTCCTGGCCGCCGTCGAGGAGGTCAGCGACGCCGAGGCCCGGCGGATGTTCGACGTGCAGGTCTTCGGCGTGTGGAACGTGCTGCGGGCCGTCCTGCCGTCGTTCCGGGCCCGCCGCGCCGGCCACATCGTCAACGTCTCGTCGATCCTGGGCCTGACCGCCTTTCCGGGCTGGGGCCTCTACTGCGCCGGCAAGTACGCCCTGGAGGGCCTCACCGAGTCACTCGCGGCCGAGGTGGCCGAGGTGGGCGTCCGGGTCACGCTGGTCGAGCCGGGCTACATGAGGACCGATTTCCTCCGTACGCAGTCGATCGGCCTGCCCGACCGCGCGCTGGACGGCTACCAGGCGATCCGCGACATGACGGCCGCACACCTGGCCATGCCCGGCACCCAGCTCGGCGACCCGGCCAAGGCCGCCGCCGCGATCATCAGGATCACCGACGAGAAGGACACGCCGCTGCATCAGCTGCTGGGCTCGGACTCGTACGGCCTCGCCCAGGCTCGGATCGCCGCCCTCACCGCGGACGTCGAGGCCGGCCGGGAGCTAGCCGTCACCACCGACATCGGCTGAGCGGCGCCGTTCCAGGCCGTCGAGGAGCAGGTCGAGGGCGAAGGCGAATTCGAACTCGTCGTCGCAGCCGCTGAGCGGGCCGTCGTGGGTGACGGCGGCGGCCAGCTCGGCGACGTGCGGCAGGGTCTCGGCCCAGGCCGCCGGGGGCGGCGGCGCGGACGGGTCGGGATTGTCGTCGAACAGGTCCTGGCTGAAGCCGAGGATGCGGCTGCCGAGCAGGTGGATCGCGTGGTGGGCCAGGTCGACGGAGCAGCCGCCGCTCCGCATGATCGCCAGCACGCGCTCGATGTGCAGCAGCACGGCCGGTGTCGGATCGGCCCGGCTCTCGATGATCCGTACGGCCCAGGGGTGTCTCAGCATCGTGCCCCGCGCCTGCATGATCAGCGCACGCAGCCGATCGGTCCACGGGCCCTCGGCCTCGGCGACGGCGATCGAGGCGACCACCGCGTCGGCCATGGCGGCGAGCAGCGCGTTCTTGTCGCGCAGGTGGTAGTAGATCGACATCGCGTCGACGCCGAGGTGCTGGGCGAGCCGCCGCATGCTCAGCCCGTCGAGCCCGTCGCGGTCGGCCAGCTCGACGGCGGCCGCGACGATCCCCTCCTCGGACAGGCGGGCCGTGGAGCGGGTCGAGGTTCCTGCACGTCTGGGCACGAGCCGGATCCTACTTGTTCTCCTACGCCGTAGAGTTTACCCTACGCTGTAGACCTACACCGTAGAGAACGGAGTACGGCGATGCTTCCTCCTAGATGGTTCGTCCGCGGCGCCTGGGTGGCGCACAAGGCCCTGCTGCGGATCAGCCGCGACCGGGTCGGCATGTCCACGCCGACACCCGGCGGCAAGTTCGGTTTCCTGCGGCTGCACACGGTCGGCCGCCGCTCCGGGCGGCCCCGCGCCGTCGTGCTCGGCTACATCGAGGACGGCGACCGGCTGGTCACCCTGGCCATGAACGGCTGGGATCCCGCCGACCCGGCCTGGTGGCACAACCTGAAAGCCCGTCCCGAGGCGACCGTCGACCTGGTCGGCGGCTCCCGCGCGGTCACGGCCCACCAGGCCACCGGCGCCGATCGCGAGCGCCTGTGGGCGGCCCTGCACGACTACACCGGATATGGCGACCTGGACGCCTTCGCCGCCCGCCGCGGACGCGAGACGGCCGTGGTGGTGCTCAGTCCGGCGGCGACCAGTCCGGCGTAGGGGCCATCATCCGCGGCCGCATGTGGTTGAGGGCGGCATCGCGGGCGCGCAGGGCCAGCCGGCCCCGGGCCTGGACCACGGCCGACATGCGGCGGGTCTGGCGGACGACGCTGGTGGTGCGGGGGCGGCGCAGGCGGCAGTACATCTCGATCGCGGCCACCAGGTCAGGGCCGGGCGGGGCGTCCGAGACCAGGGCGGCCAGCGTGGCCGCGTCCTCGAAGGCCAGACAGGCGCCCTGGCCCAGGTGGTGCGGCATGGCGTGGGCGGCGTCGCCCAGCAGCACGACCCCGCCGGGGCCGGACGGGAAACCGTACGCGCGGGGCAATGGCCTGAGCTCGCGCACCTCGTGGGGCACCAGGTCGTCCGGGTGGGTGGCGGCCAGGAGCTCGCCGACCGGCTCGGGCCAGCCGGCGAACCAGCGGCGCAGCAGGGCGAGCTGGGTGGCCGGCGACTCGGGGCGGGGAGCTCCGGCGGCGGTGGCCACCCAGTAGACGCCCTTGCCGGCGCCGAGCGGCATCGAGATGAAGCGGTAGCCGGCGCCCAGGGTCTCGCCGCCGGTCGTGTGCTCCGACGACAGCCGATAGGCCGGGACCACGGCCTGCCAGTCGGCGAAACCGGAACCCACGGCCGCCGCCTCGGGCGCCAGAGCCCGGCGCACGCGGCTGTCGATGCCGTCGGCCGCCACGATCAGGTCGGCCTCGATGGCCGTGCGGCCGTCACTCACCGAGGGACGCCGGCCCGGGCCGGCGAGAACCGTCGTGACCGCGAAACCGGTTCGCATCTGCACGTAGTCGCCGAGGCCGGCGATCAGCACGTCGTACAGGTCCTCGAGGCGTACGGCGGCCGGACCCGGACCGGACCCGGTCCGCCCGCGCGGCGTGACCAGCCACTGCCCGTCGGGACGGCGGACGCCGCCGTCGGGCAGCGGGGACGCGATCGACGACCAGCCGCCGGCCGGGTCGAGGGCCTCCAGGGCGCGGCGGCCGTTCGGCCACAGCACCAGCGCCGTGGGCGGGGCGGCGACCCGCTCGTCCCGCTCCAGCAGCGTCACCCGCCAGCCGGTGCGGGACAGGGCGCCGGCCGCGGCCAGCCCCGCCATCCCGGCCCCCACGACAACGGCCGAGCGCACCTCAGGTCAGCGTTCGTCGTTGTTCTTGCGCGGCGTCTCGGCGTCGACGTCGCCGCCGGAGGCGCCGTCGGGGCCCGTGCCGGCCGCGGCCCCGGTGGCCAGGACGGCCTCACCGACACCCGCGGGCCCGGCCGGGTCGGCCGGCTCGAGCGGATGCCCGCCGGCCGCGATCTCCTCGGCCATGTCCTGCGGCGTCTCCGGAGGCAGGATCCCGGTCTTGCGATATTCCTCGAAGCGATGATGGCTGACGACCTGGTAGCCCTTCGGCGCGCGGGCCGGCTGCTCGCCGTCGCCACCCACGTCGACCTGGCTGACGTCGCTCGCGGCGGCCGGCTCGGGCAGCGTCTCGGGGGCGTCGTCCGGCACCACGTAGGCCCGCGGGCCGCGGACCACGAGGAAGTAGATCAGCGCCAGCAGGAACAGGACGATGGCGGTGAAGACGTTCAGGCGTACGCCGAAGAAGTGGTTGGCCTCGTCGACCCGCAGCATCTCGATCCAGGCCCGGCCGGCCGTGTACGCCATCACGTACAGCGCGAAGGCGCGGCCCCGGCCGAACTTGAACTTGCGGTCGGCCAGCCACACCAGCAGCGCGACGCCCAGGTCCCAGATCAGTTCGTAGAGGAACGTCGGATGGTAGAGATCGGGCAGTGTCACCGCCTGCCCGTCGATCACGGTGGCGTGGCCGGGGTTCGACCGGTCCATGTCGTGGACCTCGAGACCCCACGGCAGCGTGGTGACCTTGCCGTACAGCTCGTTGTTGAACCAGTTGCCGAGCCGGCCGATGCCCTGCGCCACCGGCAGGCCGACCGCGAGCGAGTCGGCGACCAGGGCGAACGGCAGGCCGAGCTGGCGGCAGCCGATGTACGCGCCCAGGGCGCCGCCGATCACCGCGCCCCAGATGCCGAGGCCGCCCTCCCAGATGTAGAAGGCGCGGATCGGGTCACCACCGGCGCCGAAGTAGTCCTGCGGCGACGTGATCAGGTGATATATGCGGGCGCCGACGATGCCGAACGGCACCGCCCACACCGCGATGTCGAGCGAGGCCCAGCGGGCCACGCCGCGGTTGCGCATCCGGTATTCCAGGATGTAGAGGGCGGCGACGATGCCCAGCACGATGCAGAGCGCGTACGCCCGCACGGGCAGGCCCAGCACATGCCAGACCGACGTCGTCGGACTCGGGATCGCGGCGGTAATCACGGTTGCACACGCTACCGTCGAAGGCGGCGAGGCGGGTGATCAGGGCGGGTCTAGTTTCGCGGGTTACGCACACCCTCGGCGAGTTCGGCACTGAGCGTGCGCAGCCGGGTCAGACCCGTAGCGCGATCGGGCGCCTCGAGCACACTGCGGATCAGCGCGCTGCCCACGATCACGCCGTCGGCGAACCCGGCCACCTCGGCCGCCTGCGCGCCGTTGCCCACGCCCAGGCCGACACCGACCGGCATGTGCGGATCGGCGTGCCGCACCCGGTCGACCAGCTCCGGGGCCTGCGACGACACCGACGTGCGGGCGCCGGTGACGCCCATCAGCGCGGTGGCGTAGACGAAGCCGCGGCACTGACCGACGGTCATCGCGATCCGCTCGTCGGTCGACGACGGCGAGACCAGGAAGGTCCTGTCGATCCGGTGCTCGTCGGAGGCGGCGATCCACTCGGCCGCCTCGTCCGGGATCAGGTCCGGCGTGATCATGCCGGTCGCGCCGGCCGAGGCCAGGTCACGGGCGAAGGCGTTGACCCCGTACTTCTCGATGGGGTTCCAATAGGTCATGAGGACGACCGGAGCTCCCGTACGGGAAACCGCCTCAATGATCTTCAGAGTGTCGCGGGTGCGGACGCCGGCCGCCAGCGCGATGTCGCTCGCCTTCTGGATGACCGGGCCGTCCATCACCGGGTCCGAGTACGGCAGCTCGACCTCGATGACGTCGCAGCCGGCCTCGTGCATCGCGATCATCGAGGCGATGCTGTCCTCGACGGTCGGGAAGCCGGCCGGCATGCAGCCGATGAGCACCGACCGGTTCTCGGCCTTCGCCTTGGCGAAGACGTCAGCGATGCTCATTACTCCTGCTCCCCGGGAACGATCGTCTCGACGGGATCGAGAATGCCGAAGTAGGCCCCCGCGGTGTGCACGTCCTTGTCGCCGCGGCCGGACAGGTTGACCACGATGGTCGGCGTACGGCCCAGCTCGGCCCGCAGCCGCGGGGCGATCCGGGCCGCGCCGGCCAGCGCGTGCGCGCTCTCGATGGCCGGGATGATGCCCTCGGTGCGGCAGAGCAGCTGGAACGCGGCCATGGCCTCGGCGTCGGTCACCGGCTCGTACGTGGCCCGGCCGGTGTCGTGCAGCCAGGCGTGCTCGGGGCCGACACCGGGGTAGTCGAGGCCGGCCGAGATCGAGTGCGACTCGACCGTCTGGCCGTCGTCGTCCTGCAGGACGTACGTCCGCGCGCCGTGCAGCACGCCCGACGAGCCGCCGGTGATCGACGCCGCGTGCCGTCCGGTCTCGACGCCGTCGCCACCCGCCTCGAAGCCGTAGAGCTCGACCGACTCGTCCGGCACGAAGGCGTGGAAGATGCCGATCGCGTTCGAGCCGCCGCCCACGCAGGCCGCCACCGCGTCGGGCAGCCGGCCGGTCAGCTCGAAGCACTGCGCGCGGGCCTCGACACCGATGCCGCCCACGAAATCGCGGACGATCTCGGGGAACGGGTGCGGGCCGGCGGCCGTGCCGAGCAGGTAGTGCGTCGAGTCGACACTGGCCACCCAGTCACGCAGGGCCTCGTTGAGCGCGTCCTTGAGCGTGCGCGAACCGTTCGTCACCGGCACGACGGTGGCGCCGAGCATGCGCATGCGGGCCACGTTCAGCGCCTGCCGCTCGGTGTCGGTCTCGCCCATGTAGACGACACACTCGAGGTCGAGCAGGGCGGCCGCGGTCGCGGAGGCCACGCCGTGCTGACCGGCGCCGGTCTCGGCGATCACCCGCGGCTTGCCCATGCGCTTGGCCAGCAGCGCCTGACCCAGCACGTTGCGCACCTTGTGGGCGCCCGTGTGGTTGAGATCCTCCCGCTTGAGCAGGATCTCGGCGCCGACCGCGGCCGACAGGCGCTCGGCCCGGTAGAGCAGCGAGGGCACACCGGCGTAGTTGACCAGGAGGTTCTCGAACTCGGCCTGGAACACCGGGTCGGTCTTGGCCGACCGGTAGGCCGCGTCGAGCTCGTCCAGCGCCCGCACCAGCGCCTCGGGCACGAAGCGCCCGCCGTACCGGCCGAAGTGCCCGGCCAGGTCCGGCAGCGAAGGTGCCGTCATCGAACGGGCCTCGGTGTCGCGGGGTGGTTGCCGGCGTTCACCAGCTCGGCCACCGCGTCACGCGGGCTCTTCTGCGTCACCAGACCCTCGCCGACCAGCACGGCGTCGGCGCCGGCCGAGGCGTACCGGATCAGGTCGTGCGGTCCCCGCACACCCGACTCGGCGATCTTGACGACGTTGTTGGGCAACCCCGGCGCGATGCGCTCGAAGACGGACCGGTCGACCTGAAGCGTGCGCAGGTCACGGGCGTTGACCCCGATGACCTTGGCGTTCGCCTCGAGAGCCCGGTCGGCCTCCTCCTCGTTGTGCACCTCGACGAGCGCGGTCATGCCCAGCGACTCGATGCGCTCGAGCAGGCCCATCAGCACGTTCTGCTCGAGGGCGGCCACGATGAGCAGCACCACGTCGGCGCCGTGGGCTCGCGCCTCGTGCACCTGATAGGAGGAGATCACGAAGTCCTTGCGGAGCACCGGGATCTGAACGGAGGCGCGAACCGCCTTCAGATCGTCGAGCGAACCGCCGAACCACCGGCCCTCGGTGAGCACGCTGATGACGCGGGCGCCACCCGCCGCGTACTCCCCCGCCAGCTCGGCGGGGTCGGGGATCTCGGCCAGCGCCCCCTTGGAGGGCGACGACCGCTTCACCTCGGCGATCACCGCCACGCCCGGCTTACGCAGCGCCGCGTAAGCGTCGATCGCCGGTGGCGCCGCCGCCGCCAGCTCGCGAACCTGCTCCAGCGGCACCTGCTTCTGCCGTGCCGCCACGTCCTCGCGCACTCCTGCGAGGATCTCCTCCAGCACGTTCTGCGGCCCGCCAGTGCCCGCTTCCGTCTGCTGATCGGATGTCACGTAATGACTCCCCTCTCCGGGTGTCCTCCGCCCGATGCTAGGAGGTCGCGGTCGCGCAAGGCCCCCCGGGGTATGGCACGCCTCACGAGATGGGCTCGGGCATAATGCGGCCTGATCAACGGCGGTGTGTCACTTCTGTCACATGGGTCACGCCCGCCGCGGGCCGCTGGGCTGCGGCACTTCATCTGATCGGTGGATCCCACCGCGCGTTGACGCGAGCGTCACGCTCCGGAAATACGGTCCGACCATGATGGGGACGAGGCAAACTGGTTCGGGCGCCCCCGGACGCGCCTCTTGTCGATGTCTTCCAGCGATGTGGAGTAATCCCGTGGCAGCCACCCGGACCGATGCCGGCTTCGCCGACACCCCCCGCGCTCTGGTTTCCGCCGCCGCCGACCTCTTCGCCGGCCTCCAGCGGGTGGTGATCGGCCCCGAGAGGGTCCGCACGGCCCGCGACAACGCTTGGGCCGCCACCTTGGAAGACCGGGCTCGCCACGAGGCCCGGGCCGAGCTCAGCCGCGAGGTGGCCGCCCTGGTCGCCCGCCGCTCGGTCCCGGCCCCGAAGCGCACGAACCGCCGCGCCACCGCGCGCTCCCTCACCAAAACGGCCTGACCCCCATCTCGCAAGATCACCCACACGGGTCATTCCGCCGCCCGCACAATGAGCCTGCGCGTGAAGCCCACCGGAGAGCCTGCGCGTGAGGCCCACCGGATGAGCCGCGTGAGAAACCGCGCCGAACCTGGGCGTTGCTTCCGCGCGATGAAGCGGCGCGATGAACCCCGCGCACTGTTCTCCGTGCGGCGAACGCTCGCGCGAGGACAGGATTCGTTTCTCCGCACGGAAATATCCGGAAATTTCGGGTCACGATCGGGCGGTGTGCGCGTCGTAGCCTGGAGCCGTCACCCCATCCTGCGGACCCGCTTGAATCGCCCGGCGTAGGGAGCGGCGCGGTCGCGCCAGGTCACGAAGTGGGGTCGTCGCCTCGATCGAGGGCGTCCCAAGCCGTACGGGGGTCGACCGGGGTTTCCTCCGGCGTCTTCAGCCCGGCGGTCGCCAACGGCCCCGGCCCCGCGCCTGGCTTCGTATAGCTTCCCGGTTCGGCCGCTTGCGGTTGGGCCGGCTTACGTTCGTACCGTGCCGACATCCGTGGCCACAAATGGCCCTGACGCGCGGCAGCCAGGCCGCCGCCCGCGATGATCGCGCCGCCCAGAGCGCAAGCGATCGGCCAGACAGTGGCGCCCGTGCCCGCCTCGCCCACGTCCAGGCCGAGGCGGCCGACCAGAGCGCCGGCGATGACCCCCAGCCCGGCCAGCGTCAGCAGCACGCCGAGGCCGCGCCGCACCCAGCCGCTCGTGGCCAGCAGGGCGCCCGTGCCGGCCAGGGCGACCAGCGCCAGCCCGATCAGCCACGGAGCCAGGTCGGCGCCGGTCTGCGGAGTGCGCACATCGGACATTCCCGGACGATGCGCCACGTCGAGGGACCAGGTGCGGGTGGCGCCGTACGCCGCCAGGCCGGCGCCCGCCAGACACGCGACCAGGGACAGCAGGTAGGAACGGCGGTGGTTCATCGCGCCGCGCGCAAAGTCTCTGCCGACGCGATCGCGGCCAGCACCGCCGCCGCCTTGTTGCGGGTCTCCTGCTCCTCCGACGCCGGGTCGGAGTCGGCCACGATGCCGGCGCCGGCGCCCACGTAGGCCGTGCCGTCCTTCAGCAACGCCGTGCGGATCGCGATGGCCATGTCCATGTCGCCGGCGAAGCCGAAGTAGCCGACCGTGCCGCCGTACAGGCCACGGCGGGTCGGCTCCAGCGACTCGATGATCTCCATGGCGCGGACCTTGGGCGCCCCGGACAGCGTGCCGGCCGGGAACGTCGCGGCCAGCGCGTCGAAGGCCGAACGGTCGTCGCTCAGCTCGCCGGTCACCGTCGAGACGATGTGCATGACGTGGCTGTACCGCTCGATGCGGGCGAACTCCGGCACCTCGACCGTGCCCGGCTTGCAGACCCGGCCCAGGTCGTTGCGGCCCAGGTCGACCAGCATGACGTGCTCGGAGCGCTCCTTCGGGTCGGCCAGCAGCTCGGCCGCGAGCGCGTTGTCCTGCTCGGGGGTGGCGCCGCGCCAGCGGGTGCCGGCGATCGGGTGCAGCAGGGCGCGGCGCGTGCCCTCCTCGTCGGCGCTGACCTTCAAGTGGGCCTCGGGCGACGAGCCGACGATGTCGAAGTCGTCGAAGCGCAGCAGGTACATGTACGGGCTGGGGTTGGTCGCCCGCAGCACCCGGTAGACGTCGAGCGGGTTGGCGTCGGTCGGGCGCTCGAAGCGCTGCGCCACCACGATCTGGAAGCACTCGCCGGCCCGGATCGCCTCCTTGGCCTCCTCGACCGCCTTCTGATATTCGCCGGGGGCGGTGCGGCTGACCGGCTCGCCGGCCGGGCGGCGCTCCACCGTGGAGATCATCGGCGGGGTGGGCCGGGACAGCGCCGTGGTCATCGCGTCGAGCCGGCCCACGGCCTGGTGATAGGCGGCGCGCCGGTCGGTCTCGGAGGCGCCCTCGGCCAGCACCGCGTTGGCGACCAGGATGGCCGAGCCGTCGTAGTGGTCGAGCACGACCAGGTCGGTCGCCAGCATCATGCCGAGCTCGGGCAGCGCCAGGTCGTCGCTCGCCGTGCGGGGCAGCCGCTCGAAGCGGCGCACCAGGTCGTAGCTGAGATAGCCGACCATGCCACCGGTCAGCGGCGGCAGATCGTCGGGGGCCGGGCCGTCGGCCAGCGCCGCGACCGTCTCCCGCAGGGCAAGGACAGGATCGCCATTGAGGGGTACGCCTGCGGGCGGCGCACCGAGCCAGTGCGCCTCGCCGTCGCGCTCGACCAGGGTGGCCGCGCTCCGGACGCCGACGAACGAATAGCGCGACCAGGCCGCCCCGGACGGGCCGGCGCCCTGCTCGGCCGACTCCAGCAGGAAGGTGCCGGGGCCGCCGGCCAGCTTGGTGTAGACGCCGACCGGGGTCTCGCCGTCGGCCAGCAGCCGCCTGGTGATCGGGACGACCCTTTTGTCCGACCGCAGGAAGTCCGCTTCGCTGGGAGAGACCGCTCCGCTGGTCATGTCGCCGACACCGGAAGCTCGTCGAAGAAGCACGTGCGCTCCCCCGTGTGACAGGCGGCGCCGACCTGCTCGACGGTCACCAGCAGGGCGTCGCCGTCGCAGTCGAGGGCCACGCTCTTCACGTATTGGTGGTGGCCGGACGTGGCGCCCTTGACCCAGTACTCCTGGCGGCTGCGCGACCAATAGGTGGCGCGGCCGGTGGTCAGCGTGCGATGCAGCGCCTCGTCGTCCATCCACGCGAGCATGAGGACATCACCGCTGCCGTGCTCGCGCACGATCGCCGCGACGAGGCCGTCGGGGGTGCGCTTGAGCCGGGCCGCGATGGCCGGGTCGAGATCGGTCGTGACTGCCACACCGACGATTCTCCCCCATCGGCCGAACGGTCTTTTACCCGCCACGACGCGGCCCACGATCCGGGCACAGGGGGTGTGCGTCACGGCGCGGAACGGTACCGTCGTCGTGCGCCGCGCCCAGCCAGGGCGCATCTGCCCACCTGCTTCGGAGGGCGGCGCGCACAGCTCGACGGGAGTCTGCAAGCAATGGAGCCGACGTCCAGCCCCGACAACGCTCGGTCGAACCGCGGCCTGGCCCGCTTCTGGCCGGTGCACCGCGAAGGGGAGGACGAGGCCACCACGCCCGACGCCGCCGAGTCCCCGGCCACCCATTCGGGTGAAACCGAGATGGTGGCCCTCGGCTCCCGCCGGCAGTCGGAGACGCCCGGTCCGCCGGTGGCGTCGGCCTCGCCCGAGCACGACGAGCGCGACAAGCCGGCCGAGGGGCCGAAACCGCCGTTGTCGGCGCCCACGTCCGGCAGCGGGCCGATCCCGTCGGCCCGCCCCGAGTCGGTGGTGCCGCCGGCCAAGCCGCCGCTGCCCGTTCCCGGTGGCCAGCACGGCCTGCCCGATCGGGATACTGATCACTCGGAGGCCGCCGAGCGCGAGGACGAGGCCGTCCCGGCCGTAGAGTCCGCTCGGGCCAACCCCTGGGACCGCGACCCCGGCACGTTCGGCGGGTTCGGTCTCGGCGGCCGCAACGGGCGGATGCTGTTCGGCGGGCGCAACCCGCTCGAGCCGCGCCCGGCCGGCCTCAACGGGCACAGCCACGGCGAGGCGAACGGCCATGCCTCTACTGTGGATGGCCGCGAGCAGGCGGACGAGAACGACGAGAACGGGCGTGATGACATGAACGGACGCATCCCGGCGACGGGCGAGAACGGGTCGGCTCCCGTCTCCGGCCCCACGGGGGCGACCGGCTGGGCGTCGGTGCCCACCTCCAAGCACCCGACGGTCACCCCGACCTCGGGCGCTCCGGTCTCCGGCGCGCCGACGTCGGGCGCCCCGGTCTCCGCGGCCCCCGTGTCCCCGGCGCTGGGCTCGACCACAAACGGCCTGAGCTCGACGGGAAACGGCCTGGGCTCGACCGGAAGCAGCTTGGGCTCGACCGGAAACGGCCTGGGCTCGACCGGAAGCAGCCTGGGCTCGACCGGAAACGGGCTGGGCCCGACCGGAAACGGGCTGGGTTTCGGCGGTAACTACGGTGAGCCGCCGTCCTACACGCCGGCCCTGCCCGACCCCGAGGCCGGCCCGGTCTCGGGTGTCCCGGCGCCCCGGGCGGCCTCGGCCAGCATCCCGGTGCCGGCCGCTCCGCCCACGAAATCCCCGGTGACGTTCAGCGGCGACCTGACCGCCAAGACGGTCGAGGAGGAGGAGCCGGCCCCGCTGCCGCGCCGCTCGGCCAGCCTCGAGGACGCCGAGCCGGCCCGCCGCGGCCGCCGCGCCGCCCCCGAGGAGCCCGAGGAGGAGAAGCAGGAGGACGCCCCGCTGCGCCCGGGCGACGTGGCCGAGGGCAGCATCGCGTTCTGGGACGAGGACGCCGTCCGCCACTTCCGCGCCGCCTGGCACGAGGTGAAGGCCGAGTTCGTCGACGACCCCGAGACCGCCCTGACCCGGGCCCACGACCTGCTCACCGACGCGGTCAACGAGCTCACCGAGGCCCTGCTGGCCGAGCGCGACGAGCTCGACCCGCTGCGCGGCAACAAGAGCCCCGACACCGAGAGCATGCGCATGGCCATGCGCGGCTACCGCGAGTTCCTGGACCGCATCCTGGCGCTCTGACCCGCTACGGCCTCGGCCGAGGCTGTAGCGCACCAGCAACGTCGGGGGCCGGAGCGCCATCAGACCCGAAGCCATCGCCACGTGGTCGTCCACCGTCCTCGTACGGATGTATTTCTTCCGGGACAAGGCCAGCGGTGCCCTAGTGTCCTCGCGTGCCGTTGCCGATCTCTGGTTCGAAGTTCGACAAGCTCGGTTCCCGGCTGCGGGATGCCGAGCAGTTCTCGGACGCCGACTCCGAGATGCTGGAGCAGGTGCTTGCGGCGTACGACGACGCGTTGACAGACGTTCGCGACCGGCTCCGGGGTTTGGGTCTCGAACCGACCACCCGCCTCAAGACGACGCAGACCCTGGTCGACAAGCTCCGGCGTACTTCCGGATTGACCATCCGTGGCATCCATGACATCGCCGGAGCGCGAATCGTGCTCGACGGCGGTAGGTGGAAACAAGATCAGGTCGTCGCCCGCATCGTGGAGGCCTTCCCCGCGACAGACAAGGAGCCGCGGGTGCTGGACCGCCGGCAGGAGCCGAGCTTCGGCTACCGGGCAGTACATGTCGTGCTCTTCATGGGGCGACTTCCGGTGGAAGTACAGGTCCGCACTGACCTTCAGCATCGTTGGGCAGAGGTCGTCGAAAACTTGGGCGATCGCTGGGGACGTGGACTCAGGTACGGCGAAGGCATCGACGAGCCCGACAAGGTTGCGGTTACATCAGGATCTCGGACCATCACCCGAGCAGGTTTCCTCAGCCAAGTGCAGTCGCTCGGTGACGATTTAGACCGCTTCGTTGAGAATGCTGCTTGGTCAATGCGACGAGATGGGGTGACAGGGTGAACCACTACTTGATCGTCTTTGACCGCACAGTAGGCCGGGTACTGCGAAACGACGCCTACACGGACCGACACGAAGCTCTTCGTCAGCGTTTCCAGGCCGAGCGTGCCTACCAGGGCAAAGATGACATCGAGATCGTGGTTCTTGCGGCCGACTCGCCTGACGCGCTTATCAAGACGCACGCGAGATACTTCAAGCCCCTCAAGGATCTCCTCCAGAGCGCCCTGAACAAGACACAAGGCCCGCCCGCGGGGCCGGGCGCCCAGCCCGTTCATAGCTGATCCGTCCGCGGCACCTCCTCCGGCGACCGGCCCGGCGGAGCGACGTCACGGGGCTCGGGTTCGGCGGAGCTTCCGCGCCCGTTGGCAGCCCTCAGCTTGCCGCGCTACCAGACCGTCCTGAAGCAGTACGACGACCTGGGCTCAGCTCGGCACGTTGGCATACCGCTTTCCGGAATCGCCCCAACGTCGACAGAGCCGGGCCGGGCCGAGCCGCTCCGCCCATACCCACCGCGTCGAAAATCAGACTCGACCCGCCATTTACCCGCCCGCGAAATTCATCTAGCGTTGAACTCATCAACCGATGAAATAGATGGAGGCCACCGATGATCGAGGTGAAGGACCTCGTGATCGAGCGGGGCAAGCGGGAAGTTCTGCATGGCGTCAGCTGCACCGTTCCGACCGGGCGGGTGACCGGGCTGCTCGGGCCCAGCGGCAGCGGCAAGACGACTCTGATCAGGGCGATCGTCGGGGTGCAGATCGTCAAGTCGGGCTCGGTGACGGTGTTCGGCGAGCCCGCCGGGAGCGCCGGGCTGCGGCGCACCGTTGGCTACGTGACGCAGGCGCCGAGCGTCTACGCCGATCTGACCGTGCGGGAGAACGTGCGCTACTTCGCCGCCCTCTACGGGCTCGGGGCGGCCGAGGCCGGGCGCGCCATCGACGACGTGGGGCTGACGGACGCGGCCGGGCAGCTGGTCGGCAATCTCTCCGGTGGGCAGCGCAGCCGGGCCTCGCTGGCCTGCGCGATGATCGGCACGCCGCGGCTGCTGGTGCTCGACGAGCCGACCGTCGGGCTCGACCCGGTACTGCGGGCCGACCTGTGGGCGAAATTCCACGCCCTCGCCGCCGCCGGCACGACGCTGCTGGTCTCCAGCCACGTGATGGACGAGGCCGGGCGGTGCGACCAACTGTTGCTGATCCGCGAGGGCCGCATCGTGGCCGACGACACCCCGGCCGCCATCCGTTCCGCGGCCGGCGCCGACGATCTTGAAGAGGCGTTTCTGCGGCTCATCCGGGAGCAGGTGACGGCATGATCCTTGTTGCCACCTGCGGGCGGATCCTGCGGCAGCTGCGGCACGACCGGCGGACGGTGGCCCTGCTCGTCGTCGTTCCGGTGCTGCTGCTGAGCCTGCTCTATTTCATGTACGACGGCGCCGGCCCCACCTTCGACCGGATCGCGCTGACCATGCTCGGCATCTTCCCGTTCGTCATCATGTTCCTGGTGACCAGCATCGCGATGCTGCGCGAGCGGACCACCGGAACCCTGGAACGTCTGCTCACCACTCCCCTGGGCAAGCTCGACCTGCTCTTCGGGTACGGGCTGGCGTTCGGTCTCGCCGCCGCCGTCCAGGGGGTGGTCGCGACCGGCGCCGCGTACTGGCTGCTCGGGCTGACGACCACGGGCAGTGCGGGTCTGGTCGTCGTGGTCGCCGTGCTCAACGCCGTACTCGGAGTGGCCCTTGGTCTGTTCTGCAGCGCCTTCGCCCGTACGGAGTTCCAGGCCGTACAGTTCCTTCCGGTGGTCGTCGTGCCGCAGATCCTGCTGTGCGGGCTGTTCGTGCCGCGCGAGCAGATGGCCGGCTGGCTCGAGGCGATCAGCAACGTGCTGCCGCTGACCTACGCCGTCGACGCGCTCCTGCAGGTCGGGCAGTTCGCCGAGCCGACCAGCGAGATGTGGTGGGATCTGGTGATCGTCGCGGGCGCGGCCGTGGTCGCGCTCGTCCTGGCCGCCGCGACCCTGCGACGGCGGACTGCTTAGGAGCTTTCTTGGTACGTCGAAGCGGGCGCCGTCCCGGCAATCAGGACACCCGCGCGTCCATTCTGGAGGTCGCCCGGTCGTCCTTCGCCGAGAAGGGGTACGACAAGGCGTCGATCCGCTCCATCGCGGCCGGCGCCGGCGTCGACCCGGCGCTGGTGCACCACTACTTCGGCACCAAGGAGAAGCTGTTCCTGGCCGCGCTGAACGCGCCGATCAACCCGGGCGAGCTGATCCCGCAGGCGCTGGCCGGACCGCGGGAGCAGGCCGGCGAGCGGCTGGTGCGGATGGCGCTGTCCGTGTGGGACTCGCCGGCCGGCGCGGCCGCGCTGGCCGTCTTCCGCTCGGCGCTGAGCAACGAGTGGAGCGCGCGGCTGCTGCGGGAGTTCGTGGTCACCCAGATCCTGCGCCGGGCGGTCGGCGAGCTCGTGATCGACCCGGCCGAGGCGCCGATGCGGTCGGCGCTGGTGGCCACCCAGATCGCCGGGCTCATGGTGACCCGTTACGTGCTGCGGATCGAGCCGCTGGCCAGCGCCGACCCCGCGGTGCTGGCCGCGGCGATCGGCCCGAACGTCCAGCGGTTCCTGATGGAGCCGCTCGATCTCAGTCCCCGCACCGGTGGCACAGCACCGGGTGCAGCAGATGAGCCAGATCGTGGCGGTCGGTGACCGGGCGCGGGAAGGCGAGACGGGCCAGCTTGTCGTCGAGACGGACCATGAAGCCGTACCGGTCCATCCGTACGACCTGGGGTTCGGCCTTGGGCTGGAACGTCGACCCGAGCTGACGGCGCACGTAGGCGCTCATCTCAGCCTCGTGGTGGTCGATCAGGTCGGCGATCAGGTCGAACTCGATGCGGCAGAGCGGGTCGGCCGTGGCCTCGGCCCAGTCGTCGACGTCGACGTCGACCAGGTTCTCGTTGCGCTCGTAGCGCACCTCGGCCACGTCCATCCGGTGGATGACCTGGCCGTCGCCGACGTCGAGCAGATCGCCCGAGGCGTCGACGTCCGCGTAGTCCAGCGTGGCCGCCCGCAGCTCGTCCCCTTCGAGCAGCGTGGCCCAGCCGGAGATCCACACCCGGCCCAGGGCGGGCGAGCCGGCCATCGGCGGCACGTCGGAGATGTCGAGCACCATCGCGGTGTCGTCGTTGCCCTCCTGCGGCACGAGGGCCGCGGCGAAGGCGCCGTCACGCGGCGACAGCAGCAGCACACGGCCGTTCGCGTCGGTGACGTGCCGCACGGGCAGGGGGCCCGGACGGCACGCGATGTGCGCGACGCCGGGCAGGTGGCCGGCGGCGAGCGTACGCGCTACCTCGGCGTGAGTGGGCTGCATGGTGAGGACCTCCGGGCACCGGTTAGGCTTGCCTTAGTAAGGTGAGGCTAACCGTAGCATCGGCGTTTTAGAAACTCAGCCTCAAGCGCAAGTGACCCTCGGAGACTTCATGAACAACTCCCGACCTAAAGCCAAGCTCTCTCGGGCGCTCGGCATCCCCCTGACGCCGAAGTGCGTGAAGTACTTCGAGAAGCGGCCCTTCCCGCCGGGTGTGCACGGCCGTAGCCGTCGCAAGGCCTCGGACTACCAGGTCCGTCTGCTCGAGAAGCAGCGCCTGCGGCACCAGTACAACATCAGCGAGTCCCAGATGCGGAAGGCGTACGACGACGCCCACCGGGCCGAGGGCAAGACCGGCGAGACCATGGTCAGCCTGCTCGAGCGCCGCCTGGACGCCGTGGTGACCCGCGCGGGCCTGGCCCGCACGGTCTACCAGGCCCGCCAGCTCGTCGTGCACGGCCACTTCACCGTGGACGGCAAGAAGGTCGACCGCCCCGGCTACCGGCTCAAGCCGGGCCAGGTCGTCGAGGTGCGCGAGAGCAGCCGGCAGAAGCCGCCGTTCCAGATCGCCGCGGCCGGCGCCCACGTCGACGGCCCGACCCCGCCCTATCTCTCCACGGTCCTCGAGGACCTGCGCACCACGATGATCAGCCTGCCGCAGCGCTCGGAGATCCGCGTGCAGTGCGACGAGCAGCTGGTAGTCGAGTTCTACGCCCGCTGATCAGCGGGTTTGTTCGAGCCAGCTCGCGTAGAGCTTGGCGTAGATCGAACCCTCCTGGTTGACGAGTTCGGAGTGCGGGCCGCGTTGGACGACGCGGCCCGCGTCCACCACGATCACCTCGTCCGCGGCCTGGGCCGTGGAGAGCCGGTGCGCGATCGCCACCGTCGTCCGTCCCCTGGTCACCGTGTCGAGGGCGTGCTGAAGCCGCACCTCGGTGGCCGGGTCGACAGCACTGGTCGCCTCGTCCAGGACCAGCAGGTCAGGATCGGCGACGTACGCCCGGACCAGCGCCACCAGCTGCCGCTCGCCCACGCTGAGCGCCTCGCCGCGCTCGCCCACCGGGGTCTCGAGCCCACCCGGCAGCCCGTCCAGCCAGTCCTTGAGCCCCAGCTCGACGAAGGCGTCCGCCAACTGCTGGTCGGTGAGCGACGGCTCGGCGAAGCGGATGTTCTCGGCCACGGTCGCGTCGAACAGGAAGCCGTCCTGCGGCACCATCACCACGCGCGAGCGCAGTGACGAGAACCGCACCGAGGTCAGCGGCGTCCCGGAGAGCAGAACTTCACCCTCGGCGGGGTCCATCAGACGGGTGAGCAGCTTGGCGAAGGTCGTCTTGCCGCTGCCGGTCTCGCCGACCACGGCCACCTTCGTCCGGGCCGGGATCTCCAGATCGACGTCGTGCAGCACGACCGGGCCGCCGGGATAGCGGAACGAGACGTCGTCGAAGCGTACGGAGAGAGGACCCACCGGAAGCGGGACGCCCACGTCGTCGGGGTCGGCCACGTCCGGGCTCAGGTCGAGCACGTCGAGCACGCGGCGCCAGCCGGCCACCGCGTTCTGCGCCTCGTTGAGCATGTCGGTGGCGATCTGCACGGGCTGGATGAACAGCGTCACCAGGAACAGGAACGCGGTCAGCCGGCCCACCGTCAGGCCGCCGTCCTCGCCGATCAGCACGCCCACCACGACCACGGCGGCCAGGGCCAGACCGGCGCCGATCTCGCCGCTGGAGAAGCTGGTGACGCTCGTCTTCAGGGCGCGCTGCTGCGCGTTCCGCAGACCGGAGATCGACTCGTCGAGCCGCTTCTCGGTGCGGCCGGCCACGCCGTACGCCCGGATGACCAGCGCGCCCACGACGCTCTCGGCGACCGCGCCCAGCATGACGCCGGTGCGTTCGCGGACCGCGGCGTAGACCGAGGCCAGCCGCTTCTGGAAGAGCCGGATGATCGCGACCGAGGGGCCGAACGCGAGCAGCACCACGATGGTGAGCTGCCAGGAGTAGACGAACATGACGATCGTCGAGACGAGCAGCTGGCCCGAGGCGAGCAGCAGTTGCACGCCGCCGGTCTGGAGGAACTGCGAGATCTGGTCGACGTCGCTGGTCACCCGGGACACCATCGTGCCGCGCCGCTCGGACTGCTGGTGCAGCATCGACAGGTCGTGGATGTGCCGGAAGGTGCGCGAGCGCAGGCCGCCGAGCGCGGTCTCGCTCACCGTGAACAGTCGCCGGGTCATCAGATAGCCGGCCAGCGTCGAGATCATCAGCGCCACGAAGGTGACCGCGACGACGCCGACCACGTAGTTGAGGTCCGGCCCGCCGGCGCCGCGAATACCGTGGTCGATGCCCTGCTGGACGGCGATCGGCACGGCCACCCGGCCGCCCATCTGGACCAGGGCGAGCGCGATCGTCCCACCGAGCCCCGGCCTGAGTTCCGGAGAGAGCGCCAGCCCGCGCTTGATCGTCGCAAAGGTTCCGGTGCTCAAGCTTCGACCCTTTCGGCCTTCTCGTACGCGGTCACGAGATCCGCATAGCCCTGGTGGTTGGCGAGGAGCTCGGTGTGGGTTCCGGTGGCCACGACCTTGCCCTGCTCCAGGTAGACGACCTCGTCGGCCAGCGCGATGGTGGCCCGCCGGTAGGCGACGACCAGGATGGACGCGCCGGCGTCGTTGCCCCGCAGCGCGGCCAGGATGTCGGCTTCCACGCGCGGGTCGACCGCGCTCGTGGCGTCGTCCAGCACCAGCAGTCTCGGCTTGCCGGCGAGCGCCCGGGCCAGCGTGATCCGCTGCCGTTGGCCGCCGGACAGAGAGGTGCCGCGCTCACCGACCGCGGTGTCGAGCCCTTCCGGCAGATTGCCGACGAATCGGTCGGCCTGCGCCAGCTCAAGCGCCCATGCCACCGACTCATCGGATATTTCCGGACGGTCGAGCGTCACGTTGCCGCGGATCGTGTCGTCGAAGACGAACGGGATCTGCGGGACCAAAGCGGACGCCCGCGCGAGTGCGGCCTCGCTCAGGGACGGCACCGCCGTGTCGTCGAGGACGATCCGCCCGTCGACCGGGTCCATGAGGCGCACGGCGAGCGAGGCGATGGTCGACTTGCCCGATCCGGTGGCGCCGACCAGAGCGACCGTCTTACCCCGGGGCACGGTGAAGGAGACATCGCGCAGGACCAGGGGGCCGTCGCCGTAGCGGAAGTCGACCTTGTCGAATCGCAGCTCGGCGGCTCCTTCGCCGTCGGCGCTCTTGTCGCCGTACGACAAATCGCCTGTCGCCGAAAGGACGGCCTGGACCCTCTCCCAGCCGGCCACGCTGCGCGGCAGCTCCGCCACCACCCACCCGATCGCGCGCACCGGGAAGGCCAGCACCGTGAACAGGAAGCTCACCGTGACCAGCTCGGTCACCGAGATCGCGCCGGACTCCAGCCGCCAGGCGCCGAGCAGCAGCACGGCCAGGGTGCCCAGGCTGGGCAGGGCGTCCATGAGCGGGTCGAACAGGCCGCGGAGCCGGCCCACCGAGATCAGCGCGTCGCGCAGCTCGGCCACGAAGACGCCGAACCGGCGCGACTCGTCGGCCTCGCGGCCCATCGTCTTGACCACCAGCGCGCCGTCGAAGCTCTCGTGCGCGACCGCGCTGACCTTGGCCCGCATCTGCTGGGCGCGGATCTGCCGCGGCGACATGGCCCGCGAATAGACGAAGTTCAGGCCGAACAGGGCCGGGAAGAGCGTGACGCCGACCAGCGCCAGCACCGGGTCGGTGAAGAACAGCGCGACCACGGCCGCGACGATCATCACGATCGTGCCGACCGCGAACGGCAGCGGCGCGATCGGCACGAAAGCGGCCTCCACGTCGGAGTTCGCGTTCGACAGCAGGGTGCCGGTGGCGTGGCGCTGATGCCAGGCGGGCGGCAGTGAGAGATAGCGGCTGGTCACCGCCCGGCGATAGCGGGCCTGGAGCCGGAACTGCATGAAGCCGGCGCCCAGGCGGCGGCCGAAGACGCTGGCCACGCGCAGCCCGCTGAGGCCGAGGAAGACGGCCGCGATGAGCGCGAGCTCACCCGTTCCGGCCTTTCCGCTGCTGAAAGCGGGCACGACGACATGGCCGATCACGTAGCCCACCACGTACGAGTTCGCGATGACCAGAAGGCCGAAGACGCTGCTGCCGACAACGCCGACGGTGAACAGGCGCGGTTCCGTCCGAATCGCCTGTCCCAGCACGCGCAGTCCCCGTCCCAGCACATCGCGGCTGGTCCTGCTGCTCAATTTCCTACCTGACTGGTAAGTGTTCGCCGGGGGTTCCGGCCTTACTTCCCCATCCTGCCGAACGGGCGCCGTTCGTTCACAGGTACGACAATGTGTCTACGATCACGTTCGTGACCGCCTATGCCCGGAGCGAACGCCGGCTCCTCGCCGACCTGCTGCTTTCGCTCGGACCGGACCAGCCCACGCTCTGCACCGGATGGACGACCCGCGATCTCGCGGCTCATCTCGTGGTACGCGACCGGCGGCCCGACGCCTCGGCCGGCATCCTCCTGCCGCCCCTGCACGGTCACGGTGAACGCGTGCGGTTGGCCAAGGCTTCCCAGCCGTACGAAAAAGTGATCTCCGAATTGCGAACGCCGCCGTGGTGGAGCCCGGTCAGCAACCCGTTGCTGGACGAGGTGACGAATGTGGTCGAGTTCTTCATCCACCATGAGGACGTGCGGCGGGCGCAATCCTCGTGGACGCCGCGCTCCCTCTCCCCGGGCGAGCAGGCGGCCTTGTGGAAGGCCGTGCGGATGACCGGCAAGCTGGCCCTGCGGCGGGCCCGGTTGTCGGTGGAGATCCGCTCCGACGGCTTCGGCTCCTTCACCGTCGGCGAAGCTCCGGTGGCCACCTTGTCGGGAGATCCTGGTGAGATCGCGCTCTTTCTCACCGGCCGCAAGGATGCCGCCCGGGTGACCGTGACCGGCGACGAGGCCGCGCTCCGGGACGGACGTTTCGGGCTCTGATTGGCCCAACTGATCAGGGCTCGATTGGCCTACGCGGGCGAGCCAATCCCCGCCTACCGTTCTCGCCATGAAGCTTTCCGTGGCCCAGGGCACCGCCCTCAGCATCGGTGCCGTGCTCGGCACCGGCGTGATCTCCCTGCCCGCCCTGGCCGCCGATGTCGCCGGCCCCGCCTCGCTGGTCGCCTGGGCCGCGCTGATCGCGCTCTCGGCGCCCCTGGCCTGGACCTTCGCGGCGCTCGGGGCCCGACATCCCGACGCCGGCGGCGTCTCCACATTCGTCCGGCTCGCGTTCGGGCCCCGGGCGGCGGCGGCCGTCGGCTGGTGCTTCTTCTTCGCGGTGCCGCTCGGCGCGCCGGCAGCCGCCGCGTTCGCCGGTGGCTATGTGGCCGACGTGGTCGGTGGCGGCCGGGCCACCGTGCTCGGCACGTTCCTGGCCGTGGTCGGCACGGTCGCGGTGATGAACTGGTTCGGCCTGCGGGTCTCGGGCCGGGCCCAGCTCGCGCTCACCGGCACGCTCGCCGTGCTGCTGCTCCTCACGGTGATCACCGCGCTGCCGCATGCCCGGTGGGGGAACATGACGCCGTTCACGCCGCACGGCTGGGCCGGCGTGGGCACGGCCGTGGCCGTGCTGATCTGGGGTTTCGCCGGCTGGGAGGCGGTGTCGTCACTGTCCGGGCAATACCGCGATCCCCGCCGCGACGTGCCGCGGGCCACGGCGATCGCGGTCGTGGTGGTCGGCGCGCTCTACCTGGCCGTGGCCGTCACCAGCGTGCTGGTGCTCGGGCCGGCGCTCGGCGACAGCCAGGCGCCGCTGGCCGACCTGCTCGCGGCCGGCGTGGGCGGCCCGGTGCGGGCGCTCACGGCGGTGGTGGCCCTGCTGCTGACGGCCGGTGCGGTGAACGCCTACTTCGCCGGGTCGTCGCAGCTGGGGGCGGCGCTGGCCCGCGACGGGGCACTGCCGGCGAAGCCGTTCGGCACGCCGCGCAAGGCGCTGCTCGCGGTGTTGCTCGGCAGCCTGGTCTCGGTCGTGCTCCCGATCGACCTGCACACGATGATGCTGCTGGTCACCGGCTGCTTCACGCTGGTCTACGTGATCGGCACGGCGGCCGCGGTCAAGCTGCTGGCCGGCCGGCAGCGGGCGGTGGCCGCTGTGGCGTTCGTGGCCGTGGTCGCGCTGCTCGGGCTGACCGGGCCGCCGGCGCTGCTCAGCCTGGTCGTCGCGGCGGGCGCGATCGCCTATCAGGCGTGGCGCTCCAAGATGCCGGCCAGCAGCGCCATCCCCTCGCCGATCAGCGACGGGTCGGCCGCACCGAACCCGAACACGAGACCGGTCTGCCCGGTGGACTGATCGGCGAAGCCGGTGGACGGGCCGACGGCACCGGTGGACGGGGTGGCGAAGCCGGTGGACGGGCCGACGGCACCGGTGGACGGGGTGGCGAAGCCGGTGGACGGGCCGACGGCACCGGTGGACGGGGTGGCGAAGTAGGTGCGCAGGTCGTCGAGGCCGATCCCGGCTCGCGCGGCCGCCCTGGTCACCGCGGTCGAGTCGACGGGGGTGACCGCGGCCAGGTGCAGGCCGGCGGCGGACGGGATCGCCTCGAGACCGGGGGTGGACATCAGCGCGGCGACGAGCCTGCGGTGCCGCACGGCGTAGGCCTTGCCGGCCTTGCGCACGTGCCGGGCCAGTTGGCCGTCGTCGATGAAGCGGGCCAGCGCGGCCTGCACGGCGGGCTGGCCGTGCCCGTCGCCCATCTGCCGGGCGGCGACCAGCGCGTCGCGCAGACCGGGCGGGGTGAGCAGAAAGCCGGTGCGCAGTGACGGGAGCATGCTCTTGGAGAACGTGCCGGCGTAAAGCACCCGGCCCGCGGTGTCGAGGCTGTAGAGCGGCTCCAGCGGGCGCGACAGGAAGCGGAACTCGCTGTCGTAGTCGTCCTCGACGATCGCCACCGACCGGCGGCCGGCCCAGTCGAGCAGCTCGCGGCGGCGGGCCGCGCTCATCGCCCGGCCGAGCGGGAACTGATGCGACGGCGTCGTGTAGACCACGGTGGACGACGACGGGATCGCCGAGACGACCAGACCCTCGGCGTCGACCGGCACGGGGGCGACCCGGGCGCCCAGCGAGGCGAACAGGCGCCGGGCCGGTGGATAGCCCGGGTCCTCGACCGCGACCACGTCGCCCGGCGTGATCAGCACCCGGCCGATCAGGTCGAGGGCGTGCTGCGTCCCGTTGGTGATCACCATGTCGGCCGCGCTCGCCCGCACGCCCCGGGCCACGCCGAGATAGCGGGCGATCGCCTCGCGCAGGGCCGGGTGGCCGGACGGTTCCGCGTACGTGCCCAGGCTGTTGGCCCGCAGCCGGGTCTCGGCGACCAGCAGGCGCCGCCAGGCGTCGAACGGGAAGAGCCCGGCGTCGGGGATGCCGACCCGGAAGTCGTAGCGCGGCGGTGGCGCGCCCCCACTCGTCGGCAGTGGCGCGAAGGCCCATCCGCGCCGCGGCTTCAGCGAACCACCCTCGCGCCGGGGTGTTCGACTTGTCGGCGTGAAAGCGACGAAAGTTCCCGCCCCGACCCGAGCGTCCAGATAGCCCTCGGCGGCGAGGCGCTCGTAGGCGCCCGCGACGCTTCCCCGCGCGATCCCGAGATCGGCGGCGAGGACCCGGGTCGCCGGCAGCCGCGATCCGGGTGGCAACCTGCCGTCCACAATGGCCTCCCGCAGCGCGCGATAGACGGCCACGGTCTTGTTCCCGCCGGGCGGAATGATCAGATCCACCAGCACATTCTGGGCCCCGATATGGCCCATACGATATGCCGCCACACGGTGACCCTCCGTATAGACTAATTGGCACTCGTCAATATCACGGGGCCGAGAGAGGACAGCGCATGGCGAAGAGACGCATCCTGATCGCGGGCGTACTCGCCGCGATCACCGCGGCCGCGACGGCCACCCCGGCCGCGGCCGCCGCCACCGGCGAGATCCGCCTGGACGGCACGGCCACCGCGGTGCCCGGCAGCTACATCGTGGTCCTCAAGGCCGGCGCCAAGTCGCCGGCGACGCTGGCCACGAGCTTCGGAGGCCAGGTACGCCAGAGCTTCGGCACGATAAACGCGTACGAGGCCGGCATGACCGCCTATCAGGCCAAGCGCCTCGCGGCGAGCCCCGACGTCGAGTACGTCGAGCAGAACCAGACGGTCTCGCTGCTGGCCACGCAGGCCAACGCGACCTGGGGTCTCGACCGCATCGACCAGCGCAACCGTCCACTGAGCACCACGTACTCGTACACGACGACCGGCTCGGGCGTCACCGCGTACGTCATCGACACCGGCATCCGCTACACGCACAGCGACTTCGGCGGCCGGGCCTCGTTCGGCTACGACGCGGTCGGCTCCGGCGGCGTCGACTGCAACGGTCACGGCACCCACGTGGCGGGCACGGTCGGCGGCACCACCTACGGCGTCGCCAAGCAGGTCCGCCTGGTCGGCGTCCGCGTGCTCAACTGCTCGGGCAGCGGCACCACGGCCGGCGTCATCGCGGGCGTCAACTGGGTCACCACCAACGCGGTCAAGCCCGCGGTGGCCAACATGAGCCTCGGCGGCGGCGTCAGCAGCACCCTCGACAGCGCCGTCTCCCGGTCGATCACCTCGGGCGTCACCTACGCCCTGGCCGCCGGCAACTCCAACGCCAACGCCTGCAACTCGTCGCCGGCCCGGGTCGCCGCGGCCATCACGGTCGGCGCCACCACCAGCACCGACGCGCGCGCCAGCTACTCCAACTACGGCAGCTGCCTGGACATCTTCGCCCCGGGCTCGTCGATCACCTCGGACTGGTACACGTCGAATTCCGCGACCAACACGATCAGCGGCACGTCGATGGCCAGCCCGCACGTCGCCGGCGCGGCCGCCCGGGTCCTCTCCGGCAGCCCGAGCCTCACCCCGGCCCAGGTGCGCGACAGCCTGGTCAACGGCGCCACGACGGGCGTGGTCACGAGCGCCGGCACGAACTCCCCCAACCGCCTTCTCTACCTGGCCCCTTAAACCCTTCCTTTTCGTACGTCCCGACACCCGGCCCGCGGATCAGCGCGGGCCGGGCTCGTGCGGAATATGGAATGCAGTACATATCCTGCGTTGGGTGACCATGGAATCGCGGACAGTGCCGAGCCTCTGGCGCAACCGCGAGTTCAATCTCCTGTGGACAAGTCAGACTTTGTCCGACCTGGGGGCGACGATCGCCCAGCTCGCCGTCCCGCTGCTCGTGCTCGAGGTGACCGGCTCGGCCGTGCAGGCCGGCGCCGTCGGCACCGCCGCCCAGGTCACCAAGCTCGCCTGCCGCCTGCCGGCCGGCGTCCTGGCCGACCAGATCAACCGCCGCACGGCCCTGCTGGCCTGCGACATCGTCCGGCTCATCGCGTTCGCGGCGCTGGCCGTGGCCGTCGTGGCCGGGCACGCCAGCCTCGCCACGATCATCGTGGTGGCGGTGATCGACGCGGTCTGCGGCGCCTTCTTCAACACCACCGAGCACGCCGCCCTGCGCAGCCTGGTCCCCGTGCCGCACCTGCCGGCGGCGGTGGCCCGCAACGAGGCCCGCAGCTACGGCACCTCGCTCGCCGGTCCCCCGCTCGGCGGCCTGCTCTTCGGCATCACCCACGCCCTGCCCTTCGTCGGCAACGCGGTGTCGTACCTGGCCTCGCTGATCGGCGTCGCCCTCATCCGCAAGCCCATGCAGACCGCCCGGCACCGGCCCGGCAGCCACCTCGAGGCCCTGGCCGAGGGCCTTCGGTTCGTCTTCACCAACGCGTTCCTGCGCTCGGTGCTGATCGTCGCGGCCCCGCTGAACCTCGCCCTCACCGGGACGATCTTCACGATCATCGTGACCCTCCAGGACCAGGGCACGCCGCCCGGCGTCATCGGCCTGACCGAGACCATCGTCGGCGCCGGCGGCCTGCTCGGCGCGCTGGCCGCGCCGGCGCTGCTCCGCTGGCTGCCGTTCACGCGGCTGATCCGCTCCCTGTGCTGGGCCTCCTTCGCCTTCCTGACGGTCAGCGCGGTCCCGGCCATCGGCGTGGCCACGGCGGCCCCGGTCGCCCTGGCGGTCTTCGCCGGGCCGGCCTGCAACGCGGCGCTCTTCGCCCACCAGGCGGCGATCACCCCCGACGCCCTCCAGGGCCGCGTCCTCAGCGTGATCTTCATGGCCGCCATGTCCGCCGCCGCGGCCGCGCCCCTGCTCGCCGGCCTGCTCGTCACCGCCGGCGGCCCCCGCCTGGCCATCCTGGCCTTCGCCACGGTCGTCGCCGTCTCGGCGGTCACCGCCTCGCTCGCGCCCGCCCTCCGGGAGACCGGCTCCTAGAGTTACTCGCCGGTTTCACGCTGTGAGACGACCTGGCCTCCCGGTCGATAGAATCGATGTGAGGCGCCGTGCCACTAGCCCTCCCGCCCCGTCACCAATACTCTGCGGTAACAAGTTCGTTAACTCCCCCGTTCCTGCATCTGAAGGCGGCGCCGATGGCTCTCGAGGTCCCGTACCGGTCGATCCCCGACATGTTCTTCAAACGGGTGGCCGCGACTCCGAACGGTCAGGCCTTCGCCGTGCCCAACGCCGACGACAGCGGCATGGTCTGGCACACGTGGGCGCAGGTCGGCGAGCGGGCGACGGCGATCGCGGCGGGCCTGCGCGAGCTCGGCGTGGGCCTCGAGGACAGGGTCGCCATCCTCTCCGGCACCCGGTTCGAGTGGGTGCTTGCCGACCTGGGCATCAACTGCGCGGGCGCGGCCACCACCACGGTCTACCCGACCACCGAGCCCGAGGACGCGAGCTACATCGTGGCCGACTCCGGGTCCAAGGTGCTGATCGCCGAGAACGCCAAGCAGGCCCTGAAGATCTCGGGCGTCGACACCGCCGTCACCCACGTCGTCATCATCGACGGCCCGGCCGACGCCGGCGCGACCCCGCCCCAGCTGACGCTGACCGAGCTCGAGGAGCGCGGCGCCGCCGTCCTGCGCGACAAGCCGAACCTGATCGCCGAGGTTGTCGAGGGCATCAACCCCGACCACCTCGCCACCCTCATCTACACCTCGGGCACCACCGGCCGGCCCAAGGGCGTGCAGCTGCTGCACGCCGGGTGGACCTGGGAGGGCGTCGCCCAGCAGGGCCTCGGCCTGTTCGAGTCGACCGACCTGCAATATCTCTGGCTGCCGCTGTCGCACTCGTTCGGCAAGACGCTGCTCTGCGGCATCATCCACGTGGGCGTGCCGACTTATGTCGACGGCCGCGTCGACAAGCTGGTCGACATGCTCGCGGTGGTCCAGCCGACGCTGATGTGCGCCGCTCCCCGCATCTTCGAGAAGGTCTACAACAAGACGGTGACCACGGCCCTGGAAGGCGGCGGGGCCAAGGCCAAGATCTTCCACTGGGCCGTCGGGGTCGGCAAGCAGAAGGTCGCGCTCGAGCAGGCCGGCAAGCCGCTACCGGGTGGGCTCAAGCTCAAGTTCGCGGTGGCCGAGCGCCTGGTCTTCAGCAAGCTGCAGACCAAGCTCGGTGGCCGCCTGCGCGTGCTGGTCAGCGGCTCGGCCCCGCTCAGCCGCGACATCGCCGAGTTCTTCGCGGCCGCCAACCTCCCGATCATGGAGGGCTACGGCCTCACCGAGAGCAGCGCGGCCAACTTCGTCAACCGCCTCGACAAGCTCAAGATCGGCACGGTCGGCCTGCCCCTGGGCGACCTCGAGTGCCGCATCGACACCGACGGCGAGGTGCTGCTGCGCGGCGCCCCGGTCATGCGCGGCTATCACAACCTGCCCAAGGAGACGTCCGAGGCGTTCACCGAGGACGGCTTCCTGCGCACCGGCGACATCGGCGAGCTCGACGCCGACGGCTTCCTCCGGGTCACCGACCGCAAGAAAGACCTGGTCAAGACGTCCGGCGGCAAATACATCGCCCCGTCCGCGATCGAGGGCATGTTCAAGGCGGTCTGCCCGTACACGTCGCAGGCCGTCGTCATCGGCCAGGCCCGCAACTTCGTGACCATGCTGATCTCGCTCGACGAGGACGCGATCAAGGGCTGGGCCGCCAGCGGCCCGCTGGCCGGCAAGAGCTACCAGGACATCTGCTGCGCCCCCGAGACCCAGCAGATGATCGACGGCTACATCCAGGAGCTCAACGGCAAGCTCAACCGCTGGGAGACGATCAAGAAGTTCGCGATCCTCCCCCGCGACCTGAGCATCGAGGCCGGCGAGATCACCCCCTCCATGAAGATCAAGCGCCGCTCGGTCGAGACCAACTTCGCCGAGCAGATCGACCAGATGTACGCCGGGTCGCTCGCCCAGATCTGACCATCAGAGCTCCTTGTTGGGGCGGATGTCGATGCTCATCGCCCCGATGGCGGCCGGATCGGCCAACTGGTCGATCCGGCTGACCCGGTCGCCCTCGAAGGCGAAGACGAAAGCCACGCGGACCTGACCGCCGACGGCCCAGACCAGGCCCGGCTCGCCGTCGAGGAAGGCGAGACGCGCCGACTGGGCGCCGCCGTTGAAGCGTCCGGCCACCTCGCCGGCGCCGGTCAGCACGGCGGTCGCCCCGATCTTGACGGCCTCGGGGTCGGCCCGCAGCACGACATCGGGGTCGAGCAGGGTGAGCAGGGCGCTGAAGTCGCCGGCCCGGGCGGCGGTCAGAAAGGCGCTCACGACGGCCCGCCGCCGGTCGGTGCCGTCGTCGTCCGGGACCTGCTCGCCCCGCACCCGCCGCCGGGCGCGGCTGGCCAGCTGGCGCGCGGCCGCCGGCGTACACCCGACGATCTCGGCGATCTCCGGAAAAGGCACGGCGAACATGTCGTGCAGGACGAAGGCGAGACGCTCGCTCGGCCCGAGCGTGTCGAGAACGAGCAACAGGGCGGGCCCGATGGCGTCGGAGAGAAGCGCCTGCTGTTCGGGGCCGGGCTCGTCGTCGTACGTCGTCGGGGGAATCTCGGTCTGGTCCTCACGCCGCGACGCCCGCGAGCGCAGCATGTCGAGGCAGACCCGGGAGACGACGGTCGTCAGCCAGCCGGTCAGGTTGCCCACGTCGCTGGTGTCGCTGCGGCTCAGGCGCACCCAGGTCTCCTGGACGGCGTCGTCGGCTTCGTCGGCCGAACCGAGCATGCGCTGGGCGACGGCGCGCAGATGCGCCCGGTCGGCCTCGAAGCGCTGCGCCAGCAGATCCAGTTCGCTCATCGTCACACCTCTCGTTCGGCACCCGTCATACGTTGTGACGGGCCGCCCCGGTCCGCTGTGACAGAGGAGGAACCATGCCCATCCGTACGATCACCATCCCGGTCAAGGACCTCGGCGCGGCGAAGGCGCTCTACACGGCGTTGCTGGGCACGCCGCCCTACATGGACGAGCCGTACTACGTGGGTTTCCGCCCGGAAGGCGCCCCCGAGATCGGCCTGAACCCCCACGGCGACGTGGCCGCGGGCCCGATCACGTACTACCACGTCCCCGACATCGAGGCGACCATCAAGTCGTTGACGGCCACCGGCGCCACGCTGGAGCAGCCCGCGAAGGACGTGGGCGGAGGCGGCCTGACCGCCACGCTGCGCGACACGGACGGCAACGTGTTCGGCTTGTTCCAGGGCGCAACCGAGTAAGAGGCACGCGGGGCGCCGCCTGACCGCGCCCGCCCCGCGCCCACCTTCCCGGCCCGGCTTTCCCCGCCCGCCCTTCTCGCCCTCCCCGCCCTGCCTTCCCCGCCCTGCCTTCCCCGCCTTGCCTTCCCCGCCCTTCACATGGCTGGCCGCCGTCCACTCGCCTTTTCCAACCCGCTGGCCGCTTGGCCGGGCGGCGTCGGATTTTCAACCTCCAGCCGGCCGGCCGTCGCTGCGGCGCCCTCTTCGCGGCGGGCCGAAAGTGTCGTAGGGGGCTGGTAGAAAGAGCGCGAGTCGAGGAGGACTGCGATGGCTGAGAAACCCCGGTCGCCGGCCGAGCGCAAGGCGGATGTGCTGGCAAAACTCGCGGCGCCGGTGGCCGACGCCTGGGTGGCTACGGCCGATGGTGACGAGCCCTATCTCGTTCCGCTGACCATCGCCTGGTTCGAGGACCGGGTGCTGCTGGCCACCGACACCGGGTCGCCCACCGGGCGCAACCTCGCCGCGCACGGGCGGGCCCGGGTCGCGCTCGGGGGGACCCGTGATGTCGTACTGATCGATGCTGTCTTGGAGAAAGCGATTCCGGTCGCCGAGTCGGGGCGGGCCGGTGAGGCCTACGCCGATCAGAACGACTGGGATCCCCGTACGGCTGGGGACTCCTACGCTTTTCTCGTGTTGCGCCCGGAGCGTGTTCAAGCGTGGCGGGAGGTGAACGAGCTGGCCGGCCGCACCCTCATGCGGGACGGGGTCTGGCTCGTCTGACGTCTCGTCAGGCGATCACCGTTGGGGAGCGCCAGGACGGGGACGTCGCCCGGTCCAGGTCGTGACGGACGGTGGCGATCCGGCGTACGGCCTCGATCAGGTCTTCGGCGGGGAGGGTGAAAGGCAGGCGCAGGAAACGCTCCAAGGTGCCGTCCAGGCCGAAGCGGGGGCCGGGGGCGAGGCGGACGCCCACGTCCTCGGCGGCTCGGGACAGGGCGCTGGAGATCGGGCCGTCCAGTTCGGCCCAGAGGGAGACGCCGCCGGCCGGCAGCACGAAGCTCCACTCCGGCAGGGCGGTCCGCAGGGCCGTGACCAGGGCGTCGCGCTGGATGCGGAGTTCTTCGCGGCGGGCCTTCACGATCTGGGTGGCCTGATGCATGAGGCGGACGGCGACCAGCTGCTCCAGGACGGGGCTGGCCATGTCGACGCCGACGCGGATGGCGGCCAGGCGCTGCACCAGCGGGGCCGACGCGCGCACCCAGCCGATGCGCAGGCCGCCCCAGTAGGCCTTGCTCATGCCGCCGATCGACACCACCCGGCTGTGCCGGTCGAAGACGGCCACCGGTGGGGGCATCTCCTGGTCGTCCAAGGGCAGGTCGACGAAGGACTCGTCGACGATCAGCTCGGTGCCGGTCGCGTGTGCCGTGGCCACCAGGCGTTCGCGCAGGTCGGTGGTCATCAGGTGGCTGGTCGGGTTGTGGAACTCGGGGATGACGTACGAGACGCGAGGGCGGGTCTGGCGCAGCGCGCCCAGCAGCATCTCGCCGTCCCAGCCGGTGGCCGTGTCCAGGCCGTGGGTGCTGAGGCGGGCCCGGCGGGCCGAGAGCGCGGCCAGCGCGTTCGGATAGGTCGGCGCCTCCACCAGCACGGGCGAACCGGCCGGCACCGACAGGCGCAGCACCAGGTCGAGGGCCTGCTGGGTGCCTCCGGTGATGAGGATCTGCTCGGCCGAGGTCGGCACACCCCGCTCGGCGTAGCCGGCCGCCACCGCCTCGCGGAGCTCGCCCAGGCCGGTCGGGTGATAGCCGGCGCTGCCCAGGTAGCGCGGCAGGTCGGAGGCGGCGTCGTGCGCGGCCGTCACGAGCTCGGCGGGGGCGGCCGAGGCGGCCACACCCAGGTCGATCACGTCCTGGTCGTCGCCGGCGGCCCACAGACCCGACGGCGCGACCCGATGGCCCTGCGGCAGGGTGGTCCAGCTTCCGGCGCCCCGGCGGCTGGTCAGATGGCCACTCTCCCGCAGGGTCCGATACGCGGCCGAGACCGTCGTGCGGCTCACCGCGAGCGCCTCCGCCAATTCGCGTTCGGCCGGCATCCGTACGCCCAGAGGCAGTCGCCCGTCGGCCAGCAGGCCCCGCACGGCTCCGGCCAGGGCGGCGTAGTCGGGACTGCGGTGACGGCCCGGCAGGGAATGCCACTGCCCGAGCAGACGGCCCAATTGGCCCCCGCGAATCGTCGTCGTCACATCCACCTCCGGCGAATTGGCACTTCAGCACACCCTAATTGGCCTTCAGACTGGCACCCGTGCAACCACGTGGCAACCGAGATCGTCGTCTCACCCGGCGGACCGTCCAGCTCTTCACCGGCCTCGTCCTGTACGGCGTCAGCATGGCCTTCATGGTCGAGTCGGCCCTCGGGCTCAACCCGTGGGACGTCTTCCACCAGGGCCTGTCCGAGGCCACCGGCGTCAGCTTCGGCTGGATCGTCATCCTGGTCGGCGTTCCTGTGCTCCTGCTGTGGATCCCGCTGCGGCAGCGCCCCGGCTTCGGCACGGTGGCCAACCTGGTCGTGGTGGGGTTCGCGGTCGACGGCGCCCTGGCGGTGCTGCCGGCGGGCGGGACGATCCCGGCCCGGGTCGGCTACCTGGTCGGCGGGATCCTGCTGAACGGCCTGGCCACCGGCCTGTACATCGGCAGCCGGTTCGGGCCCGGACCACGCGACGGCCTGATGACGGGTGTGGTGGGCCGGTTCGCACGCCTGTCGGTCCGTCTGGTCCGTACATCAATCGAACTGTCGGTCTTGACCGTCGGCTTCTTCCTGGGCGGCACGGTGGGCATCGGGACCATCGCGTACGCCCTGGCCATCGGCCCTCTGGTGCAGTTGTTCCTGCCCCTGTGCACGGTCCCCGGCGGCGCCGAACGGCCCGTGCTGGCCCATTGAGTCGCGTCACTCATCCGGGTTCATACACACTCACTCACCGGTCGTACGCCTTAGGGTGATGTGTCCGTATTGGACGGCGTGATATGCCCCGCTGATTCGGTTTTGCAGTCCGCCCGTTGCATCACAGTCTTGTGATCATCGCGACACATCCGCTTCCGGGGACACGGGTGTCGCGGCATCATTGCCGCATGGGGGCGGGCAGCTGGCAGTGGAACGACGCTTGGATCTTCGTGTCCGCGGTCATCGCCGAGCGCCTCGAGCGCGACCGGGCGATGCACGCGGCCCTACCGGTGACCGGGGCAAGCCTTGCCGATCTGCTGGCGGCGGCCGACTTCCTGCACCACAGCGTCCCCAGCCGAGACGACTTGCAGGAGTCGGTGAGGCGCCTGGCCGGGGCCGGTTTGATCGTGGTCGAGGACGACCTGGTCGAGGTGGCGCCGGCCGGCGAGCAGTTGTGGCGGACGAGGCCGTTCAGCGGGTTGTCGTCGGCGGTGATGACATTGCAGGCGCAGTTGAACAGGGCGGCCACTCCTGGGGAATCGGACTGGACGCTGGACGAGCAGACGTACGCGACCGCGGTTCGGGAGTACAGCATCCGGTTGGCCGACGGGCGCTGAGGCCAGGGCCTGGCGGCGCTTTCATACCCGAGTTACGGCGGTCGGCGGGTCGGGCTTGATCGCCGCGCTTTCACACCCGGGTTACGGCGGCCAGCCGGTCGGGGGCGTGCTTTCACACCTGAGTTACGGCGGCCGGCTGGACGGGCTTTATCACCAGGCGCGGGGGCGCTCTCACACCCCGAGTTGCGGCCGCCGCTGGTCCCGCTTGATCACCACGGAAGTGAGGCGCGGGGCGCGCTTTCACGCCCGGGTTGCGACCGTCGCTGATCCCGCCTGATCACCACGAAGGCCAGGCGCGGGGCGCGCCTTCACGCCCGGGTTGCGGTCTCCGGGTGGTTTGGACTGGCTGCTGTAGGGCGGCGGTGCGGTGTGCCTGAACGGCGGCATAGCGGGGCCTTTGATTTGCCCCGTCGTGGCCTTTAGTTAGTTGCTATTTCGGGATGGCTTTGCGTGGCTGCCGGTGGGATAATTGGTCAGGAGATTTCAGCAGCTTAATATGTTTCCGCGAGAGCGGATCCGGCGGTGAAATCCACGGATTTCGGAAATGGCCACTGAAGGACGACTGTGCGCGTTACAGAAAGGTTGCCTAGCGGACCGGATTTCCCGCTTCTCGTAGGCTTTCCTTTACCTCGCCGATGGTCAGGTCGCCGAAGTGGAAGACGCTTGCGGCCAGTACCGCGTCGGCGCCCGCGGACACTGCGGGGGCGAAGTGGGAGACCTTTCCGGCGCCGCCGCTGGCGATGACCGGGATGTCCACCACTGCTCTCACCGCGGCGATCAAGTCCAGGTCGAAGCCTGCCTTCGTGCCGTCGGCGTCCATCGAGTTCAGGAGGATCTCTCCTGCTCCCAGGTTGGCCACCGTGCGGGCCCACTCGATGGCGTCCAGGCCGGCGCTCCGGCGGCCTCCGTGTGTGGTCACCTCCCAGCCGCTCGGCTGGTCGGCTGCCCGGCGCACGTCCAGGGAGAGGACCAGCACCTGGTTGCCGAAACGCTGGGCGATCTCGCTGATCAACGCGGGGCGGGCGATCGCGGCCGTGTTCACGCCCACCTTGTCGGCGCCCGCTCTCAGCAGGACGTCCACGTCGTCCACCGAGCGGACGCCGCCTCCCACCGTCAGGGGGATGAAGACCGACTCGGCTGTGCGGCGGACCACGTCCAGCATTGTGCCGCGGCCCGCGGATGATGCCGTCACGTCCAGGAACGTCAGCTCGTCGGCGCCCGCCTCGTCGTAGGCCGCCGCCAACTCCACCGGGTCGCCGGCGTCGCGCAGGTCCACGAAGTTGACGCCCTTGACCACCCGGCCCGCGTCCACGTCGAGGCAGGGGATCACGCGCACCGCAACTGTCATGCGTTCACCCTAACCAAGGGCTTCTTCAGGCCCAGCAGGATGCCGCCCACCACCAGCGTGCCGCCCGCCACGTCGACCATGTGGAGGTGCTCGTCCAGGAACAGCCAGGCCGACGCCATGCCGAAGAACGGGACCAGCATGGAGAACGGGGCCACTGTGCTGGCGCCGTACACGCGAAGCAGGAAACCCCAGCCCGCGAACGCCGCGAGCGTCGAGATCAGCGCGACGTACGCCAGAGCCCAGACCGCCTCCATGTCGAACGCGCGCAGCGCGGAGACGTCCTCGGACGACGCCAGCGTCAGCAGGATCAGCGGGCCCGCCGCGACCGCGCTCACCCAGACCATGAAGCGCAGCGTGTCCGGCGGGGACGCCTTGCGGGTGGCTATGTTCGACAGGCCCCACGCCGCGCCCGCGCCGACGATCAGCAGGAACGCGCCCAGGTTCGTGCCCATCCGGGTGGCGACCAGGGCCACGCCGGCCACACACAAGAGCAGACCGCCCAGTTGTACGCCCCGGGGCCGCTCCCGCAGGAACAACACCGCGAAGCCGAGCGTGAAGACGGCCTGGCTCTGCAGCACCAGCGAGCTCAGGCCGGCCGGCATCCCGGCCGCCATGCCCGCGAACAGCAGCGAGAACTTCGTGACGCCCAGGATCAGGCCGACCGCGATGATCCAGCGCCACGGCACCTGCGGGCGGCCCACGAACAGCACGGCGGGGAACGCGGCCAGGGTGAAGCGCAGCGCGTTGAACATCAGCGGCGGGAAATGGTCGAGCCCGGTCTCGATCACCACGAAGTTGAAGCCCCAGACGGCGGTGACGGCGACCGCGATCCCGATGTCGCGTGGTCTCATGGATCGAGCCTGGCCGCCGAAACCGTTAAGCACCATCGAGAAAAGCGAAAGCCATCATGTAGCCTCGCTACATGATTGACCTGGGGCGTCTCCGGGCTCTGCACGCCGTGGCCAGCTACAAGACCGTGCTCGCGGCCGGTGAGGCCCTGCACTGCACGCCGTCAGCGGTCTCCCAGCAGCTGGCCAAACTCGAACGGGAGACCGGCGCCACACTCGTCGAGAAGGACGGGCGCCGGCTGCGGCTCACCGAGGCCGGACAGGTGCTGGCCCGGCACGCGGAAAAGGTGCTGGCCGCCGTCGACGAGGCCGAGGCGGCGCTGGCCGCGCACCGCGACACGGTCATCGGGCGGCTCACCGTGGCCGCCTTCGCCACCGCGTGCCGCGCTCTGTTGCCGTACGCGCTGCACCGCCTTGCCTCCGACCACCCGCAGCTGACCACGGGCCTGGTCGAGGTCAACCCGCACGAAGGGCTCGACATGCTGCACCGCGGGCACGTCGACCTGGCCGTGCTCGACGACTGGCCCGAGGTGGCGCTGCGCTATCCGAGCGGCATCACCCACATCGAACTGGGCTGGGACGTGGCCGACCTGATCGTGCCGAGCGGTCACCGGTTCGGGGCCACGACCACCTTGGCCAAGGCGCGCGACGAACGCTGGATCGCGGCCAAGGCCGGCGACATCTGCCACGAATGGCTGCTGCGGGTCCTGCCGGGCGTGCAGCCCGACTTCCACGTGGGCGAGTTCGAGACTCAGCTGACGCTGATCTCGGCGGGGCTCGGCGTGGCGGTCATCCCCCGGCTGGCGAGATCACGTCAATTGCCTGAGGGGGTACGGGTGGTCAGGCTGACGCCGGAACCACGCCGCCGTGTGGTCGTCGCGTGGCGTGAGGCCTCCGCCGCCCGCCCGGCGATCAAAGCGGCGGAGGAGGCTCTGCGCATCTCGTGGAATCAGGCCTCGCGCAGCGCCGCGAGGGCCTCGGCCACCGTGAACGCGCCCGCGTAGAGCGCCTTCCCGGCGATCACACCCTCCACCCCGGCCGGCTCCAGAACCTTGAGCGCCCGCAGGTCGTCGAGGGTGGACACCCCGCCGCTGGCGATCACCGGGCGGTCGGTGGCCGCACACACCTCGCGCAGCAGCTCCAGGTTCGGGCCGCGCATGGTGCCGTCCTTGGTGATGTCGGTGACCACGTACCGCGCCGCGCCCGCCTTGTCGAGCCGGCCCAGCACGTCGAACAGGTCACCGCCGTCGCGGGTCCAGCCCCGCGCCGACAGGGTGCGCCCGCGCACGTCCAGCCCGATCGCGACCCGGTCGCCGTATTCGGACACGATGCGGTCGCACCACTCCGGGTCCTCCAGGGCGGCGGTGCCGATGTTGACCCGCTCGCAGCCGGTGGCCAGCGCCCGGCTCAGCGACTCGTCGTCGCGGATGCCGCCGGACAGCTCCACCTTCACGTCGAGCCGGGCCACCACGTCGGCCAGCAACGCAGCGTTGGAGCCGCGCCCGAACGCCGCGTCCAGGTCGACCAGGTGCACCCACTCGGCGCCGTCGTTCTGCCAGGCCAGGGCGGCCTCGAGCGGGTCGCCGTAGGAGGTCTCGGAGCCGGCGGCGCCCTGGACGAGACGGACGGCCTGACCGTCCGCGACATCGACGGCGGGCAGCAGAGCGAGTGTCATGAAATTCCCCTTTATCCGGCCTTGCGACCGAGAATGACGACGACCAGAGCGGGTGCGGCGAGGACGATCAGCAGGGTGAGCACGATCCGCAGCGACGTCTCGGGCACCCACAACCAGATCGCGGCGATGGCCACGAGCGGCAGCAGGATGATGCCGAGACGCTCACCACGGCTGCGGCGATGCAGCGTGCCCGACCGGCCGAGCCGCGGCGGGGTGAGCCGGTTGACCAGCGACCGGCGCCACGCGCGACGGGACACCTTGCGCGCGCGGGCCGCCTTCTCCTTTTCGAGCACGGCGAGCCGCTCGGCGCGCCGTCGCGCTCTCTCCTTCGACATCTACAGCCCGGCGACCCAGTTGCGCAGCAGCCCGAAGCCCGCGTCGGCCGACTTCTCCGGGTGGAACTGGGCCGCGCTGAGGGCGCCGTGCTCGACGACCGCCGCGAACGGCTCGTCGTGGCTCGCGGTGGTCACCTTGGCGCCGGCTTTCCGCAGAGCGTCAAGGTCCGAGGCGCCGTACGAGTGCACGAAGTAGAACCGCACCTCGGGAGTGAGGCCGTCCAGCAGCACGGAGCCGTCGGCGACGTCGACCGTGTTCCAGCCCATGTGCGGTATCCGGCGCGCGGCGAGCTTGCTGACGACGCCCGGCAGCAGGCCCAGGCCCTTCGTCTCGACGCCGTGCTCCACACCCGAGTCGAACAGGATCTGCATGCCCACGCAGATGCCCAGCACGGGACGCCCGGCCGCGACCCGTGCCGCGATCATCGGGCCGGCCTGGATCTCGTCGATGCCGGCCATGCAGGCGGCGTACGCCCCGACGCCCGGCACCACGAGGCCGTCGGCCTCCGCCGCGGCGGCGAGGTCGCTGGTCACCGTCACGTCGGCGCCGGTGCGGGCGACCGCCCGCTCGGCCGAGCGCAGGTTGCCCGACCCGTAGTCGAGCACCACCACGTTGGGCATCAGTTGTCCCCCGGGAGCAGCCAGGCGATGCCGCCGGCGACGGCCAGGGCGGCCAGCACGCCGACCAGGCCGACGCTGAACTTGGTGGCCCCCGACTTGATCAGCTGGATGACACCGCCGACCAGGAAGCCGGCCAGGATGAACAGGGCGATGGCCATCAGAGCACGCCCTTGGTCGACGGGAGCTGCCCGGCGTTGCGCGGGTCGATCTCGACGGCCTCGCGCAGCGCCCGCGAGAACGCCTTGAACTGCGCCTCGACCACGTGGTGGGCGTCCGGGTGACCGCCCGGCCGGCAGGCCCGCAGCACGTCCACGTGCAGGGTGACCTTGGCCGCGTGGCCGAACGCCTCGAAGATGTGCCGGGTCATGCTGGTCGCGTAGACCGGGCCGATGTACGGGGTGAGCAGCGGCTCGTCGTGCACCACGTAGGGCCGGCCGGACAGGTCGACGGCCGCGCGGACCAGCACCTCGTCCATCGGGATGGTCGCCGAGCCGTACCGCCGGATGCCCCTCTTGTCGCCGAGCGCCTGCGCGAAGGCCTCGCCCAGGGCGATGGCGGTGTCCTCCATGGTGTGGTGCGCGTCGATCTCGAGGTCGCCCTCGGTGCGCACTGTCAGGTCGAACCCGCCGTGCCGGGCCAGCTGGTTGAGCATGTGGTCGTAGAAGCCGACGCCGGTGCTCAGGTCGCCCTGGCCGGTGCCGTCGAGATCGATCTCGACGAGCACCTTCGTCTCGTTCGTGGCGCGTTCGATGCGCCCGGTGCGACTCACTGCAAAGCCTCCAGAAATGCGTCGGTCTCTTTTTCAGTGCCCGCGGTTACCCGCAGCCACCCTGCCAGACCGACGTCGCGGACCAGAACACCGCGGTCGAGCAGTCGCTGCCAAGCGAGTTTTTGGTCTCCGCCCACTTCGAACAGCACGAAGTTGGCGTCGCTGTCGGCCACCTTCAGGCCGCGCTCACGCAGCGTGGTGACGATGCGGTCGCGCTGCTCCTTGATCGCCTCGACCGTGGCCAGCAGCGAGTCGCGGTGCACGACGGCGGCGCGGGCGGCGGCCTGGGTGAGGGCGGACAGGTGATAGGGCAGCCGGACCAACTGCACGGCGTCGACCACGGCGGGGTCGGCGGCCAGATATCCCAGCCGCCCCCCGGCGAAGCCGAACGCCTTGCTCATGGTCCGGCTCACCACCAGCCGCGGATGCCCCGGCAGCAGGGTCAGCGCGCTCGGCGTGCCGGGACGGGCGAATTCCGTGTACGCCTCGTCGACGATCACCATGCCGCGGGCGGCGCCGAGAACGGCGTCGATCACGGCCGGGTCGAGCGCGGTGCCGGTCGGGTTGTTCGGCGAGCAGACGAAGACCACGTCCGGGTCGTGCTTCTCGATCTCGGCCACGGCCGCCTCGGGCCGCAGGCCGAAGTCGGGGTCACGCAGCGCGCCGATCCAGCGGGTGCCCGTTCCCTGCGCGAGGAGCGGGTGCATCGAGTACGAGGGCCCGAAGCCCAACGCGGTGCGTCCCGGCCCCGCGAAGGTCTGCAACAGCTGCTGCTGCACCTCGTTCGACCCGTTCGCGGCCCACACGTTGGCCGTGGTCAGGCCGTGCCCGAGATAGGTGGCCAGCTCGGCCCGCAACGCGGCGGCGTCGCGGTCGGGGTAGCGGTTCAGGTCGCGCAGCTCGGCCTGGACGGCCTTGCCGATCGCCTCGACGACGTCGTCGGGGACGGGGTACGAGTTCTCGTTCGTGTTCAGCCGCACGGCGACGTCGAGCTGCGGAGCCCCGTACGGCGTCTTGCCGCGTAGGTCGTCCCGGATGGGGAGATCGTCGATGCTCACTTGCCGAACCTCGCCCTCACGGCTTCACCGTGCGCGGGAAGGTCCTCGGCGTTGGCCAGCGCGACCACGTGGCCGGCGACGTCGCGCAGGGCGGCCTCGTCGTACTCGATCACGTGCACGCCCTTGAGGAACGACTGGACGGACAGCCCCGACGAGTGCCGCGCGCAGCCGGCCGTCGGCAGCACGTGGTTGGAGCCGGCCGCGTAGTCGCCGAGCGACACCGGCGACCAGGCCCCCACGAAGATCGCGCCGGCGTTGCGGACCCGCAGGGCCCACTGCCGCGCGTCGCGCGTCTGGATCTCCAGGTGCTCGGCCGCGTACGCGTCGACGACGCGCAAACCCTGCTCGAGGTCGTCCACGAGCACGACGCCGGACTGGTCGCCGGTGAGCGAGGTCTGCACCCGGGCCGCGTGCTTGGTGGCGGCGACCATCGTGAGCAGCTCGGCCTCGACCGCGTCGACCAGCGCCACGGAGTCGGTGACGAGCACGCTGGCGGCGAGCGGATCGTGCTCGGCCTGGCTGATCAGGTCGGCCGCGACGTGCCGCGGGTCGGCCGTGTCGTCGGCCAGGATGGCGATCTCGGTCGGCCCGGCCTCGGCGTCGATGCCGACGGTCCCCTGAAGCAGCCGCTTGGCCGCGGTCACCCAGATGTTGCCGGGCCCGGTGATCACGTCGACCGGCTCACAGCGGTCGGCGTCGTCGGCCCCGTCCGAGCCGTACCCCAGCATGGCGATGGCCTGGGCGCCGCCCACGGCGTACACCTCGTCGACCCCGAGCAGGGCACACGCGGCGAGAACCCGCGCGTCGGGAAGCCCGCCGTTCTCCTTCTGCGGCGGGCTGGCCACGACGAGGGCGTCGACCCCGGCCTCCTGAGCCGGCACGACGTTCATGACCACGGTGGACGGGTAGACGGCGAGGCCGCCGGGAACGTAGAGCCCGACCCGCTGCACGGGAATCCAGCGCTCGGTCACGGTGCCGCCGTCGACGACCTTGGTCGTGACGTCGGTGCGCCGCTGGTCGGCGTGCACCTTGCGGGCCCGCTTGATGCTCTCGAGCAGGGCGGCCCGGACCGCGGGCTCGAGAGAGGCCTCGGCCGCGGCGATGTCCTCCTTGGCGACACGCAGCCGCTCGAGCGTCACGCCGTCGAACTTCTCGGTGGCTTCCCGGATCGCGCTGAAGCCATGCCGATGGACCGCCTCGACGACCGGGCGGATCCGCTCGACGGCCTGAGACACGTCGAGCTGGGCACGGGGCATCAGTCCACGAGGGTCCCGCTGGGAGCCACGCAGGTCGGTCCGTTTCAGCACGACGCCAAGTTTATGCTGCCCACCGGTGAAGCCCGACATCGCCGCGGCCGGGCCCAGGAGATGGGATCCTTGACCATGGTGGGGCTACCGATAGGCTGAGCCGGTGAGCAAGCGGCTGCCGGTGTTCCCGCTGGGCACGGTGCTGTTCCCGGGCCTGGTGCTCCCCCTGCACATCTTCGAGGAGCGGTACAGGGCGCTGGTGCGCGAGCTGGTGGCCGGCCCGTCCGACGACCCGCACGAGTTCGGCGTGGTCACGTTGCGCCGGGGAGCCGAGGCCCCCGCCGAGACGGTCACCACCGACGGCCCGTCGGCGCCCCCGCCCCCGATCACCGCCGACGACCTCTACCAGGTCGGTTGCACGGCCGAGCTGCGCCAGGTGACGGAGCTCTCCGACGGCCGCTACGACATCATGACCGTGGGCCGCCGCCGCTTCCTGATCAAAGACGTGATCCAGGGCGACGAGCCCTACCTGACGGCCGACGTCGAGTGGCTCCCCGACGAGTCCCCCGACGAGACGGCCGAGCTGTTGGCCCCACGGGCTCTGGCCGCCTTCCGCGCCTACCTGGAACTGCTCCGCCCCGACTCCGAGGGCCTGGACGCGGTCCCCGCCGACCCGACGGTCCTCTCCCACCTGATCGCGGCCACGGCCCAGCTGACCACCGAGGAGCGCCAGTCGTTGCTGGCCGCCCCCGACACCGCGGCCCGCCTGCGCACCGAGCTGAAACTCCTCAACCGCGAGTCCGGCCTCCTGGCCCGCGTCCGAGCCGTCCCGGTCCCCCTGTCCGACCTGGCCCGCCCCGCCAGCCCGAACTGACACCCTCACGCGCCCGCCACGATCTCGCAGCGCGTCCCACCGCTACGCCGCACTACGCGCCGCCTCTGCCTCGCAGCACGCGGCCGCCGCTGACCCACCTCTACCTCGCAGCCGCCTCTACCCCCGCGGCGGCCTCGCAGCCGCCTCTACCCCCGCAGCGACCTCGCAGCCGCCTTTGCCCCCGCGGCGGCCTCGCAGCACCGCGCCCGCCTCGCCCCGCGGCAGCCTCCGGCTCGCAGCACGCGGCAACTCCTCCAGCGCGGCCGCCCGATGGCTCGGCGCGGGGCCCGAATCGCACCCCATCCCCGACTCGTATCGCGGGGCGGCCGCTAGTGGCGCGGTGGTTCGGCCGCGCTGCCGGTAGGCGTCTGGTCGGACGGCACCGCGCCGGACCAGTCGGGAGCGTCCGGCGGGGCGTCACTGTTGGGCCCATATCCGGGCCGGGCCCCGGGGACGTCGAGGTCGGGATCGTTCGACCAGCCGGCCATCAGGGTGAGGGCGATCGCCGCCGCGAACGCCGGCACGAGCATCGGCCCGAGCGAGTGGACCTCGGGCGGCTCCAGGTAGGTCGATCCCTGCTGGGCCGTCTCCCGCCACCGATCGAAGTCGTCCCGGCCGATCATCTCGCCGAGCCAGGGCGCGACCAGATATCCCGCCCCGAGCGCCCCGGCCACGATGCTGAACAGCAGGAACGGCCCCCGGTCGCGGCGCAGCAGGAGCCACGCCCCGATCGCCACGATCAGTCCGAACCCCAGCCCGAGCAGCGTGAACCAGCCGTCGGCGGCGATGTACTCCTCAGGTGACGGATCGTTGAATCCGATGTCGCCCTGCCCGATGCCGATCACCGGCACCGAGGGCGCGATCCACTGCCACAGCAGCCCCAACGGCCCGCCGAGCACAAAAATCACCGCAAAGACCGATAAAGACACCACAAGGGTACGCCGCCACGGCCGCCGCGAGATGTCCGGCGCCGGCCACTGCTCGCCCGCCTCAGGCCCCGTGGGATGCGCCAGCCCGTACCCACCACCCGGTTCCCCGGCCCACGGCCGAGCAGCACCCGCCTCCGGCGCCGACCCGGACCAGGGCGCACTACCGCCCGCTTCCGGCGCAGAGCCCGACCAAGGCGCGCCGCCGCCCGCCGCAGAGGCCGGACCGGACCACGGCTCACCACTGCCTGCCTCGGAAGGCGGGCCCGACCACGGCTGCGGGCTGCCGGAACCGGGCCAGGCCGGGGCCTCGTAACCCGCCGGGGCGCCGGCGGCCGGGGCGGCCGTCGGGTCGGGCGGGGGTGGGCCGGGCTGATGCTGGTGCGCCGGATCCTGACTCGCGTTCACCCTACGATCCTGCCAGGTTCTCCCCCGTGCCGTCCCGCTCGGTCTAGGCCACCGCCGACGGGCCGAGGATCATCTTCAGGTCGGCCCGCAGCGCCGGTGTCGGCGCCACCCGGACCGCGCCCAGGCGCAGGATCGTGGTGCGGCTGCCGTTCTGCAGGTGGACGTGCACCTCGGAGTCGCCGGGATGGCTGGTCAGGATGTCCTTCAGTTCGGACACCAGCGGCGGCGTACACCTGGTGATCGGCATCGTCAGGGTGATCGGCTTGCTGTCCGGGTTGTGGGTCACGTCGGGCAGCGACATGTCCATCGCCATGATGCGCGGGGTGTCGTCGCGCCGGTCGACGCGGCCCTTCACCACCACGATCGCGTCCTCGGCGATGAACTGGCCGATCACCTCGTAGGTGTTCGGGAAGAACAGCGCCTCGACCCCACCGGCCAGGTCTTCCAGGGTGGCCGAGGCCCACGCCCGGCCCTGCTTCGTGATGCGCCGCTGCACGCCCGTGAGGATGCCGGCCAGCGTCACCACCTGGCCGTCGGGGACCGAACCCTCCTCGTTCAGCGCCGCGATCGTCGTGTCGGCCGCGTTCTGGAGGAGCTGCTCGAGGCCCGCGAGGGGGTGATCGGAGACGTACAGGCCGAGCATCTCGCGCTCGAACGCCAGCTTGTCGCGCTTGTCCCACTCGTCGTCGGTGATCGGGGGCATCGCCACCGTGGCCGCGCTGCCGCCCTCGGTGTCGCCGAACGCGCCGAAAAGATCGAACTGCCCGGCCGCCTCGTTGCGCTTCACGTCGGCGTAGGCGTCGATCGCCTCGGCGTGGACCGCGAGCAGGCCCTTACGGCTGTGGCCCATCGAGTCGTACGCGCCGGCCTTGATCAGAGATTCAATGGTCTTCTTGTTGCAGGCGATCGCGTCGACCTTGGACAGGAAGTCGTAGAAGTCCTGGTATTTGCCCTTGTCGTCGCGGCAGCGGCGGATCGCCTCGACCACGTTGTGCCCGACGTTGCGGACCGCGGCCAGACCGAACCGGATGTCCTTGCCGACCGGGGTGAACGGGCCGGCCGACTCGTTGACGTCGGGCGGCAGCACCTGGATGCCCATGCGCCGGCACTCGGCCAGGTACATCGCCATCTTGTCCTTGTCGTCGCCCACACTCGTGAGCAGACCTGCCATGTATTCGGCCGGGTAGTGCGCCTTGAGGTACGCCGTCCAGTAGGAGACCAGGCCGTACGCCGCCGAGTGGGCCTTGTTGAAGGCGTACCCGGCGAACGGGACCAGCACGTCCCACACCGCCTGGATGGCCTCCTTGGAGTAGCCGTGCTCCATGCAGCCCTGCTGGAACGGCACGAACTCCTTGTCGAGGATTTCCTTCTTCTTCTTACCCATGGCCCGGCGGAGCAGGTCGGCCTGTCCGAGCGAATATCCGGCGAGGATCTGCGCGGCGCGCTGCACCTGCTCCTGATAGACGATCAGGCCGTACGTGGGCTCGAGGATCTCGCGCAGCGGCTCCTCCAGCTCCGGGTGGATCGGGGTGATCTCCTGGAGCTTGTTCTTGCGCAGCGCGTAGTTGGTGTGCGAGTCGACGCCCATCGGGCCGGGCCGGTAGAGGGCCAGGACGGCCGAGATGTCCTCGAAGTTGTCGGGTTTCATGAGGCGCAGCAGCGAGCGCATGGGCCCGCCGTCGAGCTGGAACACGCCCAGCGTGTCACCCCGGGCCAGCAGCTCGTACGCCTTCGGGTCGTCGAGCGGCAGCGCCAGCAGATCGAGCTTCTTGCCGTGGTTGAGCTCGATGTTCTTGTTGGCGTCGTCGATGATCGTCAGGTTGCGCAGGCCCAGGAAGTCCATCTTGAGCAGGCCGAGCGTCTCGCAGGTCGGATAGTCGAACTGCGTGATGATGACGCCGTCGGCCGGGCGCCGCATGAGCGGGATGTGGTCGATGATCGGCTCGGCGCTCATGATGACGCCGGCCGCGTGCACGCCCGTCTGCCGGATCAGGCCCTCGATGCCGCGCGCGGTGTCGATCACCTTTTTGACGTCGGGGTCGGTCTCGTAGAGCGTACGGACCTCGCCCGCCTCGCCGTACCTCTTGTGGTCCTTGTCGAAGATGCCGGAGAGCGGGATGCCCTTGCCCATGACGTCGGGCGGCAGCGCCTTGGTGATCCGGTCGCCGACCGCGAACGGGTAGCCCAGCACGCGGGCCGAGTCCTTGATCGCGGCCTTGGCCTTGATCGTGCCGAAGGTGGCGATCTGGGCGACCTTGTCCTCGCCCCAGCGCTCGGTGACGTACTTGATGACCTCGCCGCGCCGGCGCTCGTCGAAGTCGATGTCGACGTCGGGCATCGAGATGCGCTCGGGGTTGAGGAACCGCTCGAAGATCAGGCCGTGCGGCAGCGGGTCGAGGTCGGTGATGCCCATGGCGTACGCGATCAGCGAGCCCGCCGCGGAGCCACGGCCCGGCCCGACCGCGATGCCGTTGCGCTTGGACCACTGGATGAAGTCGGCGACCACCAGGAAGTAGGCCGGGAAGCCCATCTCGATGATCACGCCGAGCTCGTACTCCGCCTGCTTGACGTGGGTCTCCGGGATGCCGTCGGGGAAGCGGAAGCGCAGTCCCTCGTACGCCACGTGGCGGAAGTACTCCTCCTCGCTGTAGCCGTCGGGGATCGGGAACCGGGGCATCAGGTTCTTGAAGGTGAACATGCCCTCGGTGTCGACCCGCTCGGCCACGAGCAGGGTGTTGCGGCAGCCCTCGAGCCAGGCCTCGGACGAGTCGACCGCGCGCATCTGGTCGGCCGACTTCACGAAGTAGCCGGCGCCGTCGAAGCGGAACCGGTTGGGGTCGGCGATGTTGCTGCCGGTCTGCACGCACAGCAGCACGTCGTGGGCCGAGGCCTGCGCCTCGTGGGTGTAGTGGGAGTCGTTGGTGACCAGCGGCGGAATGCCGAGCTTCCGGCCGATCTCGAGGAGCCCGTCGCGGACCCGGCTCTCGATGGAGAGGCCGTGGTCCATGATCTCGAGGAAGTAGTTCTCCTTGCCCAGGGCTTCCTGGTACATCGCGGCGGACTTGAGCGCCTCGTCGAATTGGCCGAGCCGCAGCCGGGTCTGCACGGCGCCGGACGGGCAGCCGGTGGTGCCCATGATGCCCTCGGCGTGCTCGGCGATGATGTCGAAGTCCATCCGCGGGTATTTGCCGAGCTGGCCCTCCATCGAGCCCCGCGAGTTGAGCCGGAAGAGGTTCTTCAGCCCGACGGCGTTGCGGGCCCACATGGTCATGTGGGTGTAGGCGCCGTTACCCGAGACGTCGTCGCCCTTCTGCTCGGGGCGGCCCCACTTGACGCGGTTTTTCATCAGGCGGGACTCGGGCGCGACGTACGCCTCGACGCCGATCACCGGCGTCACGCCGACGGCCTTGGCCTGCGTGTAGAAGTCGTACGCCCCGTGCATGTTGCCGTGGTCGGTGATGGCCGCGCCCGGCATGCCCTGGCGGGCCGCCTCGGCCAGCACTTCCTTGATCCGGGCCGCTCCGTCGAGCATCGAATACTCGGTGTGCACATGGAGATGCACGAACGAGTCAGACACCCCGGACCCCCCTGAAGTTGTAGGAACGCCAGCGACTCTAGCGGGCCCCTACGACAAGAACGAGGGGGAAACGCGTGTCACTCGGCGAATGGCTCGATCATCACAGAGGCGGCCTTGAGCCACGCCGAGCGCGTCTCCTGCTGGAGGTCCGCGTACTCGATCGAGGAGCCCACTTCCAGGGCCGGGTCGTACGGCACCACGGCCACCGCGCGGGTGCGGGTGGCGAAGTGCTTGGCGAAGTCGTTGAGCAGCGGCAGCGGCCCCGGCGAGGGGCAGGAGATCAACGTCACCGCGTTCGACACCAGGTCGCCCATGCCGCTCTCGTCGAGCACGTCGAGCATCCAGTCAGCGGTGAAGGCCGCGTCCTCGCGGGGCACCGTGGTGATCACCAGCTGGTCGGCCTGGCGCATCACGGTCTGCCAGTTGACGCTCTCGACGTTGTTGCCGGTGTCCACGCAGATCACGTCGTGGGTGCGGCGCAGCAGATCCATCACCCGGCGCACGGTGCCCTGGTCGAGCCGCTGGGCGAAGCGCGGGTTCTCCTCGCCGGCCAGCACGTCGTAGGACCCGTCGGAGGCGTGCCGCAGATAGCCGTCGAGCTCCTGGAGCAGCGCGTCGCCGTGCAGGTTCTCGATCTGGAGGAGATCGGCCAGCAGATGCTTGATCGTGCGGGCGTGACGGGCGCTCCCGGCTCTCAGGCCGAGCGTGCCCCGCAGCTCGTTGTCGTCCCACGCGAGCACGCCCCGGCCGCGGACGCTGCCGATGGTCGCGGCCGCGAGCACGGTCGCGGTGGTCTTGTGGACGCCGCCCTTGGGGTTGGCGAAGGCCAGCACCCGCGGCTTGCCGAGCTTGCGCCGCATGACCGACACGGCCCGGGCGAACTCGTCGTCGGCCCGCGTCTGCCGCCACTCGATGCGCGCACCGGCCGGCGAGGTCGGCGACGGCGCCACCCGCGGAGCGGGCGCGGGCTGAACGGCCGGCGGCGCCGCCGGCGCCGGCGCCGGCGGGGCGGCATAAGCGGACGGCGCCGCGGCGAAGGACGACGGCGCTGACGGGGACGGCGGCCCGGCGAAGGACGACGGCGCTGCCGCATAGGACGACGGCGACGGCGCTGGAGCGGACGGCGGCGTAGCAAAGGCCGACGGCGCTGGGGCGGACGGGGCATAGCTCGACGCGGCCGGCGGCTGCGCGACCGGAGCCGCCGCCGACGCCCGCACCTGCGGATAGTCACGGGGCTGGGGCTGCGGCGGGGCGGACCGCGACGACGGCCCGAAGAAGCTCGTCGGCTCGGGCGCTGGAGGAGCGGGAGGCGCGACCGGCGGCGGCGTCACGGGCTGTGACCGCGCCTGCCACCGAGGGTCGAGCGGATTGATCGGCCGCTGCGGCACCGCCCGCTGCTGCGGATCGGCCGCGGGCTGCTGATCGGCGTGCTGGTCGGCTGGATGCTGGTCGTACCGCGACCCGTAGGACGCTCCCCGGGCGTCGAGCGGATTGGTCGGCCGGCGGGTGGGCAGGGGCGTCCCGTACTGCTGGGACTGCTGCTGAGCGTCCTCACGACCCTGCTCCTCGGCCTGGTCGTCGGCGCCGCGTGAACCGTGCCGGGCGCGGTCGAGCAGCGCCCGCCATCGCGGGGCTGGTTCCGCAGGCCGGCCCCAGCCGGTCTCGGTCCCCTCCACGGCTCAGTCCTCCCTGCCCATTGCTCTCGGTGATGCCCACGCCCGGGCCGTTCGCCTTTGACAGGCTACGGAGCCGAGCGCGATAGGGCCACTGCCCGTGCCACCGACTAGAGACCTAACGTCCGGGCGGGGCTCAGGGTGCTGCCGCCGAGGCGCTGGTCGCATCGTGAGCAGCTGTCGCGTCTGACGCAGAGGGTACGGCAGGAAGATCCTCCGATGCCGAGGCGGAAGGGTCGTTCAGGTGCCTGGAGTCCCGCGATGAGGTGGATGTCACATCGACCCCGGGCGACGACACTATCGGCGCGGACGGCTGTGAGGCAATGCCCGGGGACGCGGTTGGCACAGCGGGCACGACGCCCGTCTGCTCGGGCAGCGGCGGCCGGAACTCGGTGCGGTCGAGGCTGCGTACCTCCGGCGCCGGATCGACCGCCCGCACGCCCTCGCGGGCCGCCACCTCCTGCAACGCGGCCGGCGTGCCGCGGACCACGGCCGCGTAGACGCAGGGGCATCCCGAGCGATAGGCGGAGGCTTCCATCTCGGCCGTGCGGGCCGCCGCCGCGTACGCGTCCCGGGCCCGCGCCTCCGAGGCCGGGAGCTTGGACGCCAGCTGCTCGTAGGACGCCTTCTCGGTGTCCCGGGCGATGGCCGCGTCGAGCATGCCGGAGAGCACGTCGGCCGGCAGCCGGTAGACCGGGATCCGGACCACCGGGGTGTGCTGCTCCGGCAGCGGCACCCGGGCGTACACCTGCGCCACCGAGGCGCCCTCGAGCAGGCCGGGCAGGAGACCGGCCGGCACATAGGAACCGAGGCTCACCAGCGCCCACAAGTCACCGGCGGACGGCGCCGACGGCTCGGCCAGCGCCCCCAGCTCGGTGCGCGACGAGTCGAGATAGCCCGGAACGGTCTGCCCCTGGACGACCCCGACCCGTACGATATCTGTGGAATTCGACGTCGGCGCGACCTCGCGCCGGCCCACCCAGAGCGTCCCCAGCAGAACGACGCCCGCCGTCACCGCCACGCAGGCGATGGCGAAACGGGCGTCGGACGCGGAGAACAGGCGCACCCGCTGGGCGGGTCCCATGGGCTCAGACCGCGTCCTGAAGGACGTCGAGGGCGTACTTCAGGTCGTCGGGATAGTCGCTGACGAAGCGCACCTCGTCGTGGGTGCGCGGGTGCAGGAAGCCGAGCTCGCGCGCGTGCAGCCACTGCCGGTTGAGCTTGAGCCGGGCGGCCAGGGTGGGGTCGGCGCCGTACTGCGTGTCGCCCACGCACGGGTGCCGCAGGGCCGAGAAGTGCACCCGGATCTGGTGGGTGCGCCCGGTCTCCAGCTTCACGTCGACCAGGCTGGCCGAGCGGAACGCCTCCAGCGTGTCGTAGTGGGTCACGCTGGGCTTGCCGTCGGACATGACCGCGAACTTGTAGTCGGCGGTCGGGTGCCGGTCGATCGGCGCGTCGATGGTGCCCCGCAGCGGGTCGAGGTGGCCCTGCACCACCGCGTGGTAGCGCTTGTCCACCTCGCGCTCCTTGAAGGCGCGCTTGAGGACGCTGTAGGCCATCTCGCTCTTGGCCACGACCATGAGCCCGGTGGTGCCGACGTCGAGCCGGTGGACGATGCCCTGGCGCTCGGCGGCGCCGCTGGTGGCCACGTTCTGCCCCATGGCGGCCAGCCCGCTGACCACTGTCGGCCCGGTCCAGCCGGGGCTGGGGTGCGCGGCCACGCCGACCGGCTTGTCCACGACCACGATGTCGTCGTCGCTGTAGACGATGGTCAGCCCGTGCACGGGCTGGGGCGCCACCGGCGGCTGCTCGGCCGCCGGCGACGGCAGGGTGACCTCGAGCCAGGCGCCCGCGCTGACCTTGTCGGACTTGGGCCGCGGATAGCCGTCGACCAGCGCGTCGCCGGCCTCGACGAGCGTCGCCGCGGCCGTGCGGGACAGCCCGAAGAGGCGGGACACGGCCTGGTCGAGGCGCATGCCGTCGAGCCCGTCGGGGACGGGCAGGGATCGTTGCGAGCTCACTGCTTCTCGGCCTTCTTCCGTACGAGTCGTCGCCCGTCCCGCTGCCGGCCGGTGAGCTCGAGGAGCACGGCCAGCACGACGCCGACGCTCAGGCACGCGTCGGCGATGTTGAACACGGCGAAGTACTCCGCGTACGGCCCGAAGACGCTGATCATGTCGACCACGTGGCCGTGGAGGAAGGACGGCGCGCGGAACAGCCGGTCTCCCAGGTTACCCAGGGCGCCGCCGAGCACGAGACCGAGCGCGATGCCCCACGGCACCGAGCGCAGCTTCGTCGCCATGAAGGCGATCCACCCGATCACCACGAGGGTGATCAGCGGGAACACCCAGGTGTAGCCCTCACCGAGGCTGAAGGCGGCGCCGCCGTTGCGCAGCAGCGAAAGATAGACCAGCCCGCCGAGGATGCGCACGGGCTCGCCCTCGGTCAGGTTTTCGGTGGAGAGCCACTTGACCCACTGGTCGATGGCCACGGCCACCACGGCGGTAGCGGCGAGCACGAGCACGGCGGCACGGCTGAACCCGGGGCGAGGTCCCGGCTCCGGCTCGTCCACGGTGGTCGCGTCCGTTGCCTCGTCGGCGTTCAGCGTCGTTCCTCCAGCTGCTTGCAAGACACACAGAGAGTCGCGGAGGGGAACGCCGCCAGTCGCTCGACCGGGATGGGGTTGCCGCACCGCTCGCACCAACCGTAGTTCCCCTCGCCGAGGCGGTCGATGGCGCGCTCCACCTGATTGATCCGCTCCAGCAGATTGTTCGCCAGAGTGATCTCCTGCTCACGCTCGAAGGTCTTGGTGCCGGCGTCGGCCTGGTCGTCGCCGGCCGAGTCCTCCATGCGGTCGCGGGCCAGCTCGGTGATCTCGCTGATCGACTGCGAATATTCGGCCTGGAGCTCGTCACGCCGCTCGACCAGAGCGACCCGGATCTTCTCGGTCTCGGCGGCGCTGCGCGTCCGCTTCGCAGCGGCTGCCTTGGTGTCGCTTGCCTTGGCCATCGTCGCTCCCTCGGCCGCGCCCCGCGCGGCGATCAGCGTCTCCTGGGACCGGCGCCTCCACCGACCCCTTGTGATCTTCCCCCACCCGCGAAAACAGCGCGGCTGAACGAAGCAGGCGCGCACTCTCGGAGGACCGCAAGGATACGGAACGTATTTGAAAGCGACAACCTTCATGCATTCGTACGCGTCCTCGCGCCCCCGACCGCAGGACGATTCCACCGGGCTCGACGACGGCGGCCAGTCGGTGGTCACCCTCCCCGGTCCGCCGCCGGGCTGTCCTGCCACTCGAGGCCGGTTCAGTGCCGCTCCTCCCGGCCGTCCTCACCGAACCACCGGGCCAGCCGCCCGCGCCGGCTCACCGCCCGCAGCCGGCGCTCGGCCACGTCCCGGGCGGCCGCGGTGGCCACGATCAGCAGGGCGTCCCCGGTCCGCAGCCGGGTGTCCGGCCCCGGCACGAAGCCGTTGCCGTCCCGCACGACCAGGCTCACCGAGGCACCCTTGGGCAGCCGAAGCTCGTCGATGTGGACACCGGCCAGCCGCGACCCCGGCGTGACGTCCATGTGCAGCAGGTCGGCGTTCAGCCGCTCCAGCGGCGCCGTCTCCACATGGACCTCGGCCGCCTCGGCCGGCGCGGTCACCTTCAGCAGGCGGGCCGCCGGCCCCAGGGTGGTCGCCTGGAGCAGGGTGAAGATGATGACCAGCACGAAGACGGCGTCGAACAGCCCCTCGGCCCCCGGCGTGCCGGCCGAGAGCGGAATGGTGGCCAGCACGATCGGCACTGCCCCACGCAGCCCCGCCCAGGACAGAAAGGCGGTCCCCCGCCAGCCGACCCGGTTGCCGGGACGTCGGGGCCCCCGCACGGGCCGGGCCAGCACGGCCGAGACGATCACCGAGAGCGGCCGCGCGAGAAGAACCAGAGCGACCCCGACGACCAGGGCCGGCACCAGGGCGCTCCCCAGATGGGACGGCGACGAGAGCAGCCCGAGCAGCACGAAGAGCCCGATCTGGGCAACCCAGGCCAGCCCGTCTGCGAACCCGAGAATGGCCCGGCGGTGCGGGATCCGCCCGTTGCCGAGCACGACCCCGGCCACATAGACGGCGAGGAACCCCGAAGCATGGGCCACGGCACCGGCCGCGTAGGCGAGAACGGTGAGCCCCACGGCGGCGATCGGATAGAGCCCCGCCGACGGCAGAGCGGCGTGCCGGAGCAGCCAGCGCCCTCCGGCGCCGACCGCGAACCCGATGGCCGCGCCCGCGGCCAGCTCGTAGGTGACGATCAGAAGCTCGTACCACCAAGGGTGTTGACCCACCTCGGTAGCGCTCAGCAGAACGACCAGCAGAACCACCGGCGCGTCGTTCATGCCGGACTCGGCTTCGAGAGTGGCCACCAGCCGGGGCGGCAACCGGAGCCGCCGCAGAGTGGCGAAGACGGCGGCGGCATCGGTGGACGACAGAACGGCCCCGTAGAGCAGGGCAAGCTGCCAGGGCAGATCAAGAATCAGATGAACGGCGAGCCCGACCACAGCGATGCTCACGGCCACCCCGACCGTGGCCAGCGAGGCGGAGAGCCCCAGCACCGGCCGCAACGTGGTCCATCGGGCGGTGAGCCCACCCTCGGCAATGATCACGATGAGCGCACAGAACCCGAGGTTCCGGGTCAGCTCGGCGTCGTCGAAGCGGATTCCGAGCCCCGCCTCCCCGATGACCATGCCGATGGCCAGGTAGACGAGCAGACTGGGCAGCCCGAGCCGGGTGGAGAGCCGAACGGCCCCCACGGCGACGAGAAGAACCGCCGCCCCGATGAGCAGAGAGGTGTCAAGGCTCCCGGTCATGCCGGCGGGCCGTCACGCAGAGCTGCCACACGCTCAGCAACCCCCGAGCCCCCCGAACTGACGGCGAAGACCTTGTCCCGGCTGGTGGCACCCACTTTGAGAGCCACAGCCGCGGCCTTGACCCCAAGCGCCCCCGCCAGAGCCCGCCGAACAGCCTCGGTCGCCTTGCCATCCACGGCCGGCGCCCCCACGGCAACGATCAGAGCGTCCCCATGGGGCCCCGCATAGACGCCACCAACTTTGGTCCGCCCGGCCCCCGGCTTGACCCGCACCGCCACGGTGACCACGGTCGGCTCTTCAGGAGGCACGCTGCGCTTGACCATGCCCCATTGTGCCGATCACCCGCTCCCACCACGAGAGCCCCGGCACCCTCATCCCCAGGCGCAGACAACAGCTGCCCAAGCTCACCCAAAACGCATAAATGGTTCAGACACCCTACGACAGACAAACCACACGCAGGCGCAGGCGGCAGGCGGCGGACAAGATCGCGGGCGCGGGCAGCCGGCGTAGGCGGGCGCGGGCCGAGCGGGCAGCCGGCGAAGGCGGGCGCGGGCCGAGCGGGCAGCCGGCGAAGGCGGGCGCGGGCCGAGCGGGCAGCCGGCGAAGGCGGGCGCGGGCCGAGCGCGGGCGCGGCCAGCCGGCGAAGGCGGGCGCGGGCCGAGCGCGGGCGCGGCCAGCCGGCGAAGGCGGGCGCGGGCCGAGCGCGGGCGCGGCCAGCCGGCGAAGGCGGGCGCGGGCCGAGCGCGGGCAGCAGGCGAAAGCGGATGCGGGCGGAGGCGGCGGGTGCGGGCGACGATCGGCCGTCAGCGGACCAGGTAGCGTCCAGCACCGGCAGCGACGAGGGCCGCAGGGTCAGCGCTGGACGGCGCTTGCCACGAGGCGGTCTACTGGGCGGCACAGGCCGCATGGGCTGAAGCCCAGTTCGACGGCCTCGCCGACCGGGATGGGCTCGGTCAGGCGGCCTACCAGGTGGGGGCAGTCGGGCAGGTGGTAGCGGGGACGCCCGTCCACCACCAGCACCTCGGCGTCGAGGCGGGCCACGCGCACCGCGTCGGTGGGGCGCACCGACTGGGGCAGCGGCTCGTCGTCCGGGTCGTCCACGTCGGGCTCGGCGAAGCCCTCGTCCGCGGCGGCCTCCGGGTTCGCGCCCGGATCGCGGCGCCAGGCGTCCTCGCCCGGGTTCTCGCTGCGGGCCGCGTTGATCGCTGACGACGCCCGGTCGTAGTCGGGCCCGGTCTCGCGGGTGTCCTGATCGGCGGAATCGCCCCGGCCGACCGGATCGCGCTGAACGGCCGACCCACCGGACTCACTCGGGTCGGACTGCGCCCCGGACTCACGCTGGGCGAACTGCTCCCCGAACTCGCGCTGGGCGGACTCCGCGCGGAACTCGCGCTGGGTGAACTGCTCCCCGGACTCACGCTGGGCGGACTGGCCGCCGGACTCACCCCGAAGGAACGGCGCCCCCGACTCACGCTCAGCAACCCGCTCGCCCGCCTCAGGCTGGGCGAACTGCTCGCCGGAGTCGCCCCGAGCCGACCGCTCATCAGGCTCGCGATCGCCGGCATCGCGGTAGGCGTCACGGTCGACGGGCTCGCGGTAGGCCTCGCGATCGGCTGACTCGCGGACGGCGTCACGGTCAGCGGACTCGCGGTAGGCGTCACGGTCAGCGACGTCGCTTCGGGTGGGGCGGTCCCGGTTCAGATCGGCGGCCATGGCCTCCCGAGCGTCCCGCCAACCCGCCGCATGAGCCTCATCGGCGGACAAATCGCCCGGCGGCACCTCGCCGGTGGGCTGCGTCGAGAGGCGGGGGTCGGTGTCGCCTACGGCGTCGAACTGGACTGTGTCCCTGGAACCGGATTCGGCTGCGGACGGGCCGGGCGGCGGAGGAGGATCGTCGGAGGCGCGACGGCGCCGGGCCGGCTCGCCGCCGGCCGCCTGCGCGGCGAACTCGGGCTCCGCCACGAAGGCCTCGTCGGGATAGTCCTCGACGGCATAGTCGCCGGCCGGGTAGCCGTCGGCCGGATAACCGACTGGGCGGGTCTCGTCGGCAGGCGTGGTGCGCGTGGCCGCGCGCCGGGCCGAGGCCGCCTGACGGGCGCCGACCACGAGGAAGACCGCGGCCACCAGGCTGGCCACGATGGAGCTGATGAGCAGGTTGCTCGACCCGCCGGTGAGGCCCATGACGAGCAGGGCCACCGCGACGAGGATGAGCAGAAGACTAGCGACAATCATGGCTCATCCTCGTCGTGAGAAAACCGGCGGGAGATGGGTGGCGGAGGCTTAGCGCCCGGACTCGATGGAGTTGGCGCGGCCACCACCGTACGAACCGGCGAGACCGGCCGCGGCGAGACCACCGCTGCCACCGACGGCGCGCCCGGAGTCGGCCCGCGACATCTCGGCCTCGAGGCCCTGGCCCCGGCCGTCGAGGTCGCGCAGCTGGCTCTCGAGGTAGGCCTTCAGGCGCGTGCGGTACTCGCGCTCGAACTGCTTCAGCTCCTCGATGTGCTTCTGCAGCGCCGTGCGCTTCGCGTCGAGACCGCCCATGGCCTCCTGGTGACGCTGACGCGCGTCACGCTCGAGGGCGTCGGCCTTGGCGCGGGCCTCACGAGTGACCTCTTCCGCCTTGGAACGGGCGTCGGAGAGGAGCTTGTCGGCCTCGCGGCGCGCGTCGGCGACGTGGTCGTCGGCGGTGCGCTGGGCCATCATGAGCACCCGCAGGGCCTGCTGCTCGCCGTCGGCGCCGCCGCTCGCGGCGCCACCGCCGACCGGGCCCGCGGCGCGGACCTGCTCGAGCTCGGCCTGCATCTGCCGGGCGGCCTGCTCGGCCTGGGCCTTGTCGCGCTGCACCCGGTCGAGCTGAGCCTTGACGTCGTTGAGCTCCGCGGCGAGGCGCGGGTCGGCGGAAGGACCGGCTGGCGCGCCACCCCGACCGCCGCGCTCCACCTGGGCGCGCAGCTCGTTGTTCTCCTCGATCAGACGGGCGAGCTCGCGCTCGACCTCGTCAAGGAAGGCGTCGACCTCCTCCTCGTCGTACCCCCGCTTGCCGATCGGGGGCTTCTTGAAGGCGACGTTGTGCACGTCGGCCGGGGTCAGCGGCATCGAAACTCCTCGGGTCAGTTGCGGCCGCGGTGGGGCTGCTGTCTAGCTGAAGTTCAGTATCAGTCTCTGCAACACGAACCTCATGAGCACGAACAGGATAACCAGCAGCACGATGGAAGCCAGGTCCAAGCTCACGTTACCAATGCGCAGCGGTGGGATCACACGCCTCAACGCCTTGAGGGGCGGATCAGTGACGCTCCACACCGTTTCCAGTGCCGCCGACGCCCCACGACTGGGTTGCCACCGGCGCCCGTACTGAAGTACCGCACCCAGCACGAACCTGGCAAGCAGGACGAGAAAGAAGATATATACGAGCAAATACAAGATTTGGAACACGACCGAGAGCACGGTGCTCGAGTCCTCCCCCATTCGGGTTAAGCCGGGCGCCGAGGCTGCTAGCCCTGGCTGAAGAACCCGCCTTCAGCGATCTTGGCCTTGTCCTCCGCGGTGACCTGGACATTCGCCGGTGAGAGCAGGAACACCCGGTTCGTCACGCGCTCGATCGTACCGCGAAGACCGAAGGCCAGACCGGCCGCGAAGTCGACCAGCCGGCGGGCGTCACCTTCATCCATCTCAGTGAGATTGATGATGACCGGAACACCGTCCCGGAAGTGCTCTCCGATGGTGCGGGCCTCACGGTACGTAGTCGGGTGCAGGGTCGTGATCTGGTAGCGCTGCTCCTCCTCGACCGGCCGGGGCGCCGGCTGCGGCGGCGCCTGGTGCACAGTCTGCGGAGCGAGGGCCAGATTTTCCCGCGTCGAGTAGCTCAGCGCCGAATCACCGGAAGAGGACCCCGATCGGGTGATGGAGCGGACGCTCGCGCGCTCGGTGCGCTCGACCGGCTCGTCCTCGACGTCGGTGTGGGAGAGGCGACGGCCGGCGCGCTCGGTGCGAGCCCGGGGCACCGCGCGCTCCTCCTCGAACTCCTCGTCGTCCTCGTCGATGTCGTTCTCGTAGCGGCTGCCGGAGTAGCGGCGGTCCCGCTGGTGGTACGAGTCCTCGCGGTACCCGTAGTCGCGGTCTTCGTCCTCCTCGACGAGGCCCAGCCAGACGCCCGCCTTACGAATGGCGCTCATGCCCTCACCCCATCCCGCATCCGAGCGTGACCCCGCTCGGCGCCGACCCGACCAGCCATGTGCCCCCACCTTCGTCCGCTGCGCGAAACGCACCCCCTGCGCTTTCGCTGTCCCCCCTCGCACCCCAGGCCCGGTCCGAAAGGGACCGCACGCTGCGGCGACGCCGCGTCGTCGGACGCGCCGGCCACCTTCGCGAGTGGCGCCGCGTTAAACAACACCTATGTAGTTTGCTGCCCGCCGCAAGGCTACCGCAGCGGGTTTCGCATTCCGAGCAAAGAAGTGCCGATCCGGACGTGTGTCGCGCCGTGCCGGACCGCCGCCTCCAGGTCGCCGCTCATACCCGCGGAGATCATCTTTGAATCCGGGTGTGACGCGATCAGACGGTCCGAGATCGACTTGAGCTGCTCGAACGCGCGGTCGGGGGCCCAGTCCGTCGGCGCCACCGCCATCACGCCACCCAGCCGCAGCGACGACGCCGAGGCGATGGAGTCGGATACACGCCAGATGTCGTCGCCGGCCGCGCCCCCACGCGCCGGATCGCCGTCGATGCTCACCTGCACCAGCGCCTCGAGGGGATCATCGCGCAGCGAAGAGGCCGCGCGGGCCAGAGCGTCGGCCAGCCGTACCGAGTCGACCGACTGGACAACGTCGGCATAGGACGCCACCGAACGCGCCTTGTTGCGCTGGAGCTGCCCGATGAAGTGCCATCGCGGCGTCGCCCCGGCCGCGGCGACGGAGGCGGCCTTTCCCGCGGCCTCCTGGTCGCGGTTCTCCCCCACGTCGGTGACGCCGAGCCCGGCGAGCAACACCACGTCACTCGCCGGGTACGTCTTGGTCACCGCCACCAAGTGCACGGCATCCTCCGGCCGTCCGGCCGCCGTGCAGGCGCGGGCGATCCGCCCGCGCACCTCATCCAGGGCCGCCGACAGCTCGGCCCGCCGATCAGTCACCGCCGTCAGGAGCCGTTCTTCAGGAAGTCCGGCACGTCGACGTCGTCGAAGAGCACCCGGCGCGGGGTCGGGGTCGTCGTGGCCGGCGGCGGCGTGCTGACCGCGGGCGCGGCCGGGGCCGGCGTCTGTGCCGGCGGGGCGGCCGGCTGCTGGATCACCTTGCGGGCCGGCTCGGACGGCTTGTACGAGGGTGTGCCCCCGTCGAAGCCGGCCGCGATGACCGTGACCCGCACCTCGTCGCCGAGCGCGTCGTCGATGACCGCGCCGAAGATGATGTTCGCGTCCGGGTGGGCCGCGTCGGTGACCAGCTGGGCGGCGTCGTTGATCTCGAACAGGCCGAGGTCGGAGCCGCCGGCGATGGAGAGCAGCACCCCACGGGCGCCGTCCATGCTCTGCTCCAGCAGCGGGCTGGAGATGGCCCGCTCGGCCGCCTCGACGGCGCGGTTGTCGCCGCGGGCGCTGCCGATGCCCATGAGGGCGCTGCCGGCGTTGCTCATGACGCTCTTGACATCGGCAAAGTCCAGGTTGATCAGACCGGGCGTGGTGATCAGGTCGGTGATGCCCTGCACACCGGAGAGCAGCACCTGGTCGGCCTGGCGGAACGCGTCCATCATGCTGATGCCGCGGTCGCCGAGCGCGAGCAGCCGGTCGTTCGGGATCACGATGAGCGTGTCGCACTGGTTGCGCAGCTCGTCGATGCCGGCCTCGGCCTGCACCTGGCGGCGCTTGCCCTCGAACGAGAACGGCCGGGTGACCACGCCGATGGTGAGCGCGCCGAGCTTGCGGGCGATGTTGGCCACGACGGGCGCGCCGCCGGTTCCGGTGCCGCCGCCCTCGCCGCACGTCACGAAGACCATGTCGGCGCCCTTGAGCACCTCTTCGATCTCGTCGCGGTGGTCCTCGGCGGCGTTCTTGCCGACCTCGGGCTGGGCGCCGGCGCCGAGGCCGCGGGTGAGCTCCCGGCCGACGTCGAGCTTGACGTCGGCGTCGCTCATCAGCAGCGCCTGCGCGTCGGTGTTGATCGCGATGAACTCGACGCCCTTGAGCCCGACCTCGATCATGCGGTTCACGGCGTTCACGCCGCCGCCACCGATACCGACGACCTTGATGACCGCCAGGTAGTTGTGGGGAGGTGTCATGGGCTCTCAGCCTTCCCTTCCAGGGTTAGTGGATGCCGTTAGGCCCCGGCGCGGTCCGGCCAGACCACGCGTCGGCATCCGCTGCCGTACAAGGGAGGGCGAGGAAACCCTCACCCTCTACTAGAGGCTTAGGGTTATGTCAACCACTCAGCCTCTGGTGGCAACGTATGCGGCATTGCGATGTCAACCAAAGACCCGGCGCGGCGTGTCGGCGTCCGCTTACGTGGCGAACATCCGACGGACCAGTAACCTCGACCAAAACGCGTCGTTTGTCCGCTTATGGCAGATATTAGCGGATCGTCACGACCGACGGCGCGCTGACGTCGATCTCGCTGCCCTTGCGCTTCAGCAGCGCGGTGGCCACCTGGCTCTTGGTGTCGCTCTGGGTGTCGTCGCCCCAGACCACCGTGCGGTCCTTCTTCAGCTCCAGCTTGATCTGCGCCGGCTTCGGCACCGCCACCGCGACCAGCTGCTCGCGCAGCTCCTCGCTGAGCGCCCCGAGCACGGTCAGCGCCGACCTGGTGTTCACGTCCTGCGGGCCCGGCGACGGCGTGCGCACCAACGGCAGCCCGGACGGCGCCTGCTGGACCGTGCGATAGGGCACGCCCTCGCGGTCGATCAGCGAGAACTGGCCGGCCGCGGGCACGGCGGCCACCGGCGTACGCTCCACCACCTCGACCACCAGGGTGGACGGCCAACTGCGCCGCACCACGACCCGGTCGACGGCCGGCAGCGTGCGCACCTTGGCCCGCACCGCGCCAAGGTCGACGCGGGCCAGCGGCTCGTTCTGCGGCACCGAGGCCGCCTGCTCGATCTGCAGCGGGGTGAGGAACTGGGTGCCGACCACCTTCACGTCCCGCACGCCGAGCAGCGACGTGCCGTAGACGACCCAGGACACGATGCCGGCCAGGGCGAGCACGCCCGCGGCGATCGCCCACGGCAGGACGGCACGCAGCTTGCGCTTGCGGGCGCGGGCCATGAAACGGCGGGCCGAGGCGGGCACCGCGTCGGTGTCCGCCCGCACGAGCCGCCAGTTGCGCCCGCCCCCGCTCACCGGCGGACTACCGCTCTTCCAGCGCGTTGCCCGTGGACTGCGACGGCGCCGGCTGCAGGTCGGCCTCGGCCAGCGCCGAGAGCAGCTCGTCGCCCATCAGCGAGATCGGCGGCGCGCCCATGGTCACCACCACGTCGCCCGGTCGGCTACGCCGCACCACCTCGGCCGGCACGTCCTCCCAGTCGGGCACGAAGACCTTCTGGTCGGCCGGCAGGTCGACGGCCGCGGTCAGCGACACGCCGCCCTCGCCCGGCCCGCGCACCTCGCCCGGTCCGAAGACCTCCATGACGATCGCCTGGTCGGCCAGGCTCAGACCCTCGGCCAGCTCGGCCTCGAGGTCGCGGGTGCGATAGACGCGGTACGGCTGGAAGACCACCAGGAGGCGGCCGTCGCCGGCCACCTCGCGCAGCGTCCGCAGCGCGGCCTTGACCGAGGTCGGGTGGTACGCGTACTCGTCGTACACACGCACACCGGCGGCGATCCCCTTGCGCTCGAAGCGGCGGCGCACACCCGGGAAGGAGGCCAGCGCCTCGACGGTCTTGTCGAGGGGCAGGCCCAGGCGCAGCGCGGTCAGCACGGCGGCGGCGCTGTTGAGGCCCATGTGCTTGCCGGGCAGCGCCAGCCTGATCTCGCCGAGCGGCTTGCCGTCGAGCTCGGCCTGATAGCGGACGCCGCTGACGGTGGAGACGACGTCGGAGATGCGGAGATCGGCCGACGGGCTCTCGCCGTACGTGTAAACGGTCTTGCCCTTGGCCTTGAGCGCCGCGATGAGTTCTTGCGTGCCCTCGTCGTCGGCGCACGTGACCACGAAGCCCTCGGGGTCGGCGAGCTCGGCGAACTGGAGGAAGCCGGCCTTGAGGCCCTCGAGGTCGCCCCAGTTGTTGAGGTGGTCGCCCTCGATGTTGGTGATGATCGCGACGTGCGGGCGGTAGATCAGGAACGACTTGTCGCTCTCGTCGGCCTCGGCCACGAAGTGCGGGCCGGTGCCGTGGTGGCCGTTCGAGCCGGCCTCGGAGATCTCCCCGCCGATCACGAACGACGGGTCCTGCCCGGCGTGCTGGAGGATCACCGTCATGATCGAGGTGGTGGTCGTCTTGCCGTGCGTGCCGGCCACGGCGATCGTCTGCCGGTTCGTCATCGCGGCCGCCAGCGCCTCGGACCGGTGCAGCACGCGCAGCCCGCGGCGGCGCGCCTCGACCAGCTCCAGGTGGTCGGCCGGGATGGCCGTGGAGTAGACGACCGTGTCGACACCGTCGAGGTTCGACTCGACGTGCGCCATGTGCACCGTGCCGCCCAGCGCGCGCAGCCCGGCCAGCGCCGGCCACTCGCGCAGCTCACTGCCCGAGACCGGGACACCCCGGGTGAGCAGCAACCGGGCCAGGCCCGCCATGCCGACCCCGCCGATCCCGATGAGGTGCACACTGCCGAGGTCCTCGGCGGTCAACTCGCCGGCCGGCCTCAGCTCCGCCGTGTTCACAGTCCTGCTCCCTTGATCGCGTCAGTCATCGGGCCTTGGCCACCGCTTCCAGAACGAACTCGAGCAGCGCTTCGTCACCGTCGCGGCGACCGTACCGGGAAGCGGCCATGCTCATCGCAGCGAGGCGCTGCCTGTCCCGCGCCAGCGGGATGATGTTCTGCTCGATCCACTCGGGGGTGAGTTCCGAGTTGTCCACCAGGACGCCGCCGCCGGCCTCGACGACCGGCAGCGCGTTGCGCTTCTGCTCCTGGTTGCTGTGCGGGTACGGCACGTAGACCGCGGGCACGCCGAGCGCGGTGGTCTCGGCCACCGTGATCGCGCCGCCGCGGCAGAGCATGAGGTCGGCCGCCGCGTATCCCAGCTGCATGTCCGACAGATAGGGCAGCACCCGGTAGGGCACGGGCAGGTCGGTGGGCACGTCGAACGGGTCGTTGCGCCCGCCCTGGACATGCAGGACCTGGATGCCCGAGTGGGCCAGACGCTTAGCCGCGGCGGCGACGGCCAGATTGATCGTACGGGCGCCGGACGACCCGCCCGAGACGAAGAGCACGGGCAGGTCGGGACGCAGGCCGAACTGGTAGAGGGCCTGCGGGCGCAGCGCCGCCCGGTCGAGGTGCGAGAGGGCCGTGCGCAGCGGGACGCCGACCACCCGGGCGTCGCGCAGCGACTCGGCCAGCTGCGGCTGCTGCGGGAAGCCGACGGCGATGTTCTTGGTGAACTTCATGCCCATCCGGTTGGCCACACCCGGCGGCACGTTCACCTCGTGGATCACGATCGGCACCTCGCGGCGCCATGCGGCCAGATAGGCCGGCACCGAGACGTACCCGCCGAAGCCCACGACGACGTCGGCCTGTACCTCTTCGAGGATCTTGGCGGCCGCCTGCGAGGACTTGTACATGCGGTCGGGGGTGCGCAGCAGGTTCATGTTGATCGACCGCGGCAGCTGGAACGCCGGGATGACCCGCAGGTCGTATCCGGCCGGCGGGATCAGGTCGTTCTCCATGCCCTTGGGGCTGCCCAGCGTGGTGATCCGCACGTCGGGGAAGTGCCGTCGCAGGGCGTCGGCGAAGGCGAGCAGCGGATAGATGTGACCGCCGGTGCCTCCTCCGGCGAGCACTACCGACCGCAGCGTTGCCATCACCGTCTCCTTCCAGCTCCCGCACTCTCAGCAGGCCGCCGTTGCGGGGGGACGGGCGGCAGCGGGGCCCAGAGTAGCCGTACCCACCGAGCGGGCGGACGGGCGTTCAGGGCACGTGACGCGTCCGGCTCGGCGCGGGCGAACGAGGCCAGGATGCCGACCGCCGCCATGGTGACGACCAGGGCGCTGCCACCAGCGGAGATGAACGGCAGCGGAAGGCCGGTGATGGGCAGCATGCCGGTCACGCCGCCGATGTTGATCACGGCCTGGGCCACCAGCCAGGTGGTGATCGCGGTGGCGGCCAGCCGGCGGAACGGGTCCTGCGAGCGCCGGGCGATCCGGAAGCCGGTGTAGGCCAGCACCGAGAACAGGGCCAGGATGATCGCGCAGCCGACCACACCGAGCTCCTCGGCCACGACGGCGAAGATGAAGTCGTTCTCCGCCTCGGGCAGCCAGTTCCACTTCAGCGCGCCCTTGCCCAGCCCGACACCGAACCAGCCGCCCTCGAAGATCGCCGAGCGGGCCTGGATGAGCTGGTAGCAGGGACCGTCGAGGTCGCACTGGTCGAGCGGCTGGAGGAAGTTGGTGAGACGGGCCAGCCGGTAGTTCTCGGCGCCCTTCTCACCGGAGCCGGCGCCGCCGGACGCGGCCGCGATGAGCAGGCTGATGCCGGCCAGGCCGAGCACGCCGAGCGCGGCGAAGATCCGCAGCCGGACGCCGGCCGCCCAGAGGAGGCCGACGGTCAGCGCCAGCAGCACCAGCATGGTGCCCAGGTCGTTGTAGCCGACCAGCACGAAGAGCAGGCCGATGACCGGGAACAGCGGGCGGGACAGCTCACGCCAGTGCCCGAGGGCCGGGCCCTTGCGGGCGATCACGTCGGCGCCCCACAGCACCATGCCGAGCTTGGCGAACTCGGCCGGCTGAAGGCCGATCGGGCCGAAGTAGAGCCAGAGCAGGTCGGCGCGGACCGGGCCGAGGCCCTGCTTCGGGCCGATGACGTGCAGCGACTTCAGCGCGTTGATCAGGTCGAGCAGGGCCAGCAGGGCGATGGCCACGGCCAGGACGTACTTGCCGAGGTCGCGCAGGGTGCCGGCCGGCAGCCGCTGGCACACCCAGAACGCGACCAGGCCGAGCAGGGCGAAGACGGCCTGGCTGCTGATCGCGCTGAAGGCATTGCCGTTCTTGGCGTACGCCTCGACGCTGGTGGCCGAGAAGACCATGGTCAGGCCGATCAGCAGCAGCAGGCCCGAGCTCGACAGCAGCAGATAGTACGAGGAGAGGGGACGCGCCAGCAGCCCGTGCACGGCGGGCAGCAGCTGCCGGCTCAAGGACGGGCGAGGCGCCTGTTGGGTACGGTCGTCCGCCATTTCCTCATCATGGTCGCGGCGACACGCGAGAGCCTGTCACGACCCTGGCGTGTCGCCCATGAGATTCGGATTTGAAGGAGGCTCAGCCCATGACGGCGAGGAAGTCCGAATAGAACAGGCCCAGGCCGATCGCGACGCAGATGCCCGCGATGATCCAGAACCGGACGACGATGTTGACCTCGCTCCAGCCCGCCAACTCGAAATGGTGATGCAGCGGGGACATGCGGAACACGCGCTTGCCGGTCGTCTTGAACGAGACGATCTGGATGATCAGCGACATCGTGATGATCACGAACAGGCCGCCGATGATGACCGACAGCAGCGTGGTCCGGGTGGCCACGGCCAGGCCGCCGATCAGGCCGCCCAGGCCGAGCGCGCCCGCGTCGCCCATGAAGATCCGGGCCGGCGACGTGTTCCACCACAGGAAGCCCACGCAGGCGGCGGCCGCCGCGGCCGCGATCATCGCGATCTCCAGCGGATCGCGCACGTTGTAGCAGTAGTCGTTGACCCGGGCGTAGTCCGAGTCGCCGCACCAGTGCCGGTACTGCCAGAAGCCGATCAGGGCGTACGCACCCAGCACCAGGATCGAGGCGCCGGTGGCCAGGCCGTCCAGGCCGTCGGTGAGGTTCACGCCGTTCGACATGGCCATGATGACGAAGACGAAGACCAGCACCGAGCCGACCTTGCCGACGTCGAGCCAGCTGATGTCACGGATGAACGAGATGTGCTCGCTGGCCACCGTCTCGCCGTTGGTGCTCGGCACGTAGAGCGCCACGACCGCGAACGCGGTGCCGACGATCAGCTGGCCGAGCAGCTTGCCCTTGGCGCTGAGGCCGTCGGAGTTGCGCCGGCGCACCTTCAGCAGGTCGTCCAGGAAGCCGACCACGCCGCAGAAGACGAACAGCCCGAGCAGGACCAGGGCGGTCATGGTCGGGCTCTCCTGGGCGATCTGCCGCTCCGGGAGGGTGGTCAGGGCGACGTGCCCGGCCGCGTAGGCGATGACCGTGGCGATGATGAAGGCCACGCCGCCCATCGTGGGCGTGCCCTTCTTGCCGGCGTTGCTGGCCAGCCCGAGGCCGCCGCGGATCGGCTGGCCCGCCTTCATCGCCGTGAAGACGCGGATGGCGATCGGCGTGCCGAACAGCGAGATGATGAAGGCGACCGCGGCCGCGACGATTACTGCCCTCACCGGGTCTCCTCCTCGGGACGCAGCGAGTCCACCACGTCCCACGTGCGGTACCGGGAGCCCTTGACGAGGACGACGTCGCCGTCCCGCAGGTCACCCTTCAGGATCTCGATGGCCGCGGCCTGGTCGGCGGCGAGGATCCCCTCGCCCGTCCAGCCCTCGGCCGCGTGCGCGCCGTCCACGATCGGGCCCGCCTCGTCGGCGACCGCGATCAGCCGGTCCACGCCGAGCTGGGCCGCGACCCGGCCCACCTCTTCGTGCCCGGACCGCTCGTGCGGGCCGAGCTCGGCCATATATCCGAGCACGGCGATGGTCCGCTTGCCCTCGCCCATCGCGGCCAGCGCCTGGAGCGCGGCCGTGGTCGAGGAGGGATTGGCGTTGTACGAGTCGTCGATCACCGTGACGCCGTCGGCGCGAGTGAAGACGTCCATCCGGCGTCCGGAGACGATCCCCACCTCGCCGAGCGCCTCGGCCGCGTCCTCGACGCTCATCCCGAGCGAGAGGGCCACCGCCGCCGCCGAGAGCGTGTTCGCCACCTGGTGGCGACCCGCCACACTCAGCGCCACCCTGCCCGATGCGTCGCCATAATGCAGGACATAAGAGGCTCGGCCGTACGAATCGACGCGCACCTCGGTCGCCCGGACCTCCGCCTCAGGCGACTCGCCGGTCAGCAACACCCGGGCCGAGGTCCGCGGCGCCATCCCGGCCACCAGCGGGTCGTCGGCGTTCAGGACCGCCACGCCCTCGGCCGGAAGCGCCTCGACCAGCTCACCCTTGGCCCGGGCGGTCCCCTCGACCGACCCGAACTCACCGAGGTGGGCCGCGCCGATGTTGAGCACCACGCCGACCGAGGGGCGGGCGATGTCCGTCAGATACCGGATGTGCCCGATGCCTCGCGCGCCCATCTCCAGCACCAGGAAGCGCGTCCCGGTGGTCGCCTGCAACACCGTGTACGGAAAACCGAGCTCGTTGTTGAGCGACCCGGCCGGTGCGATCGTCGGCCCGAGGCGCGACAGCAGCTGCCCGATGTAGTCCTTGGTCGTCGTCTTCCCGGACGACCCGGTCAGCCCGACGATGGTCAGCTTGTCGAGTTTACTCACGACGGCCGTGGCCAGAGCCGCGAGCGCGGCCAGCGGCTCGGCCACCACCACGCCCGGCTGGCCCGTGTCGCGCGTGCTGAGCACGGCGGCGGCCCCGGCCTCGACGGTCGCGGCCGCGAACTTGTGCCCGTCGACCTTCTCGCCCTCGAAGGCGACGAAGAGGCCGCCCGGGCCGACCTTGCGGGAGTCGTACTCCACTCCCCCGGTGACCTCGAGCTCCGGCGCCGCGTTGACCACGCGTCCACCGGTGCGCTCGGCGATCTCCGCCAGCGTCATCCGGATCACGAGCCGCTCCCGGCGGCGGCGGTCAGCGCCGCGCCCAGCTCGATCCGGTCGTCGAACGGCAGCATCTCGCCGTTCACCTCCTGGCCACGCTCGTGTCCCTTGCCCAGCAGCGCGATCACGTCGCCCGGGGCGGCCAGCCGCACCGCCTCGTCGATCGCGTCGCGCCGTCCGGCCACTTCGATGATCTTCGCAGGCGTCCCGGCCTGCTCGGCCCCCGCCCGCACGGCGGCGCGCACGGCGGCGGGGTCCTCGGTCCGGGGGTTGTCGTCGGTGATGATCACCAGGTCGCTGCCGCGGGCCGCCGCCGCGCCCATCAGCGGGCGCTTGCCGCGGTCGCGGTCGCCACCGGCGCCGATCAGGCAAATCACCCGGCCGCCGCGACCGGCGGCCAGCTCGCGCAGCGCGGCCAGGGCGGCCACGATCGCGTCCGGCTTGTGCGCGTAGTCGACCACGCCGAGGACCTCGCCCGGCGCGTCCACGCGCTCCAGGCGGCCCGGCACGCCCGCGCAGGCGGCGATGCCGCGCGCGGCCACGGCCGGGTCGACGCCCGCGGCCACGAGGGCGGCCAGGGCCAGCAGCGCGTTGGCCACGTTGTGCCGGCCGGGCAGGGCCACGCCGGCCTCCACCCGCACGCCGCCAGGGCCGTTGGCCACGAAGCGCTGGCCGAACGCCGAGGGCCGGATGTCGGTGGCCCACCACGAGGCGGTGGTGTCGCCGTCGGCCGAGTAGCTGATCGTCTCCGGCTTGAACAGAGGCGCCAGCGGCGCGTCGTCCTTGTTGAGGACCTCGAAACGGCAGCGGCCGTCGAACAGCTTCGCCTTGGCCGCGAAGTAGTCCTCGGCGTCGCGGTGGAAGTCGAGGTGGTCGAGGCCGAAGTTGGTGTAGCCGCCGACGGTGTAGCGGACGCCGTTGACCCGGCCGACGGCCAGCGCGTGGCTGGACACCTCCATCACCACGGCGGTGACGTCGCGCTCCCGGCCGGCGGCGAGGATGGCGTGCACGTCGGTCGCCTCGGGCGTGGTGCGCACGCTCTGCACGACCAGGTCGCCCAGTCGCGTCTCGACCGTGCCGATCATGCCGGTGACCAGGCCGGCGGCCCGCAGGCCGGACTCGACCAGATAGGCCGTGGAGGTCTTGCCGGCGGTGCCGGTGATCCCGATCACGGTGAGGTGGGCCGAGGGGTCGCCGTAGATCGCCGAGGCGGCCGCGCCGAGCACCGCCCGAGGATCGCCGGTGACCAGCACCGGCAGGCCGGTGGCCGAGGCCTGCGGGGCGCCGGCGGGGTCGGTCAGGATGGCGGCGGCGCCGGCCGAGGCGACGGAGGCGGAGAACTCCGCGCCGTGCCGGTTCGCGCCGGGAAGGGCCGCGTAGAGGTCGCCGGGGCGGACCTCGCGGCTGTCGTGGGTGATCCCGGTGACCTCGGCGTCGTCGCCGGTCAGCGTGGCCGCGATCAGCGGGGCCAGGCTCGACAACCGGTGCGGCGCCACGGAAAGGGGACGGGGAATGCCGGGCACGGCGTCAGACCCTACCCCGTGCCCACCGCTCGGCGAAAAACGCCATACCGCCGTACAAGGGCCTCATGGCTTGATCTTGAGTTTCGGCGCCGGCTCGGTCGACGGCGGCACCTTGTTGTGCATCAGCGCGAACGACATCATCTTGGAGAACGCGGGCGCCGCCACGTCACCGCCGGTGCCGACCGGCACGTCGGCCGAGACCGCGATGACGAACTTCGGGTCCTCGGCCGGGGCCATGCCGATGAACGACCCGTAGTTGGCGCTCGTGTACTGACCGTCGATCAGCCGCTTGCCGGTGCCGGTCTTGCCCGACACGCGATATCCGGCCACCGCCGCCTTCTTGCCGGTGGCGCCGTCGTTGTCGACCACGGCCTCCATCATGGTGCGCAGCTCGGAGGCGACCTCGGGGTCGAGCACCTTGTGCGTCTGCGGCTTCGCGCCCTGGGTGACCTTGCCGTCCTTGCCGGAGATCATCGACTTGATGAGGTGCGGCTGGATGTACGTCCCGTCGTTGGCGATCGCGTTGTAGCCGGCCGCCATCTGCACCAGGGTGGCGTCGACGCTCATGCCGATCGGCACCGAGCCCGACGCCGAGCCGCTCCACTCGTCCGGGGTGAGCAGCTTGCCCTCGGCCTCGCCGGGCATGCCCTCCTCGGTCGACTTGCCCAGCCCGAACTTCTGCTGGTACTCGTACACCCGCTGCTTGCCGAGCCGGTCGGCGATGAGGATCGTGCCCACGTTCGACGAATAGGCGAGCAGCCCCGCCATCGTCATCTTGGTGCCCTTCTCCTGCCGGTGGGTGTCGTTGAACGGGAAGCCGCCCCGCTCCAGGCCCGGTCCGATGGCTAGCACCGAGTCCGGCGTGATCAGCCCCTCCTGCAGGGCCGCGCCGAAGATGAACGCCTTGTGCACCGAGCCGGGGTCGGCCACGATGCTGCTCGGCACGTCCTCACGCTCGGTCGGCGAGTAGTCGCCCGGCTTGGCCGCGTTGTAGGTGGGGCAGCTGGCCTGGGCCAGCACCTCGCCCGTCTTGACCTCCATCACCACGGCCCCGGCCATATAGGCCTTCGACTTGGTGGCCTGCTCGCAGAGGATCCGCTGCACCTCGTACTGGAGCTCGTCGTCGATCGTCAGTTGCAGCGAGGTGCCCGGCTGCGGCTCGGTGTACTTCTCGTAGCCGCTCGGGATCGGCTTGTTCAGGTCGCCCTTGCCGATCTCGAAGACCCGCTCGCCGTCGGTGCCGCGCAGCAGCGAGTCGTAGCGGGCCTCGAGGCCCTCCAGGCCGGAGTTGTCGGCGCCGGTGAAGCCGATCAGGTTGGCCGCGAGGTCGGCGTTCGGCACGTCGCGCCGCTCGTCCTCCTTGACCACGATGCCGGGCAGCTCCAGGGCGGCGATCTTGTCACCGATGGAGATGTCGACACCCTGCGCCAGATATTCGAACCGGGACTGACCGCCACCGGGCCGCGTGTGCGGCTTCATCAGCGGCACGAGCTTCGAGACGGGCACGCTGATCAGCGGGGAGAGGGTGGCGGCGGTCTTCTCGGGATTCTCCACGAGCTCCGGGTCGGCGCCGATGTACCGGGCCTCGACGCTGTGCGCGAGCACGGTGCCGTCCCGGTCGATGATGCTGCCCCGGGGCGCCGGGAGGCGTACCTCGGCCAGCCGGTCCTCACGCAGGGCGATGAGCCGCTTGGCGTCGGAGGGCGACGAGGCCACCTGGAGGATGACCAGCCGTACGCCGATCATCACGAAGAGCGAGAGGGCGACGACGGCGCCGATCCGCAGCCGCCGCGTGCTGTTGGCCAGCTTGGGCGGTTCGGGCGCGACCGCGCGGACGGCGCGGTCGACCCGCGGTCCACTCACGATGCGTCGTGGTCCGTCTGCTTTTCCCGTACGAGGTGACGACCGCTCCGACCGCAGAGGTGACCCCGGCCGGGCTCCTCGCGTGGTGCGGGCGCCCCCGGCAACCGTGCGGCGCGGCTTGGCGCCGGCCCGGGTACGCCGGTTGTCCAGCTCGTCCTCGGCGAACTCGTCGTCGTCGAAGGCGGCTCCCCGGAGCCCCGCTTTGCCGCCGATCCGGCCGTCGCGGAGGCGCGTGGTGCCCTTGCCCGCGGTCTTGCGGCCCTCACCGTCGCCCGCGGCGCCCCTGGCGCTTCGGCGGCTGTCAGCCGGATTCTTGGCGCCCGCGCGGGCCTCGGCACCCTTGCGGCCGTCTTTACTGCCGTCGGCGCCTTTACGGCTGGCCGTGGCTCCCTTGCGGCCCCGGCCGGCGGGCTGGTCCGGAATGTCGGGGGCGTCCGCGTCCGCGGTCTCCGCCACCTCGTCCGGCTCGGGCCGGCCGCCGCGCCGGGGGCGACCGCCGTCGAGCACCTGGAGCGCGGGCCGGAAGGGATCGGAGTTGCGGCCGGCGCGCGGCGACCGGGTGCGCTGGTCGCGCTCGGCCATGGTCCGGCCGCGTGGCGTGTAGGCCCGCGCGTCCCCGATGCCGCCGAAGCCGCGGCTCTTCCCTCCGGTGTCCTCCCCCTCGTCGGGAAGGTCACGAGACGTGCCGCGCCGGGGCTGAGCGCCCCGGCGCGGTGGAGTGTCGTCAGCCCTCGGCGACATGCGGCCTACTGCCCGTTGCCCGCGGCCTGGCCGCTACCGGCCTGCCCGTTCGTGGTCTGGCCGTTCGTGGTCTGGCCGTTCGTGGCCTGCCCGTTGGCGGTGCCGCCGGTGGTGGTGTCGGTCTTGGCGGGCTGCTCGGTGACCGACTTCTTGCCCTCGGCCGGCATCGGAACACCGATCTGCTTGCCGTCGGGGAGCCGCAGCACCGCGATGTTGTCCGCCTTGACCAGGCCCAGCCGACGGGCCGCCGCGTCCAGGTTGCCCACGCTGGACACCTGGATCAGCTGGTTGTCGAGGTCCTGCCGCTGGTTGTCGAGTGCGGTGTTCTGCTTCTCCAGATCAGCGATCTTGAACGAGTTCTCGTTCGTCTTGGTGTTGATCAGAAGAATCCCGAGCACCCCGACGATGACCAGCCCGACGACCCCGGCCGCGAACGGCGCCCGCGGCCCCCGCCGCACAGGCGCCGGCGCCACCGACAGCCGCGGCCCGGCCCCGGCCTCGGCCCGCCCGCCACCGTCCGGCGCGACCTCGAGCTGCAACGCGGCCGTGCCCGCGACCGGAGCCTCGGCACCCGGCAGCCCACTCAGCCGCCGGTCGCCACCCTGGCCGCCCCGCGTGGCCTTGGCCGAGCCCTTCTCGAGCTTGGCCGCGATCGGCTTGACCTTGTCGTCCAGGTCAGCGTCCCGCCGAGCCCGGACATCCTCGGTGATCCGCCGAACCCGCTCACTCTCGACATCCCGCCGGCCCCGAACATCCTCGACCTCGCCACCCCGGCGACCCCGAACATCCTCGACCTCGGCGCCGCGACGACCCCGAAGGTCACCGGCCTCGGCGCCGCGGCGAGCCCGAACGCCCTCGGTGTCGCGGCGCTTGGGCGCGCCGTCCGAGTCACGGCGGGCGCGAAGCTCTCCCGTGTCCCGGCGAACGCGGCCTTCTCCGCCGTCCCGGCGAGCACGCACGTCCTCGGTGTCCCGGCGCTTGCGCGCGCCGTCAGTGTCGCGGGCCCGAAGCTCGCTGGTGTCCCGGCGCGCCCGAAGCTCGCCCCCCTCGCGAACGCGGATCTCCTCGCTGTCGCGACGGGCGCCGACGGCGTCGCGGCGCGCCCGGAGCTCGCCCCCCTCGCGAACGCGGATCTCCTCACTGTCGCGACGGGCGCGGGCGCCCTCGGTGTCGCGGCGGGTGCGGATCTCCTCGCTGTTGCGGGTGCGGCCGCGGGGCGTGGCGGTGTCGCGGCCCCCACCGCGCACCTCCTCGCCGTCCCGGCGGCGGGTGCTCGCGGCGCGGGCGTCGCGGGCGATCCCTGACCGGCGCGTGTCGGCACCCTCGGTGGTACGGACCTCGTCCGTGAAGTGCCGTGCCCCCCGGCCGGCACTGCTCCGGGTGTCCGCATCGCGGCCCGTGCCCTGGTCGCGCCGGCCGCCGGCCTGGCGCTGCTGATCCGCGGCCCGGCCCCCCGACCGCGGCGCGTGGGTGCGCTCGCTCATGCTTTCCCCTCCCCCTCTTCGCGTTCCCCCGGGCGTAACCGCCCTCGTCCCCCGTGCGTTGTAGACAGTCGGGGCCGTTCGCGGGCGGCCCCGGGAGCCTGGTCGTGCTGGTCGAGGCGCTCCACTGCGCGCAGCTTCACGGAAGCTGCCCGCGGGTTCGCCTCTACCTCCTCGTCGCTGGGCGGCTCCGACCCCTTTGTCAGCAGCCGCAGTGTCGGTCCGGTTCCGGGCAGCTCGACCGGCAGGTCGACCGGCCCGGTGCTGCGCGTCCTCGCGGTGAGGGCGCGCTTGACGATCCGGTCCTCCAAAGATTGGTAGCTCATCACCACAAGGCGCCCTTTCGGGGCCAACGCGTCCAAAGCGGCCGGGACCGCGGACTCGAGCGTGGCGAGTTCGCCATTTACCTCGATGCGTAACGCTTGAAACGTTCTTTTCGAAGGATTTCCGCCGGTTCGCCGAGCTGCTGCCGGAATAGCCGCTTTGACCAGCTCCGATAGCTTCGCAGTCGAGGTGATCCGGGCCTTCTGCCGCTCGCGGACGATCGACGAGACGACGCGTGTGGCGAACTTCTCCTCGCCGTACGTCCGCAGGATCCGCACCAGCTCACCGGGCTCGTACTCGTTCACGACCTCTTCGGCCGTGATGCCCGTGGTCTGGTCCATGCGCATGTCGAGCGGGGCGTCCTGCGCGTAGGCGAAACCCCGGTCGGCCTCGTCGAGCTGCAACGAGGAGACGCCCAGGTCGAACAGTCCGCTGTGGATCCGGGGAATGCTCAGCTCGTCGAGCACTCGAGGCAACTCGTCGTAGACGGCGTGCACCAGGTGGACGCGCTCGGTGCCGAAGCGGGCCAGCCGCTTGCGCGAGTGGGCCAGCGCCTCGGTGTCCCGGTCGAGTCCGATGAGGACCACGTCCGGATGGCGCTCCAGCACCGCCTCGGCATGACCGCCCAGGCCGAGCGTGAAGTCGACGTGCACCGCGCCGGGCAGCTGAAGGGCCGGGGCGAGCAGCTCGAGACACCGCTCGAGCAGCACCGGCACATGCGTGCCGCGAAGCTCCCCCATGTCGACCCCCATCGCAACCCCGACTGACCACCGCTACGTCGCCTGCGAAGGCGTACCCCCGCAATTTGCCTTGCCGCCCGCCGCCGGCTCCGGTCCCGCGCGTGACCCCCCTGGCCCACGCCCCACCGGATCCTCACCGGACCTCATGCCAACCCACAGACGACGCCGTAGCGATGTCGCCGTGCCGCGGCAGGTGCCCGAACGTCTTTCCGTACCGCCAGATCCCCATCCGCTCGTGCCCGTTGCCATCGGGCGCGCCCAAGCCCGGACACGCGCCTGGCGCCGGGGAAGAGGCGCCAGGTGCGGGAGCGGCTGGAGATCTCGCAGTACGGCAGCAGCGACGCCCGGGCCTCTGTCTCGCCGACCCAGCCGAAAGCCACGCCTCACAGTCCGACGGGCAGCACCCCCTCCTCGATGTCGGCGAACTCGTCTTCGCTCGCCGCGAGGTAGTCGTCCCACGACTGCTTGTCCCAGATCTCCACCCGGGTGCTCGCCCCGATCACCACGAGCTCGCGGTCGAGTGCCGCGTACTCCCTCAAGTGGGCCGGGATCGTGACCCGCCCCTGCTTGTCGGGAACCTCGTCGTGCGCGCTGGCGAAGAACACCCGGCTGTAGGCCCGAGCCGCCTTGTTCGTGACCGGGGCCTCGCGGAGCTGACCCGCGATGCGCTGGAACTCCGGCATCGGGAACACGTAAAGACAGCGCTCCTGCCCCTTGGTGATCACGACACCTCCCGCCAGCTCGTCGCGGAACTTCGCCGGGAGGATCAGCCGCCCCTTGTCGTCGAGGCGCGGGGTGTGAGTGCCGAGAAACATCGGCTCCAACCCCCTGCCCCTGGCGGTTCGCGGTCCGCCTGTCAACTCGGGCCGGCAGGCCCTCCGGAATCAGCTCCCTTTTGGCCTTGCCACTGCGCTCCACTCTACTCCACTTCCCTCCACCCGCAAGCCGAATGAGCGCGCTCGCGAAGCTTGTTCGCACAAGAAACCCCAGCTCAAAGGCATGCACGCAGAGTGGAGGGCCACCGCATGATCAACCCCGTCCGGTTTCCGACATCCTCACCGCACCCCGGTCAAGAACCGTGACAAACACGCCCAAACCTCCCAGGCGGACACGTTGTCAACCCCCTCCGGGGAGGAAAGTGGAGGACCGCGAACATGACCCGCTGTCAACCCCGACTCCCATTCATTCATCCGCCCGCATGCCCATACATGAGCCCGAAACGACCGGCCCGCCACAAATAGCCCCACCGCGCGCGAGGAGGCGCCGCCCCGAGGGAAGGGCCGGCCCGGGAGAAAGGGCGGCGCGGGTCCGGGGGGACGGGCAGCGAGAGGAAGCCCGGCGCGGGCTCGCGCGGAAGAGAGGCGCGGCGCGGGGCCGGGCGGCGCGGAGCGAAGAGGCGCGGCGCGGGGCCGGGCGGCGCGGAGCGAAGGGGCGCGGCTCGCGCGAGAGTAGAGGCGCGGCGCGGAGGCCGGGCGGCACGGAGCGAAGGGGCGCGGCTCGCTGCGAGAGTAGAGGTGCGGCGCGGACTCGCGCGGAAAGCGGCGCGGCGCGGACTCGCGCGGAAAGCGGCGCGGCGCGGAGGCCGGGCGACGCGGAGCGAAGGGGTGGCGCAGAGTCGCGCGAAGAGCAAGGGGCCGCGCGAAGAAGAAGGCCACTCGTAGTAGGAGCGCTGAGGGAAGAAGGACGGCGCAGGACAGCGGCGCGGAGCGAGATGGCCGGCGCCGGGCGGGCGCGGGTGGTTTCACCGCGCGGGCACAGGGTCTGCATGGGGGCGGCCCAGGCGGGCCGGGTTTCATTTCAGGTGCGCGGCCGATGGGGAGCGACTTCGGACCGCGGAGCGGGGTTGCGTGAGGGAACGCACCGGCCGGAACCCGGGGCGGAGGGCGCCAGGACAGACAGAGGCCGCGAGAGAAACGACAGTGGGGCGCGACCGAACCGGTCGCGCCCCACTGAGTGAGCTGTCGTGAACCGTCAGACGAGGCGGCGCACCACGTAGTTCGTGCTGAACATCTTGCGCTTCGAGACTCGGGCACCGGTGTGCGGCGAGTCGTACATGTAGCCGTTGCCGGCGTAGATCGCCGCGTGGTAGCCGTACGAGCCGTTCCGGAAGATGATCAGGTCACCCGCCTTCTTGGCGCTCTTCGACACCGAGCGGCCCACGCCCTGCTGCGAGTTGGCCTTGTGGGCCAGGTTCTTGCCCGCGGCCTTCTTGTAGACGTACTTGGTGAAGCCCGAGCAGTCGAAGCGGCTCGGACCCGAAGCGCCGAACAGGTACAGCGCGCCGGTGTGCTTCTGGGCCTCGGCGAGAACCTTGGCGCCGCTGGCCACCACCTTCACCGAGAGGCGGCCGCCCACCTGCGGGGCGAACTGCGAGGTGCCCAGGTAGACCATGCGCAGCGAGCCGCTGACCTTGGGCTGGCCGTACAGGGCGACGGCACCGTTCTTGTTCACCTTGCCGGAGGCCCAGTTCTGCCACTTGCCGTTGCGCAGCGCCTGGAGGCGTACGTATCCGGAAGTGACGGCCTTGCCGTTTGTGGGGTTGAGGTAGCGGGCGGTCACCTTGACCTTGGCTCCCCACGCGAGCGTCCGGGTGCTGACGCTGGTGCGGACCGTGGGCTTGACCTTCGCCGCGGCCTTCGCGGTGGCGACCTGCGCCACGACGGGGGCGGGGGTGGCGGCGTGCGCGGCCGGCGTGGAGACCAGCTGGCCGGCACAGAGGCAGAGACCCAGAGACAGCGCGATCTTGCCGGCACCGGCGGACACGCGGCGGCCCCGGCTCGAACGTTGTTCGTGCACGGTAGAGATATCCCTCCGGCACGCCTGCGAGGTTAGCTGTCGGGTTCGGGCGGGAAGGCTTGCCCGGCCGCTGGGAGGCGGCTTCACCCCAAGGTCTCTCCGTGATCGCCACCGGAGCGGGTGGCGCGGTCAGACCGCTAGTGGGTCCCCCGTCCCTGCCCCCGTATGCCTTTGTGGTCGTACATGGTGCTCGTGGTCGCGCCACCTGGCCCGGGGCAGGGCTCGGCGTGAACCGGGCGGCGCAAGCTTCCAGCGGGTTGCTGTCGGCCCAACCTTGGTACCTGAGATTTGGCTGGAGCGGCGGAACCGGTTCAGTCACCCAGAGTAGTTGACACATGAAGGGCTGTCCGATTTGTGACCACGGCGTAACTTTTGCCAGCACCGCTCGTGATCGGCCAAATACGTTTCGTGGAAGGTTACGGGTGAATCAGAACACATAATTCCTCGTCACCGGCCGGGTGACGGCCACCCGATATTCACTCGTCCGCTGCCCTAATCGTCACTACCGGGCAAAACCCTCTCCCCCGAACGGCCAATCGCGCCGACAACTCGACGTAACATCCCGTTCCGGTACCCTCGTCGCCGTGACGGACGGGAAGATGCCCCTGCGCGCCAAGGTCGCGACCTCCGTGTCGAAGACCGCGGCCGCGCTCTCCAGGGCCGCGGGACGCGGCGACGGCTCGGTCATCGGCGGCTGGATCGGTCTCAAGATCGATCCTGAGTTGCTGAGCCACTTGGCGACCGGTCGGGCCATCGCGCTCGTCTCGGGCACCAACGGCAAGACCACGACGACCCGGCTGGCGGCCGCCGCGCTCGGCGTCCTCGGCCCGGTGGCCACCAACTCCTTCGGCGCCAACATGCCCACCGGGCACACGTCGGCGCTGGCCAAGGCCGGCCAGACGCCGTTCGCGGTGCTGGAGGTGGACGAGCACTATCTCCCCCGGGTCATCGACGAGACCCGGCCGAGGGTAGTGGCCCTGCTCAACCTCTCCCGCGACCAGCTCGACCGGGCCAAGGAGGTGGCGATGATGGCGCAGCTGTGGCGCACCGCCCTCGCCGGCCACCCGGACGTGAACGTGGTGGCCAACGCCGACGACCCGATGGTCGTCTGGGCCGCCTACGGCTCGCAGAAGGTGACCTGGTTCAGCGCCGGCCAGCGCTGGCAGGACGACTCGTGGGTGTGCCCCGAGAGCGGCGACCCGATCGAGCGGGAGAACGGCGACTGGTGGTGCACCGGCTGCCCGCTGCGCCGGCCGATACCGCAGTGGCGCGTCGAGGACGAGGGCGTCATCGACCCGCGCGGCGACTGGCACCTGGTCAAGCTTCAGCTGCCGGGCACCGTCAACCTGGGTAACGCGGCGACCGCGCTGGCGGTGGCGGCCGAGTTCGGCGTGCGCCCGATCGAGGCGCTCCCCCGGCTCTCCACGGTCACCTCGATCGCGGGCCGCTACGCGCAGGTCGACCGGGACGGCCGCAACATCCGGCTGCTCCTGGCCAAGAACCCGGCCAGCTGGCTCGAGGCGTTCGACATGGCCGAGCAGGCGCCGACACTGCTCTCCATCAACGCGCGCGACCCCGACGGCTTCGACACCTCCTGGCTGTACGACGTCGACTTCGCCCCGCTGTACGGCCGGCCGGTGCTGATCACCGGGGAGCGGGCGTACGACCTCGCGGTGCGCCTCGAGGTGAACGGGATCCCGTTCCAGCACGTTAGAACCTTCGAGGAGGCGCTGCAGACCGTGCCGCCGGGCCGCCTCGAGGTGATCGCCAACTACACCGCGTTCCAGGACATCCGAGCGGAGCTAGACCGTGTCAACTGAGGCCTTGCGCATCGTCTGGATCTATCCGGACCTGCTGTCGACGTACGGCGACCGGGGCAACCTGCTGATCCTGGCCCGCCGGGCCGCCCTGCGCGGCATCCCGGTGGAGACGTACTCGGTCCGCTCCGACCAGCCGATGCCGGCCTCGGCCGACATCTACCTGATCGGCGGCGGCGAGGACGGCCCGCAGGCCCTGGCCGCCCAGCGGCTGATCAACGACGGCGGCATCCACCGGGCCGTGAACCAGGGCGCCGCGGTCCTGGCCATCTGCGCCGGTTACCAGCTGTTCGGTCACTCGTTCTTCGCAAAGGGCGCCAAATGCCCGGGGCTAGGGCTGCTCGACCTGCACTCCGACCGGGGCGAGACGCGCGCCGTGGGCGAGCTCCGCGGCGACGTCGACCCCCGCCTGGGGCTGCCTCCGCTGAGTGGTTTCGAAAATCACGGCGGCCGCACCCACCTGGGCCCGAACGCCTTCCCGCTGGCCCGGGTGACGGCCGGCATTGGCAATGACGGCCAAACCGAGGGAGCCTGGGCAGGGAAGATTCTGGGCACCTACTCGCACGGCCCGGCCTTGGCTCGCAACCCAGCTATAGCCGATCTGCTACTGCGTTGGGCGATCGGCGCGGATAGTCTTGCCCCGGTCGACGACACCTGGGCCGAGCGCCTCAGGGCCGAACGACTGGCCGCAGCCGGAGCCTGACGACGTTAATGACGACGAGACACTGGGACGGACGACTGCATGACTGACATCCTGATCGCCCCGCGGGGCGCCACCACCCTCGCGGACCCTCAGGTTGCTGCTCCTCAGTCCCTGGGATGGCGGCGCCGGCTCGCCCGGTTCGGCATCCTGGGCGTCGTCATCGCGGCCATCGCGGTCGCCGCGGCCGTGCTGCCGATCCACGAGATCGCCAGCGGCATCGCCGCGCTCGGCCCGGCCGCCGCGGCCATCATCGCCGTGGTCGGCGGCCTGCTGCTCTCGGTCCTGGTCCCCCGCACGGCCATCACCGTCGCGTGCGGCGCCCTGCTGGGCGCCGCCACGGGCGCGGCCACGGCCCTGGCCGCCGCGGTCATCGCCGCCGCGGTGACGTACTACGCGGGCCGCTGGGTCGGCCGGGGCGCCCTGCAGGCCCGCGCCGGCGGTAAGCTCCAGCGTCTCGACGGGTGGCTCAACAAGCGCGGCCTCTCGGCGGTCCTGCTGGTCCGCTTCCTGCCGCTGGCCCCGTTCGGCCTGGTCGGCTACGCCTACGGCACCACGAGCGTCTGCCGCAAGCGCTACCTGCTCGGCACCACGCTGGCCGCCATCCCGTCCGCCATCTCGTACGCGACGATCGGCGCCGCGGTGACCCGCCCCGGCGAGATGAGCGTGCTGTCCTTCGCCCCCGCCGCGATCGGCTTCATCCTGACCACCGGCATCGTGATCTGGTGGAAGCGCTCCGCGAAGAAGGCGGCCACCGAGGCGCCTCTCGCGCCTGCCGTCTGAGCGGACCAAAGGCACAGACCGCATATAGTACGAATTCTCATCTGCTTCACCCGCAAAAAGGCCGCTCCCGATCCACGGGCGCGGCCTTCAGCGTTTCTCCGGGCCGCAGGGCGTCCCGGCCTCAAAAGTTGTGGTCACCCTCAACCCCGACCACCGTGTTCTGCGGCGATCCCGGCGGCGTGACCAGCCCCGTGCGTGCCCGCATCGGGGGCCGCGCACGGGCGAAGGCCCACCGCTCGGGCGGTGGGCCTTCGGAATGACCACGGCTACGCGCGAAAGGCGCGCTGCGGCCTTGAGCCGTACGGAGGTCGCGCTGAGCTTCCCGGAAGTGCCCTCGTGCGGTTGGGCACCCGTGAACCCGTACCTCCGCTGTAGGGGTTGACCTTTCGTCAGACGACGACGCTGACCAGGCGACCGCTCACCACGATGACCTTTTTCGGGTCCCGGCCGGCCAGGACGTCCGCCACCGATGTCAGGGCCTCGGCGCGGATGTCGGCCTCCGAGGTGTCCGGGGAGACCGCGATGCGGGCCTTGACCTTGCCGTTGACCTGGACGGGATAGGTGATCGACTCGGCTACCAGCTGGGCCGGGTCGGCCACCGGGAAGTCCGTGTAGGCCAGCGTGCCCTCGTGGCCCAGCTTGGCCCACAGCTCCTCGGCCATGTGCGGGGCGAACGGGGACAGCATCAGCACCAGCGGCTCCACCGCCTCGCGGGACGCGACGGGCAGCGGGGTCAGCGTGTTGGTCAGCTCGATCAGCTTGGCGATGGCCGTGTTGAAGCGCAGCTCGTCCATGTCGTCGCGGACGCCGGCGATCGTGCGGTGCAGATGCTTGCGGGTCTTGGAGTCCAGCGGGGTGTCGCTGCTGCGGACGGCGCCGGTCTCCTCGTCGACGACCAGGCGCCACACTCGCTGCAGGAAGCGCTGGGAACCGACCACCGCCCTCGTCTCCCACGGCCGGGAGACATCCAGGGGGCCCATCGCCATCTCGTAGACCCGGAACGTGTCGGCGCCGTACTGGTCGCACATCTCGTCGGGGGTGACGACGTTCTTCAGCGACTTGCCCATCTTGCCGTAGCTGCGCGTCACCTCCTGATCGCCGTAGAACCACTTGCCGTCGCGCTCGACGACCTCCTCGGCCGGCACGTAGAACCCGCGCTCGTCCTGGAACGCGTACGCCTGGATGTAGCCCTGGTTGAACAGCTTGCGGAACGGCTCGAAGGACGAGACGTGGCCCAGGTCGTACAGCACCTTGTGCCAGAAGCGGGCGTACAGCAGGTGCAGCACGGCGTGCTCGACGCCACCCACGTACAGGTCGACGCCGCCCGAGTCGCCGTCGCGGCGCGGGCCCATCCAGTACGCCTCGTTGTCCGGGTCGACCAGCGCCTTCTCGTTCTCCGGGTCCAGGTAGCGCAGCTCGTACCAGCAGGAGCCGGCCCACTGCGGCATGGTGTTGGTCTCGCGGGTGTACGTCTTCAGGCCGTCGCCCAGGTCCAGCTCGACGTTGACCCAGTCCTTCTTGCGGGACAGCGGGGTCTCGGGCTCGCTGTCGGCGTCGTCCGGGTCGAAGGTGCGCGGCGAGAAGTCGTCGACGTCGGGCAGCACCACGGGCAGCATCGACTCGGGCAGGGCGATCGGCAGGCCGGTCTCGTCGTAGACGATCGGGAACGGCTCGCCCCAGTAGCGCTGCCGGCTGAACAGCCAGTCGCGCAGGCGATAGGTGGTGGCGCCGCGGCCGTGTCCGTGCTGCTCCAGCCAGGCGATCATCTCGGCCTTGGCCTCGACGACGCCCTTGCCGTCCAGCCAGTCGCTGTTGACGGCCGGGCCGTCGCCGGTGAAGGCGCCTTCAAAACCTTCAGGAGCTTTCACCGTACGGATGATGGGCAGCTCGAAGACCTCGGCGAACTGCCAGTCGCGCTCGTCCTGCCCCGGCACCGCCATGATGGCACCGGTGCCGTAGCCGGCCAGGACGTAGTCGGCGATGAAGACCGGAACCTTTGCACCGTTCACCGGATTTGTCGCATACGCACCGGTGAAGACGCCCGTTTTGTCCTTGGACTCGGTGCGCTCTTCTTCGGTCTTCGCGGCCGCTTGTGCCCGATATGCGGCGACGGCTTCCTGCGGCGTCGCCGCGCCGCCGGTCCACTTCGGATTTGTCGGATTTGGCCATTCGGTTGGCGTGATCTTGTCGACCAGCTCGTGCTCGGGGGCCAGGACCATGTACGTCGCGCCGAACAGCGTGTCGGGCCGGGTAGTGAAGACGGTGATCGTGTCGTCGTTCACCGGGAAGTCGACGTGGGCGCCCCGCGACCGGCCGATCCAGTTGCGCTGCATCAGCTTGACCGGCTCGGGCCAGTCCAGCGTGTCCAGGTCTTCCACCAGGCGGTCGCCGTAGGCGGTGATCCGCATCATCCACTGCTTCAGGCTGCGCTGGAAGACCGGGAAGTTGCCGCGCTCGCTGCGCCCGTCCGGCGTGACCTCCTCGTTGGCCAGCACCGTGCCCAGGCCGGGGCACCAGTTGACCGGGGCCTCGCTGACGTAGGCCAGACGGTGGTCGTCGATCAGCTTGCGCCGCTCGACGGCCGACATGTCGGACCAGTCCTTCTCCGGGGCCTTCCTGTCGCCCGACTCGAACGCGGCGATCAGGGTCTCGATGGGCCGCGCCCTGCGCACCTCGGGGTCGAACCACGAGTTGAAGACCTGCAGGAAGATCCACTGCGTCCACCGGTAGTACTCGGGGTCGGTGGTGGCGAAGCTCCGCCGGTCGTCGTAGGCCAGGCCCAGACGGCGCAGCTGACCGCGGTAGCGCTCGATGTTGGCCGCGGTGGTGACCGCCGGGTGGGTGCCGGTCTGCACCGCGTACTGCTCGGCCGGCAGGCCGAACGCGTCGAAGCCCATCGGGTGCAGCACGTTGAACCCGGCCTGCCGCTTGTACCGGGTGTAGCTGTCGGTGCCGATGTAGCCCAGCGGGTGACCGACGTGCAGGCCCGCACCGGACGGGTACGGGAACATGTCCTGGACGTGCAGCTTCGGCGCGCCGTGCCGCGGGTGGCCGGGGTCGGCCAGTTCGCCGGCCGGGTTCGGCGCGTGGAAGGTCCCGTTCTCGGCCCAGTAGGCCTGCCAGCGCGGCTCGATCTCGTTGGCCAGGGCGGCGGTGTATCGGAACGGCGGGGTCTCTGGCTCGCTCATGGTCGGCATCCGTCTTCTTCGTGGTTTATGAAGCAGGGCACAAAAAAACCCCTCACGCAGGAGGGGTCGCCGTGCTGGCCGGTCTCGGAGAAACGCTGTCTCAGAGAAGGCCGCACGGCTGGCTAAGAAGCAGGAAGTGCCGAGCCATGCCTTGCATGATACCGGTCGCCGCCCGGAGGCGACGACCGGTATTCACGGTGGGATCAAGCGGCCGGTCCGTAGACCGACAGCTCGGTCGAGTCCTGGAACACGCAGCCGCTGTACGCGGGCGGCTGGCCGGCCGGGCAGAGGCCGGCGTTCTGGCCCTGCGTGGTCAGCATCGTGTACCGGACGAAGGCCACGTCGTCACCGGTGCCCGCGGTCAGCGCGACCGTGGTCGGCGTGACGGTGCCGCCCGGGAAGGCGCCGCTCGCGGCGACCGCCCAGGTCGTGCCGTCCTTCGAGGTCTCGACACGGTAGTCACCGGTCGAGGCGGTGATGTCGTCGCCACAGGTGGCCGACGGGTTGATCACCAGTTCGGAGATGTCGACGGCGCCGGAGAGGCGGATGACGGCGTTCTGGCCGCCGGCCGCGACGTCCGAGCCCCAGCCGGAGATCTGCGACTGGTCGATCAGCTGGGCCGGGCCACAGCCGTACGGCGTGTAGTCCGGTCCGGTGAAGCTGACGATCGAGCCGCCACCCGAGGAGGCCGCCCAGTCCTTGCGGACCGACCAGTTCTCCGTCTTGGTGCCCGAGTTGATCGACAGGGTCTTCACGACGATGTCGTAGCCGGCGCCGCGCGCGAACACCTTGGCGTACGTGCCCGGGATGATGCCGGTGATCTTGTACGTCCCGTCGGCGGCCGTGGTGGCCCGGTAGTCACCGGCGAAGCCGGAGGCGTGACCGCCGAAGGCGACGGTCAGGCCGCCCACCGCGGCCTTGGTGTCCGAGTCGGTCACCTTGCCGGTCAGCGTGCCCCGCGGGGTGCTGGCCGACGGCGGCATCGAGAAGTCCTCGACCGGCTGCGCGTCGTCGCCGTCCACGGCGGCGGCGAAGTAGCCCATGCCCCGCTTGGCGAAGACCTTCCAGATCGTCTTGGCGTTCTTGCCCTTGTTGACGACCAGGTCGGCGGCGAGGATCGAGTTGCGCATGTCCAGGAAGGACGGGTTCGACGGGCTGAGCTCCATGGCCCGCGTCACGATCGACTGCGAGGTCTTGCTGCCGATCGCGGTGCGCAGGTCCCACAGGGTCTGCGCCCAGATCTCGCCGTCCGCGTGCACCTCGGGGCCACCGGCGTAGATCTTGCCGAAGTCGCCGTAGGTGTAGCCGCCGGGGCCCGCGCCGGGGGTGCCGGGGCAGACGGTGGCGGACGCGCCGACCGTGCAGTCCAGCGCCTCGGTGCGGATGGTGCTGCCGGCCGTCCAGTACTTGCCGATCAGCACGTCGCCCGGCTTGTTCGGGACGTCCTTCTCCAGGCCCTTGCTGAAGATGTAGTCCGAGGCGTACCAGTCGCTCCACGCCTCACCCATCGAGCCGCCCTGCACCTGGCTGAGCGTCGAGTTGCCGGCCGCGTCGACCACGAGGCGGTTCGAGAGGCCGTGGGTGTACTCGTGGAACACCACGTCGGCCTCGTCACCGGTGTTCGCGGCGACCGAGCCCGGGCCCGGGGTCAGCAGGTACATCTGCATGACCGGCGGGATGCCGTCGGGCGGGGTGTTCATGTTGGCGTTGTCGGTGTGGTTGCCGTCGGGCAGGCCGTCGGCGGTGTTCGCGCCGTCCATGGCCTGGCCCTGCACCGCGTCGCCGTCCTGCGCCTCGAAGTTGCCGGCGGCCCGGGTGAAGCCGATCGGCGACGCCTTGAGGTGGTCGTGGAACGTGCCGAGGAAGGTGAACAGCTGCACCGCGTTCTGCTTGCGGTTGACCTGCCACGAGTTCGGCGTCTCGGGGTCCCACGAGCAGGGGTAGGCGTCCGAGCAGAGGCCGCCCACCTCGTCGTTGAAGTCGACGAACGGGTAGTCCCAGCGCTTGATGCCGGACGGGCCGACCTCCTCGCTGGGGTCCGCGAGGTCGTTGTCGTTCACATCGGACCAGACGTGGGCGACGTTGCCGGACAGCTGCCGCGCGTTGTTCGGCAGCCAGCCCTTGGCGGTCAGGTCGACCTTCTCGGGGGTGCCGCCCTTGGGGGCGCCCGGGTAGTTCTTCCACACGTCGCCCGCGGTGTCGTTGGCGATCGTGCTGTGCCGGTAGAGCACCTCGCCGCTGGCGGCGTCGATGACGTGCACGTAGCCCTCGTCGACGACGATCGTCTGGTACGCGAGGCGTACCCCACTGGCGGTCTGGAACCACACCAGCTTGGCGTTGCCGTTGTCGCTGAAGGTGGTGACGCCCGCGGCCGACTTGGTGGCCTTGGCGGTGGACGTGCCGAAGACGTCCTTGACGGCGGCGGCGCGGGCGCCGGCCGGGGTCAGCTTGGCGGCGCCCGCGGACGGCGGCAGCGCCTTGAGCGGCGAGCCGTCGACCTGCACGAGGCGGCCGTCCTTGGTCACGTGCGCCTTGAGGCCGTTGCCGAACACCGGCACCCCGTCGGCGACCTGGATCCAGCTCAGGTGGTGGGTGCCCTCGATGTCGACGTAGTCCTGGCGCAGCTCGAGCGTGGCCAGGTCGGCCGCGGTCAGGCCGAAGACGTCGGTGTGGGCGGCGATGTACTCCAGCGCGATCTTCGCCGGCTTCTTCTTGCTCGGGCCGGTCAGGAAACCGTCGAGCTTGGCGACCCGGCGCGGGGTGCCGGTCGCGCGGTCGATGTCGACGATGCCCTGGACGCCCAGGGAGTTGCGCAGGGTGTTCACCGTCGTGGCGGACGGCGTCGCGACGAGCGCGCGGCTCAGGGCGGCGCTGGGCGCGGCGGCCGCCGCGGCGGCCAGGTTGGCGCGGCTGTCGTAGTCGGCTCGCCGCTGCTGCTTGCTGTCGGTGGCCCCGGAGACGGCGCCGGGTAGCGGCGCTGCTTGTGCCTGTGCCGGCAGCAGTGCTGCCAGCAGGGCGACTCCGGCGGCGGCCGCTCCCACCCGCTTGGTTGCGGACGGCACGGATAACGCTCTCAATTCAGCCCCTCTCGACCGGGCCAGAGACTGGCCCATCGATGGCTGATGCTCTTGCCGATCGGCAAATATAACTAGAGCGATGTCTGATTCTTTACCTATCCGATACGCATGTCCGGTTGACGGTTGTCGAATTACGCCAGTGGCCGTCCTCGGCGAGTTGCTGTGATCGGGCTAACCTGTGTGAGCGGGCCCCGGCACCATCAGGCGGGCTGCGCATATCACCATGGAGGAGGCCCGTGACAACCCCGACCTGGGACGAGCCCGGCGGACCGCTGCCGAGCGAGGACTTCCGCGCCGCGACGACAGCCATCATGGCCAATATCGAGCAGGTCATCGAGGGCAAGAGCGCGACGGTGCGGCTCGCACTGGCGGTTCTGCTGGCCGAGGGCCACCTGTTGATCGAGGACGTGCCGGGCGTCGGCAAGACCAAGCTTGCCAAGGCGCTCGCCCGCTCCATCGACTGTTCGGTTCGCCGCATCCAGTTCACCCCCGACCTGCTGCCCAGCGATGTGACCGGCGTCAGCGTCTACAACCAGGAGACGCGCGACTTCGAGTTCAAGCCGGGCGCCGTCTTCGCCAACCTGGTGGTCGGCGACGAGATCAACCGCGCCTCGCCCAAGACCCAGTCCGCCCTCCTCGAGTGCATGGAGGAGCGGCAGGTCACGGTCGACGGCACGACGTACGAGCTGCAGTCGCCGTTCATGGTGATCGCCACGCAGAACCCGATCGAGATGGAGGGCACCTACCCCCTTCCCGAGGCGCAGCGTGACCGGTTCACCGCCCGCATCGCGATGGGATATCCCGATCCGCGGGCCGAGCTGGCCATGCTCGGCGGCCACGGCGCCCACGACCCGCTGAGCGACCTGCGGGCCGTCGCCGACGCCGCCCTGGTCCGCCGGCTGATCGCCACCGTGCGCGACGTGCACGCGGCCGACGCCGTCCAGCAGTACGCGATCGCCCTGGTCACCGCGACCCGTGAGGCCCCGGAGATCCGTCTCGGCGCCTCACCGCGGTCCACGCTCCAGCTGCTGCGCACGGCCAAGGCGTTCGCCGCCCTCGAGGGCCGCGACTACGTGCTGCCCGACGACCTGCAGGCGCTGGCCGTGCCGGTCCTGGCGCACCGGCTCATCCCGACCGCGGACGCGCAGCTCAACCGGCGCACCACCGACGCCATCGTGGCCGAGATCGTGCACCGGCTGCCGTTGCCGCACGACCGCAACCGCTCGCCGTACGACACCCGCAACACCGGTGGCGCGCAGCAGCAGTACGAGCCGCGGGGGCGCTGATCATGCGGGAGGCCCTCCGCGGGCTCACGACGCGCGGCCGCTCGTTCCTCGCGGCGGCCGCCGCGGCGGGCATCTCCGCGATCATCCTCGGCGAGCGCGACCTGCTGCGGGTGGCCGTGCTGCTCGCGGCGCTGCCGCTGCTCGCCGCCGCGTACGTGGGCCGCAGCCGCTACAAGCTGGCCTGCACCCGGTCGCTCGACCCCGGCCGCACCCCGGTCGGCTCCAGCGCCCGGGTGATCCTGCGCCTGCAGAACATGTCCCGCCTGCCCACCGGCACACTGCTGCTGGAGGACAGGCTGCCGTACGCCCTGGGCAGCCGCCCGCGCGTGGTGCTGGAGCGCCTCGGCGCCCACCAGGCCAGCTCGGTGGCGTACACGGTCCGCGCCGACGTGCGCGGCCGCTACCCCATCGGCCCCCTGGTCATCCGGCTCACCGATCCGTTCGGTCTGTGCGAGCTGACCCGCTCGTTCCCGAGCGTCGACAAGCTCGTCGTGATCCCCCAGGTGGTCACACTTCCGACGGTCCGCCTGGCCGGTGAGTACGCGGGCACGGGCGACAGCCGGGCCCGCTCGGTCGCCGTGCACGGCGAGGACGACGCGGCCACCCGCGAGTACCGCCGCGGCGACGATCTGCGCCGTGTGCACTGGCGCTCCACGGCCCGTACGGGCGAATTGATGGTCCGCCGCGAGGAGCAGCCCTGGGAGAGCCGGGCCACGGTCGTGCTCGACACCCGCGTGTTCGCCCACCGCGGCGAGGGGCCCACGGCCAGCTTCGAGTGGGCCGTGTCGGCCGCCGCGAGCATCGCCATGCACCTGCGCCAGCAGGGCTACAAGCTGCGCCTGGTGACCGGCACCGGCATCGACATCGACGCGTCCGAGGCGGCCGGCGAGGGCGTGATCCTCGACACCCTGGCCGACGTCAAGACCGCGCAGAACGGCGACATCTCGATCCTGGTCGAGCAGGTGCGCCGCCGCTCCGACGGCGGCCTGGTGATCGGCATCTTCGGTTCGCTCACCGTGCCCGAGGCCGAGCTGCTGGCCGGCCTGCGCGGCAACGGCGCGACCTGCATCGGCTTCGCCATCGACAGCTCGACATGGGTCAACCTGACCCCGGGCGAGCGGCAGGAGTCCGACAGCGAGCACGCGGCGGCCGCGCTGGCCCTGGTGCAGAACGGCTGGCGCTCGGTGCCGGTCGTCCACGGGTCGACGCTGCCGCAACTCTGGCCGGCCGCCGCCCGCGGCTCCAGCGGCTTCGCCTGGCGGGCCGCGATGGCCGAGACAGTGGGAGGAGTCATCCGATGACCGGCCCCCGCCGACTGGGGCTCGTGGCGGCCGCGGCGACGCTGCTCGCCGCCGCGCCGATCTCGTCGATCTTCGACACCTGGAAATGGCTGATGATGTGCCTGCTCGTGGTGGGCTTCATCGCCGGCGCGGCGTTCGCCGCGCGGTCGCTGCGGTTCCCCACGTGGGCCCAGGCACTCAGCATGATCGTCGTACTGCTGCTCATGCTGACCTGGATGTTCCCCAGCGGCCACGAGTTCCTGGTGCCGACCCCGTCCACCTTCGGCCACTTCGCCGATCTGTTCACCCAGGCCGGTCAGGACACACGGTCGTACGCCGTGCCGGTCCCCGACCGCGACGGCCTCCTGTTCGTCACGGTGCTCGGCATCGGGTCCGTGGCGATCGCGGTCGACCTGCTGACCGTGGTGGTGCGCCGCCCGGCCCTGGCCGGCCTGCCGATGCTGGCCATCTACTCGGTGCCGGTCGCCGTTTACATCGACAGCGTCCCGGTGCTGCCGTTCATCATCGGCGCGATCGGCTTCCTCTGGCTGCTGGTCTCGGACAACATCGACCGGGTACGCCGGTTCGGGCGCCGCTTCACCGGCGACGGCCGTGACGTCGACGTGTGGGAGCCGTCCCCGCTGGCCGCGGCCGGCCGCCGCCTCGGCGTGATCGGTGTGGCCGCCGCGGTGCTGCTGCCGCTGGCCGTGCCGACCATCACCGGCGGCCTGCTCTCCCAGCTCACGCAGAGCGGCGCCGGCGCCGGCAACGGCGTGGGCGGCGGTGGCAACGGCGGGCGGATCAACCTGTTCGCCTCGCTGAGCGGCAACCTCACCCAGAGCGAGACGGTCGAGCTGGTCCGGCTCACCACGAACGAGACGACGCCGTTCTACCTGCGCTTCGGCGTGGCCGACCAGCTCACCAACCTGGGCTTCGGCAGCCGCTCCCCCAGCGGCCAGGCGGTCGCGGCGGGCATGCCCGACCCGCGCACGGGCACGGCGGGCGGCAGCTACCAGGAGTTCACGGCCGACGTGAAGGTCAGCAACAAGCTCAACCAGGGCATGCTGCCGGTCTACCAGAACACGGTGTCGGTCGACGGCCTCCAGCGCGGCTGGTTCTACGACAACAACCAGCAGGTGGTGTACTCCAACCGCAACTCCACCAAGGAGCTGGAGTACAAGTTCGACTACGTGCGGGCCCGCTACCAGCCGACCGACCTGCGCCAGGCCGAGCCGCTGGCTCCCGACGACCCGATCGTGCGGCTGAACACGGCCCACCCCGAGGACGCGACGGTGGCGGCGCTGGTCACCCGGCTCACCGCCGGCAAGACCAACGAATACGACAAGGTCCGGGCGCTGTACGACTACTTCTCGTCGAAGAACGGCTTCACGTACAGCCTGTCGACGCAGGCGGCGAACAACAGCACCGAGATCGCGGCGTTCCTGCAGAACAAGGTCGGCTACTGCCAGCAGTACGCGGCGGCGCTGGCCTGGATGGCCCGCCAGGCCGGCATCCCGTCCCGTGTGGCGTTCGGTTTCACCCGGGGCGACAGCCGCGAGGGCAACACGTACGTCATCACGAACAAGAACGCCCACGCCTGGACCGAGGTCTACCTGCAGGGCTTCGGCTGGATCCCGTTCGACGCGACCCCGTCGGCCGGCGTCCGCGGAGCGGCCCGCTCCGACTGGGCGCCCGACACGGAGCTCCCGCCGTCCGCGGCACCGACCGCGTCCACGTCGGTGGCTCCCGGCGCCGAGGCGTCGGGCCCGGCCGGCACCATCGACCGTCCCGACCGCCCCGACCTGAACGACCCGGGCGTGGCCGGCTCGACGACCACCACCGAGTCGGGCAACCTGGGACAGACGGTGCTCATCGTCGCGCTGATCGCCCTGGTCCTGGCCCTGCTGCTGGTGCCGGCCCTGCGCCGCGTCCTGGTCCGCCGCCACCGCTACGCGGCGACGGTCCCCCGGGTCACGGCGTTGCCGGAGGCACAGACGGGCCGCCCCGACGTGGTGGTGACGGCGGAGACCACAAAGGCCAGACAGGACGCCCACGCGGCCTGGGACGAGCTGCTGGACACGATGGTCGACTACCGGGTCCCCCTGGACCCGTCGGAGACCCCCCGCGTCACGGCCCAGCGCCTCATCAAGGACGCCGTGCTGATCGACGAGTCGGCGACTTCGGCGACATTGCTGGGTACGGCCGAGGAACGCGCACGGTACGCCCGCAAGCCCCTCCAGGGCGGCGAGCTGACCGCGGCGCTCAACCACGTACGACGGGGCCTGTCCCGCTCGGCCACCAGGCGCACCCGCCTGACCGCGACCCTGCTGCCCCCGTCGGTCCTGATGCGCTGGCGCCTGGGCCTGGCCGACTCCTCGGCCAAGCTGGTGGGGGCGGGAAGCCGCTTCCGCGAGGTCCTGTCCCGCTTCAGCCCACGCCGCCTGCTGGCCAACCGGGGCCGCTGACAAGAAAGATGCCGCCGCCCACCCGGGGCGGCGGCATCTTTTCGTCCTATGTGAAGTTCAGCTCGTCCAGCGAGGTGATCCGGCGCTCGTCGACACCGGAGTGGGCGCCGGCCCGGTCGAGCAGAACAGCGGCCAGTCCGGCCGCCCGCGCACCGAGCACGTCCTTGCGCAGCGAGTCCCCGACCATCAGCGCCCGAGAGGCGTCGACACCCACCCGCTCGACCGCATGCCGGAAGGCGCGCGGGTCAGGCTTCCCGGCCGGCAGAGTCGAGGACGCCACCATGAGATCAACCTCAGGCAGCAACCCGAGCCGATCAAGCTTGCGCAGCTGCTGCCCTTCCTCCCCGTTGGTGAACACGGCGACGGCGAGCCCCGCCGCCCGAGCCCGCCGAAGAGCCGGGACAGCGTCGTCGAAGAGGGCCCACCCGGCTTCGTACCGCTCCAGATAGCCGGCGAAGAGCCCATCCGCCTCGGCGTCGCTGAGGGCCACCCCGAGGAAGTCCCGGACACGCTCCCGGCGCTGCTCCCCGAAGGCGATCTCCCGCCGTTGGTAGCGCTCGTAGTGCCGCTCGGACACGAGAGCCCACCGAGCGGGAACATCGGCCCCGGTGTCACCGAGCCCCGCGGCCCATTCGACAGCCGCGGCCCGAAACGCCGTCTCCTGATCGACCAACGTGTCATCCAGATCAAAAAGCACGGCTTCCAGCACGCCCGGATCCTGACATGCCGGGACAAGCGGGCAGAACCCGGCCTACGACGAGAACCGGCGCCACCCCACAGGCCGGGCCATGATGACGATGAACGTGCCCAGAGGCCCCTACAGACTAGGAACGAAGTAGGGCCGATGATCCAGACATTTCCGGCGAACAAGCCATTGGTTCACGGGATAGAAAGCGACGATGACTGCCAGCCCGCCCAGCCAGCCCAGAAGGTCATGCATCGCACCGCATCCTCGCCCTAGATCAACTAGACGATAGCCTCACGCACCCAGAAGAAGTTTCCGCTGTTCGGACGACGTGCCCGGCAATCTCGGGCCTGCCCCGCGGGCGTCCCCGGCCCGGCGACGCGCTCGATCAGCCGGATTCCAGGCGCGTCGAGCCCAGCACGGTGACGGTTCCGCTCCCACCCCCAAGGACCTTCCTCACCAAGACCAGCCCGGTCGGCCCAGCCATCCCCAACCGCAGGCCGAACTCAAGGACGCCGCGGGTACACCCGACGACCAGGAGCCGAGCGTGCGGGCAGCTTCGCGCGGGTCCCGACAGCAAAGCGCTAGCAGCCAAGCGCGCGCAGGGCGCAGGCGACAGGCGGCTTCGCGGGCAACCCGACTACCAAGCGCGCGGACGAACGGACAAGCGGCCGGCTAGACGCGGAACCAGCAACCGACCCACGAGAGCCAAGCGCACGGCGCCAGGCGGTCTCGCACGGAACCGAGAGCCGGGCGGAAGGCGGAACCGATAGCCGGGCGGAAGACAGCCGAGCAGGCAGGCGACGGGCAGGCGGGCGACAGGCAGGCGGGCGACGGGCAGCTTCGCGGCCGCGAGGATTGCAACCGGGCGGGACAGGCAGGGCGCGCGGCCGGCGGACGCTGAGCGCCGATGGGCGGGACGCGCGGGAGCGGCGGACGCTGGGCGCCTATGACCGGGGCGCGCGGGCAGCGGACGCTGAGCACCGATGACCGGGACACGCAGGCGGCGGACGCTGAGCACCGATCAGCGGGACGCGCAGGCAGTGGACGCTGAGCGCCAAAGGGCTAGGCGCGGGGAAACGGCAGATGGCGGCCTGAGGCCGCCATCCTGCTCTGGCCGGTGCTGTCGGCATCGGCTCGGGGGCCTGCTGTACGCCGGAGGCGGGCAGCTGGCCTTTGGTGCCGGCCGGCCGGGGCCGGGCGGCTCGCTATGCGGTTGTGGTCGTCAGCGGTGACCCTCGGGCCGCTGGCGCCAGCGGTCCTCCAGGCGGTCGAGGAAGCCTGACTTGCGGGTCTGGCGGGTGCGGCGTGTGGCTGTGCCGCCCACCGCGTGGAGGTCGGGGGCCGAGCCCTTGCGACGGGACTGCATCGCTAGTGCGGCCGAGCCGAGCATGACGACGAACCCGGCCACGCCGAGGGGCGTGTTGCTGCTGACCGTCCCGTAGACGACCAGGGCGAGGCCAAGGATGATCACGAACGCGGCGATGAGGAGCCGGCGCCGTGCGTGGAAACGCGGGTCGCTGGCCCGCACAGCCGAGGCGAATTTGGGGTCCTCGGCAAGCGACCGCTCGATCTGATCGAACAGCCGCTGCTCGTGCTCCGAGAGCGGCACGGCATTCCTCCCCGGGCGCGGTAACCGGTCCCTCGGGTTGGGACCGGGGTGTCACTAAGGTAAGTGGCTCGGGACAGCCGTCGGCTGCCTTACCGAGCAAGTCTACGAGGGGGTTGGCGGGTCGGAAAGCGGGACGACCGTCGAGTGCGGGTGATTTTCGGTTCGGCGTAGATCGCTTTGTCCCAAAAGACTGGCCGGACCGACGCTCGCCCGGCCGAACCGGGCGATCACCGCGTCGGTGGCGGCCTCCGCCTCGCGCCAGCCACGCTCCGGCTCACCCAGGCTGAGCTGCCGCGACGTGGTGGCCGCGTCGGTGAGGCCCTCGACCCGGACGCCGACCAGACGAATGTGGTCGCGCGCGCCCAGCGCCGTGAACAAATTCCAAACCGTCTCGAAAATCTCACGTGCCACATCGGTGCTCGTCGGCACCGTCCGAGATCGGTTGACCGTCCGGAAGTCGGCCAGCCGCACCTTGATCGCGATCGTGCGGCCCACGTAGCCGCTCGCGCGCAGGCGCGCCCCGACCTTCTCGGAGAGGGCGAGCAGGCTGCGCCGGATCAGGAGCGGATCGGCGACGTCGGTGTCGAACGTCATCTCGGCGCCGATCGATTTCTCCTCACGCTCGGGCGTCACCCGCCGCGGGTCACGCCCCCACGCCAGCTCGTGCAGGTGGGTGGCCGAGGCCTCGCCGAGCGCGCCCCGCAGCATGCTCACCGGCGCGTGGGCGATCTCGCCGACCGTGGTGAGCCCGAGCCGGCGCAGCGTCTCGGCCGCCCGCTCCCCCACGCCCCAGAGCGCGTCGACCGGCAGCGGATGGAGAAAATCGAGCACGAGACCGTGCGGGACGACGACCACGCCGTCGGGCTTGGCCCGGGTGGAGCCGAGCTTGGCCACGAACTTGGTCGAGGCGACACCGACCGAGCAGGTCAGCCGTTGCTCCTCGATCATGCGCCGGCGGATCAGCTGGGCGATCTCGACCGGCCGCCCCAGGAGCCGCTGGGCGCCGGCCACGTCGAGGAACGCCTCGTCGGAGGAGAGCGGCTCGACCAGCGGCGTCACGTCCCGGAAGATCGCCATGACGGCCCGGGAGGCCTCACCGATGGCGGGCCCGTCGACCGGCAGGAAGATCGCCCGAGGGCAGAGGAGCCGGGCCCGGGCGGTGGGCATGGCGCTGCGTACGCCATATCGCCGCGCCTCGTAACTCGCCGAGCTGACCACCCCGCGCGGCCCGACACCGCCGACCACCACCGGCTTGCCCCGCAGCGAGGGATCGGCCCGCACGGCGACGGACGCGAAGAAGGCATCCATGTCGACATGCAGGACGGTGCATCCCGCGTCGTCGGCTTCGGGCCCGAAACGCGGGTCACGCCCCCTCGGCACCGCCTGGCTTCGTCCCACGCCATGAGGCTAACGACACCCCCTGACAAAAACGCCGAGGAACAAACCGCACATTTCGGCCAAGGAGGTCAGCCGCGGGCAAAGAGATCGAGGGCCGGGGAGGAGCAGCGCGGGAGCGGGGCGGGCAGCACGGGCGCGGGGCGGCCAGCACGGGCGCGGGGCGGCCAGCACGGGCGCGGGGTTAGGACGGCGGGCAAGAGCTGGGCGCGGCAAGGGGCAGGCCAGGGCAAAGGGCCGGGCCGGGTACGGCGGGAGTCAGGCTCGGGCGATCAACAGCGGCACTGTCATCTCGGCCGCGGTCACCGAGCCGTGGTAGGCGATCAACCGGCCCACCGGCGGCGGCTCCCAGCCGCTGGCCAGGGCGACCGCCCGGTTGCGGCAGACGATCACCACGTCGCCGATGCGGGAGCGGTGTTCGGCCGGCACCGGGCCGAACCAGCCGTCGTCGATGATCTCCTCGCGGGTCATGACCCACGCGTCGTCGCCCATGACCGACTGCCAGGCGGCGATCAGGTCGGCCGTCGCTCCCGGCTCCGCGTGCAGATAGCGGACGCGCGGCTCCCCCGCCACCGTCGCCACTCCGTCCGACAGACTCGGGTTGCCGGCCATGTCGTAGCGGCATTCGACCGGCACGTTCAGCTGACCATGATCGGCGATCACCAGCAGCGCCGAGCGGGGCGGCAGCCCGTGGACCAGGCGGTCGAGCAGATCGTCCACTCCCTGAGCGGCCAATCGCCAGTAGTGCGAGTCGACCCCGTACAAATGACCGGTCTTGTCCAGATCGGCGTGATAGCCGTACACCAGGGCCGGACCCTCAGCCAGCGCCTCCAGCATCCGTTCGGCCAGCTCAGCACCCTCGGACGCGCTCCGGAACGACGCTCCCCGATAGGCCGCGACCGTCAGGCCACTGCCCTCGAACTCCGGGCGTACCACCTGGGTGACCTTCACCCCCGCGGCCGCCGCCGTCTCGAAGCGGGTCGGCACCGGCTGCCAGCCCGCCGGGTCCGGGTCGTCGTTCCAGTGGACGTGGTTGAGCACCCGCCCGTCCGGGCGCCGCGTGGTGAAGCCGAGCACCCCGTGCGCGCCCGGCGGCACTCCCGCGCCCACCGTGACCACGCTGACCGGTGTCGTCGAGGGGAACCCGGTGGTCAAGGTCCGTGCGCCGGTGGCCAGTTCGTTCAGGACCGGTGTGTACGGCGCGGCGACCGGCAGCTGATGGACACCGAGCCCGTCCACGAGCAGCACCGCGATCCGGTCCACCCCGTCCAGCTGTTCCCGCAGGCCGAGCGTGTCGGCCGCGCCCGGAACCCCGAGCACCGCGCTCGCGCTGGGAAGAACATCGGAGAGGCTTCCTTCGCCGTACGCCGGACGAACCGTCACAAAAGCAGCATCCGGCAACCGATCGTCGGGCACCACGAGCGGCCCGCTCAGCGAGGGCTGAGTATCGGGCGGAATCCGCCCGGTCAGCGCTTCCCGCTCGGACAGCGACGCCGCCGAGCGCCGCGAGGGAGAAGAGGACGCGGCGGGAACGGCGGACGTGGAGTTGATCTCGGACATCAGCGGCTCCCGGACTCAGTGGCGACGACGCTCGGGGCGGAGAGGGTCAGGGTTGGCGAGGGTCAGGGTCGGCGAAGGCCAGGGTTGGCGGCGGTCAGGGTCGACGAGGGCCAGGGTTGGCGGCGGTCAGGGGCGACGACGCTCAGGAGGGGCGGCAGTCAAGAGGAGCGGCGGTCAAGCGGAGCGGCGGTCAAGAGGAGCGGCGGCGACCAGGGCGGCGGCGGTCAGGAGTGGCGGGCGAAGACGTGCAGCTGGGAGGCGATGTCGCGAAACGGGGGCCGGGCGGCCAGTTCGAGCTCCAGGGCCAGCAGGGCCTGCGGGTCCTCCTCGACGACCGCCGCCGGCAGGAGATCGGTCAGAACCCGTACGCCATGGGTCTCCTCCGGCTCGAGACCCGCCGAGCGCAGGAGAGCCGTGGCGCTCTCCACGTCGAAGCGGCGGCGCAGGGTGTCGCGCGCGCCGGCCCGGCCCTCGGGGTCGGCGGCGACGGCGGCGGCCGAACCGAGGTGACCGTTTATCGCCCGGCCCAGGATGGCCGCGGCCTTGCTCGCGACCAGCAGGCTCACCGCGCCGCCCGGGCGCAGCGCGGCCGCGATCGCCTCGACCACCGAGGCCGGGTCGTCGACCACCTCGAGGACCGCGTGGCAGAGCACCAGGTCGGCGCTGGCCGGCTCGACCAGGCCGGCGAGCGCGTCGCCGTCGCCCTGCACGGCCCGGACCCGGTCGGCCACGCCGGCGTCGGCGGCCCGGCGGGTCAGGGCGGCCAGCGCGTCGGGGCTGGCGTCGACGACGGTGACGGTGTGGCCGGCCTCGGCCAGCGGCACGGCGAAGCCGCCCGTGCCGCCGCCGACGTCGATCACGGTCAGCTCGCGGCCGGCGTTCCGCTCCAGCTCCCGCCGCAGCACCGCCCAGACGGCGGCGGTCCGGGTGGTCACGAGCGGTCGGGCGGTACGCGTCGATGCGATTTCCACACGCGCAGCGTAACGGCCGTCCGCCCGCCTCGCGCTCGTGGAGGCCCGCTCAGAACTCGAACAGGACGCCCGTGGCGCGGCGCATCTCGCAGGTGTTGCCGAACCTGTGGGTCCACTTCACCGGCATGCGGCGCCACACGCCGGTGACCTCGGCCGTCACCGGGGCGTAGATCATCACGCAGGCGGTGGTCTTCGGTTCGATCCTGCCGGGATCCGCTCCGACCGCGCTCAGCGTCTCGCAGGCCGCCTCGGGCTTGGGATGGCCGCCACCGGCGGGTTCGCAGTCCAGCGTGACGGCCATCGCGAAACCGGACTCCGACGTGTACTGCAGCTTGAGCGCCACCTTGGGCTCCTGAGGGCGCGGCGGCGAACCGTAGGGCTTGGGGTCGGCCACCGGCCCGGGAAGGAGAGCGGCCAGAGCGGTGACGGAAGTAAGCAGAGTCGTGAACACAAAAGCCCCCTAAAACCGACAAATCATCCTCAAGAGTAACGAGGGCCGGTGGTGCTGGTTACCGGAAGTCGCGGGAGGCCGGCGTCACCGGCGGGGTCACCGCCTCCAGGCGGTCGGCGACCAGGTTGAGGACGCCCTCGGCCTTCTCCAGCCGGCCCCGGACGATCAGCGCCGAGCTGGTGCGGGCCACCCGCCGGTAGCGCTGCCACAGCCCGGGCGAGCAGGTCACGTTGAGCATGCCGGTCTCGTCCTCGAGGTTGACGAAGGTCACCCCGCCCGCGGTCGCCGGCCGCTGCCGGTGGGTGACGATGCCGCCCACGCGGATCCGGGTGCCCGCCTCGACCGCGCCCAGGCGGGAGATCGGCAGGGCGCCCGCCCTGGTCAGCTCGTCCCGGATGAACTGGGCCGGATGTGAGTCGGGGGACAAACCGGTGGCCCAGACGTCGGCCACCAGCTCGTCGACCTCGCTCATGCCGGGCAGCATCGGGGCGTCGGTGCCGGTCACCGTGCCCGGGAGGCGGTCGGGCCGGTCCTGGGCGGCGGCGCCGGCCGCCCACAGGGCCTCACGACGGGTCAGCCCGAAGCCCGCGAACGCGTCGGCCGTGGCGAGCGCCTCCAGGTGGGCCGTCGTGCATCCGGTCCGGCGCGACAGATCGGTCATGCTCGTGAAAGGCCCGCGCTCCCGGCGTTCCTCCTCGATGCGCTGGGCCAACTCCTCGCCGAGCGTACGAACGGAAGAAAGACCCTGGCGCACCGCCGGACCACCCAGTCCCCAGGCGTGCGGCGGCTCACCGCGCATCGACCCCCATCGGGTCTGCGGTGTCGATTCGAGAACGGCCGCGGCGTCGCTGAGATTGATGTCAGGGCGGCGCACCTCCACACCGTGCCGGCGGGCGTCGTCGACCAGCGACTGCGGCGAGTAGAAGCCCATCGGCTGCGCGTTCAGCAGGGCCGCGCAGAAGGCCGCCGGGTGATAGCGCTTGAGCCACGCGCTGGCGTACACCAAATAGGCGAAACTCATGGCGTGGCTCTCCGGAAAGCCATAGCTGGCGAATGCGGAGAGTTTGAGAAAGAGGTCGTCGGCGAGCTCGCCGGTGATCCCCCGCTCGGCCATGCCCTGGTAGAGGCGGTCCTTGATGCGCTCCATCTTCTCGACCGACCGTTTCGAGCCCATGGCCCGGCGCAGCTGATCGGCCTCGGCCGGGTCGAAGCCGGCGACGTCGATCGCGAGCTGCATCAACTGTTCCTGAAAGAGCGGCACGCCGAGCGTCTTCTCCAGGGCATTGCGCATCAGGGGGTGCGGATAGGTGATTTTCTCCAGGCCGTTCTTCCTTCTGATGTACGGATGGACGGAGCCCCCTTGAATCGGGCCCGGCCGGATGAGCGCGACCTCCACCACCAGGTCGTAGAACTCGCGGGGCTTGAGCCGGGGAAGAGTGGCCATCTGCGCGCGGCTCTCCACCTGGAAGACACCGACCGAATCGGCCCGGCACAACATGTCGTACACCTCGGAATCGGTCAGATCCATCGAACCGATGTCCAACTCGGACTCGATCATCTCGTGGGCGTAGCGCAGCGCCGACAACATGCCGAGCCCGAGCAGATCGAACTTGACCAGCTCGATCGCCGCGCAGTCGTCCTTGTCCCACTGGAGCACGGTCCGTCCCGGCATCCGGCCCCACTCGACCGGGCACACCTCGATGATCGGCCGATCGCAGATCACCATGCCGCCCGAGTGGATGCCCAGATGCCGCGGAAAGTCCTGGACCTGATTGGCGTACGAAACGACCTGCTCCGGAATGTCCTCGACGTCGACCGTGGCCACACTGCCCCAGCGGTCGATCTGCTTGCTCCAGGCGTCCTGCTGGCCGGGCGAGAAGCCGAAGGCCTTCGCCATGTCCCGCACGGCGGAGCGTGGCCGGTACGAGATGACGTTGGCCACCTGCGCGGTGTGCTCGCGGCCGTGCTTGCGGTAGACGTGCTGGATGACCTCCTCGCGCCGGTCCGACTCGATGTCCACGTCGATGTCGGGCGGCCCGTCCCGCTCGGGGGCGAGGAAGCGCTCGAAGAGCAGATTGTGGGCGACGGCGTCCACATTGGTGATGCGCAGCGCGTAGCAGACGGCGGAGTTGGCGGCCGACCCGCGACCCTGCGCGTAGATCCGGTTGTTCCGGCAGAACTCGACGATGTCGTAGACGACCAGGAAATATCCCGGGAAGCCGAGCTCGTCGATCATGCGCAGTTCGTACTCGATCTGCTCGTACGCCCGCGGATGAGCCTCCGGCGGCCCGTAGCGGTCACGGGCGCCGCGCATGGTGAGCTCGCGCAGCCAGCTCATCTCGGTGTGCCCCTCCTCGGGGATGGGGAAGTCGGGAAGCTTGGGCGCGACCAGGTTGAGGTCGAAGGCGAGATCCTCACCGAACATGGCCGCGTTGGCGACGGCACCCGGATAGGCGGCGAACCGGCGGGCCATCTCGTCCCCGCTGCGCAGATGAGCGGTGCCGGCCGCGGGCAGCCAGCCGTCGATCTCATCAAGGCTGCGCCGGGCCCGGACGGCGGCGAGAGCGGTGGCGAGCCGCCGCCGGGCCGGGGCCGCGTAGTGCACGTTGTTGGTGGCCACCACTTCCAGGTGACGACTCTCGGCCAGCGCGAAAAGGACATCGTTACGGTCGTCGTCGTACGGGTCACCATGCGAGATCAACTCGACCGCGACATTGGGCTTGCCGAAAAGAGCGACAAGCCGGTCCAGCTCGTACGCCGCGGCCTCCACCCCCTCGGTGGCCAGGGCCAGAGGCACACTGCCCTTGCGGCACCCGGTCAGCACGAGCACATGGTCACGCAGCTCGGCCGCGACATCTTCGAGATCGCCATAGGCGGGCCGCCCCTTCTCCCCGCCGGCGAGCTGCCCCCGGGAGATCACCCGGGCCAGCCGGGCATAGCCCTCATGCCCGTGCGCGAGAGCGAGAAGATGACGCCCCTCGGGGTCGGGCTCCCCGTTCTGCGGCCGGGAAAGATCGAGGGAGAGCTCCGCACCGAAGATCGTGGGAAGCCCCAGCTCCCGAGCGGCCTGCGAGAACCGGACCACCCCGTAGAACCCGTCGTGGTCGGTGACGGCCAGACCTTTCAGGCCGAGCCGGGCGGCCTCCTCGGCGAGTTCCTCGGGGTGGCTGGCCCCGTCGAGAAAGCTGAAGTTCGTATGACAGTGCAGTTCGGCGTACGGGGTGCGGCTCTCGGAGGTGACAAGGGCGGGCGCTTCGTAGGGTTGGCGCTTGCGCGACCAGGCGGGCGAGTCACCGCCGTCGCCGTCGACGGCCAGGGGGTCGACGACGTATTCGGGTTTCCTGGCTTTGCGTCCGGAGAGGGCGCCCTCGAGCTCCGACCAGGGAATGCCCGGGTTATTGAAGCCCACGAGAGGCCACCGCATCGTCAGTCATAAACGGCCTCGACAGCCCAGTGCCCCGACGCGAGCACCAGCAGAAACGCCCGCTCATCAACCAGAACGACCTGAAATCGGGCCCGGCGCCGGGCTTCGCCGGCCGCCCACCACCGTTCGTCGACCGGCCACGGCCCGGCCCACCCGGTGATCTCCACCGGCTGCCCCCGGTCGACCACGAGCGCGGCGGGTTCGCCGGTGAGTTCGAGCCGGGCGCTGACCCCCACCGGCGTACCGGCCTCGTCGAGCACCACGGCCCCCAACGGCTGCGGCAGCACAAGCGCCGGCGCCGGCTTGGGAAGCCGCCCCGGCCACGGAGGCAGAACGGGAGGTTTGGGGGGTTTACGGCCGATCCGCTGGGCCCAGGGCCGCACGGCGAGCAGCGTGACCTCATCCTGGGGCTCGGGATCCTGGGGCTCGGGTTCCTTCGCCATCGGCCGGTGGTCGGAAAGCTGCGAAACCGACGCCAATCCGTCCCGCGCCGTGCCCGGAGAATCGGCTTTTGAGGGAGCGGATGCGGATGTGCCCTCCAACTCCTCCCAGGACGGGACCGGGGGCTGTGTCCTGCGGCGTGAGGACAGGGCGATCACTGTGCCGTCGGCGTGCTCGGGGCGTACCTCGGGAAGGGGGTTGGGGGTGGGGGGTTCGTAATCCGGCAGGTCGGGGCTCAGCGCGGGCGCGGTGGAACGTGGCAGGAGTGGCGTTGTCAGCACGCCCGGGATCGGGTCGTCGTGGAGGGCCGACGGGCGGGTGGGGTCGCGTTCGTCGCCCCAGGGGACCAGGCGGATCTGGTCGTCGGTGGAGCGGCCCCCGCCCAGGACCGGCGTGACCACGGCGTGCGGGCCCAGCAGGCCCTGCACCCGGCTGAAGGCCCGGTGGGCCCGTTCCCGTTCGGCGCCGGCGTCGCCCCACAGGCCCGGTTGCAGTCCCAAGTGGACCAGGACGCCGTCGGGGATCAGCCGCAGGCGCACCAGGCCGGCGGTCGGGCGGGCCGGCGCGCCCCGGCGGGCGCCGGTCAGCCAGCCGTCGAGTTGCCAGCGGACGCGTTCGGCGATGGCGGCGGCGGTCAAGGTGCCGTCGTGACGCCAGACCCGGTGCAGTTCCTGGCCGTCGGCGGTGACCGCCTCGATGCCGAGGCGGGTGCAGGCCAAGCCGTACGCCGAAAGCCCGTCATGCAACCGCTCGGCGAGAGCCCTTCCCGCGAAGGCCGCCACATCGACTCTTTCCAGCGGTTCGTCGTACGTCTCCTCGACCTCCAGATCCGGAGGAGGCTTCCGCACAGCGAGCGGCCGATGATCGAGCCCGCCCGCGAGCCGGTGCGCGAGCGCCCCGTCGAACCCGAACCGGCTCAGCACGTCCCCCGCCGGCAGCCGGGCGAAGTCACCCAGCGTCTTGACCCCGAGCCGCTTGAGCAGATCGACCAGCTCGGGCCGCTCCAGCGCCTCGATCGGCTCCCCCGCCAGGAAAGCGGCCGTCTCCCCCGGCGGGATCAGCAGCCCTTTCCGCGCCGCGAGCCCCGCCGCGAAGACCCCTTCGGCCACACCGACCTGACTCTCCACTTCACACTGCTGCGCGACCTGCTCCACGATCCGTTCGGCCGCCGCCTCCTCCCCACCGAAATACCGTGCCGGCCCTCGCGCCGCGAAAGCACAGGCCCCGGGCCGAATGACCTCGACACCAACCGCGGTTTCCTCGACCGCCGCGACCACAGCCTCAAAGGCCCGGGCATCACGCCCGGGATCGTCTTCGACGACAACAAGCTGAGGGCATCGGCTCTGCGCTTCCCGGCGCCGCAGTCCTTTCCGTACGCCTTCACGCCGCGCCCCTTCAGAACAGGCGACGACCCGGTTCCCCCGCAACACGACAACCGCCCCCGCCGCCGGCACCCCTTCCACGATCTCGGCCGCCACCACAGCCCAGTCCGGACACCAGAGCAACATCGTCCGGGCCCCCGCCACCCCGGTAGTCCCCGCAACAGCCACGTCAGCCCACCGCCACCGACGAGACACTCCCCGGCCGGGCTCCCCAAGACAGCCGATCATCCACAGAGGACCGCCGACCACCGCCCCCGCCAGCCGAGGAAGCCATCCGCCCCGCCTCCCCCACCGACCCGACGGAAGTCGCCGTCGCGACCGGCGCCACGGAAGTCGCCACCGCCCGCCCTACCGACCCCACGGAAGTCGCCGTCGCCGCTGCCGGGCCGAAGAACGGCACACCCACCACTGCCGGCCGCCGCCGAGAATCCGAAACCGGCGAATCGGGGCCAGCTACCTGCCGCCCCGAAGAGGAAGCGGCTGTCCGGCCCACCGAGACCACATCTGCGGTTTGAGCGGGGTCGACGGAGAAACCCGAGAAGCCGCCCATAGCGGCCACCCTCGCCGGGCGCCGACCGTACGCAACCACAAAGGACAAAACGGAATTGATCACGGAGGGCCGGGTGAGCAAAGTCCCCGAGGGTTGAGCGATCAAACCCACGGAGGTCGAAGCAGGCGCCACCGCAGAAGACCGAACAGACAAAACCGCAGAAGCCGAAGCAGGCGCGACCGCAGAAGACCGAGCAGACAAACCCGCAGAAATCGAAGCAGACCCAACCGCAGACGACCGAACAGACAAAGCCGCGGAAGGCCGAGCGGACGAGACTGCGGAAGATCGGCCGGGCACGACTACGGAAGGCCGCGCCGGCACAACCATGGAAAGCCGCGCGGGCACAACCGCGGAAGGCCGGACGGACGGAACCGCGGAACGCCGAGCGGGCGAAACCGCAGAAGGCCGCGCAGGCGAAACCGCAGAAGGCCGCGCAGGCGAAACCGCAGAAGGCCGCGCAGGCGAAACCGCAGAAGGCCGCGCAGGCGAAACCGCGGACGGCTGGGTGGGTTGAGGAGTCGAAGGCTGAGGGCGGGTGGGGCGAGGGCCCGGAGTGGGCGGGGCCGGAGGCAAGGTGATCGGGCGGATGGTGATGCCCGGCATCCACATGGTGGCCTGTTTGGGGCGGGCGGCCGCTCCTCGGCCGTGGGCCCGTACGGTCACCTCGCGGCGGCGTAAGCGGCCGTGGCCTGTGCCCAAGCCCTCCCAGCGGGCCGCGGTCACGCTCAAAGTGACGTCGGCGCCGGACCAGGCGCCGAACGGGACCAGGACGCTTCCCCGCTGGCGGGCGCGGGCCACCAAACGGGAAGCTATCGTGCCGGAGACGCCGCCAGGGACTGCTGTGACGACCACGTCCACGCCGTCGATCAAGGCGGCTACGACAGTGGGCCACTCGGGGCCCGGGTCGGGCACCAAGGCCAGGCGGTCCAGGGCTACGCCGCTCTCGGCGGCGGCGATCGCGCCCAGCGAGGGCACGCCGACCACCGCGCACCACGAGCCGGCCCGGGAAGCCTCGGCCAGCAAGGCCAGCAGCAGTGAGGTTCCGCCGCCGGCGGTGGACTCGCGGCCGGTGGTGACGGCCACGGTGCTGCCGCGCCGGAGACCGCGCCCGGGCAGCAGGCCGCTCAACTCGGGGGCCACCGGCAGCATCCGCTGCACACCGCTGGTCTCGGTCTCCCCGGCCGCCCGAACCAGCTCAGCAAGGGCGGCCGCACCGCTGCTCATGCGTCCCGCCATGTGGTGCCTCGCTCTGTTGCTCTTGTCCGGCTCATCGCGAACCGCTGCCTCGAACGGGCCGCCCTCCATGGCGGCTACCGCCCCGAGCCCGCGCCTCCGCACGATCGCGAAAGCCCGAGGCTCACATGTCCGCCGGTCGCTCCCACCGGCTGTCTCACTCGTCGCGCCACCGAAACCCGGGCCCGGGCACGCGGATCGGAGCCGGGCCGTGGACCAGGCTTCTCGGATCGGCGTGGAGCCGCCGCGGCCAGTGGGTCAGGCGGCCAAGGGCGGCTGGTAGGTCAGGCCCAGGGCGGACTCGACGACGGCCACGAACTGCTCGGCGGCCCGCAGAAGATCGTCGGCCTCCCGGGGGCTCACCACGCGAGGGATGCCGGCCTCGGCGGCGGCCCGTTTGCCGGCGCCCAGGGCGAAGTAGTTGGCCCACTCGCCGAACTCGGGAGCCACCAGGACCAGCAGGGACCAGACACTGGTCACGCGGCTGCGTCTCGTGGAGGTGGCCGGACGGGCGCGGGCGGCCAGAACCGCGGCGGCGGCGCGCAGGGCGGCCAGGTGAGCAGCGGCGTAGCGCAAGCCGTCGGGCCTGGTGCGTGCCGCCTCGTCGAGGCCCTGGCGGGCGATCGTCAGCAGTTGGGCAGGGGTGCGCTGCGGCAGCATGTGCGCCGGAACCGTGGGCGCCTCGGCCCGGGCGGCCGCGGTCGGCGCATGGGCCAGACCGGGCACCTGGGTGAGGGCCGGCGCCGTGTTGCTCGCCATGGTGTTTCTCCTCGCGTGTGTCGCATCCGACGAACTGGTCGAACCGATCAGCTGCGGAGGAAGACGCAGCAGCTTGCAGCGCCCCGAAGGGCAGCCGGCCGGGCGTGAAGCTTCCCCACACCACACCCGGCCGGACTCACCGGCGGGTCCGTCGCCCGCCACCCGGGGGTCGGGGGCAGCGGACGACGGTCCTGCCTTGTCTGAAGGCCCCGGACCCGCGAATGCCCGGTGCCTCACGCGCGGCACTTCGCGGGTGCCGCGCACCGGGGGCCGAGCCGCGAAACTCAGCTCCCGGCGCCAGAGCGGACGCTCGTTCGAACATCCGTTCTAACTAAGGAAGAGACTAGCACTCGTGTACGACAAAAAAGCAACCCCGCGGGCCCGGCGCGTCACACAAGAAGAAAAGGATCAAATGGGCTTCGCAAAGGCGAGCTGGTTGTACGGCGACTCGTCGTACGGCGGAATCTCCCGATATCCGGCACTCCGGTAGAGAGCGATCGCCTCCACCAGCGTGGAGTGGGTGCCCAGGCGGACCGTCGCCACACCGCGGGCCGCGGCATCCGACTCCAGCGCCGCGAGCAGCCGCCGGGCCAGACCCAGGCCGCGCGCGCCAGGGCTCACCCACAGATGACGGATCTCCGCCGAACCCGGTGAGAAGAGCTGCCACAAGCCGCAGCCGATCGGGTCACCCTCCTCGGTGGCCAGCAGGAAGGTGCCCTCGTGCAAGGTGCCGGGCGGCAGCAGGGCACCTTCGGCGTCGTAACCCTCCGGGAAGCGAAGAGCCAGTTCCCCCGCGTACGCCCGCAGGCAGGACCGGGCCTCCGGCAGGGAGTCGGCCACTGGGGTCAGGGTGATCGCGGCCAGCCGCAACAGGCGCCGGATCTCGGCCTGCGCGTCCACGAGCCGGGACCTCTGCTCCGGGCTCAGCGGCCCCAGCAGCCCGGCCACGCCGGCCCGGGAACGCTCCTCCAGGTCGGCCAGCTCGCGCCGGCCCGCCTCGGTCAGCGTCGCCGTCCGCACCCGCGCGTCGCCCGGCCGGGGCGTCACCGCGACCAGCCCCTGGCCGCCCAGCGAGCGCAACATCCGGCTCAGATAGCCCGAGTCGAGCCCGAGCCGCCGCCTCAGGTCGCGCAGGTCGGCCCCGGTCCCGATCTCGAAGAGCAGCCGGGCCTCGCCCAGCGGCCGCCCCTGGCCCAGATATTCGTCATTCAGCACGCCGATGCGACGCGTGTAGTACCGGTTGAAGTCGCGCACCAGGTCGATGTCGTCCACCTTCCCAATCTAAGACCTGAGTCAGAGATTGCACGACGAAGGATCGACAGGGAGGATCCGAAGATGGACCGGATCGTCGTGGTCACCGGAGCGAGCTCCGGCATCGGCCTGGCCGCCGCCGAGCAGTTCGCCCGCCAGGGTGACCAGCTCGTTCTCGTGGGGCGCAACCCCGCCAAGCTCGCCGAGGCCGCGAAGCGCGTCAACGCCGCGGTCCGCATCTACGCGCCCGACCCCTACAAGGAGCCCGACGTCCAGCGGGCCGACTTCGAAGACCTCGACCAGGTACGCAAACTCGCCGCCCACCTGGAGCGGACCTATCCGCGGATCGACGTCCTGGCCGGCAACGCCGGCGGCATGGTGGCCGAGCACCGGATCACCCGGGACGGCTACGAGGCCACCATGCAGAGCAACCACCTCGCCGGGTTCCTGCTGGCCGGCCTGCTGCACGACCGGATCGGGCGGCTGGTGGTCACCGCCTCCCGGGCCCACATGCGCGGGCGGCCCGACCCCGGCGACTTCACCCGGAAGAACACCTCCTGGCAGGCGTACAGCAAGGCGAAGGCGGCCAACATCCTGTTCGCGGCCGAGGCCGCCCGCCGCTGGCCGGGCATCACCAGCGTCTCCTTCCATCCGGGCGTGGTGCGCAGCGACTTCGGCTCGGGCAAGCTGACCCGCTTCTTCTACCGCTTCGCCCCTTTCCTCACGACTCCGGAGACGGCCGGCGAGCTTCTCGTCTGGCTGGCCGACAACCCGGTCGTCAACGGCGCCTACTACGTCGGCCACCAGCCCCGCCGGCCGTCGCGGCACGCGGTCGATCCGCGGCGGGCCCACGATCTCTGGGAGGCCAGCGCGGAGGCCACTGGCCTGGGCGAATAACCGAAATCTGATAAGTCGTTAGGTTCTTCACGAGACCCTCCCGCGCGCGCGGGGCAGACCGTACAAAGGCCTCGTGCCGAAGCTCATCGCCGCGTTCAGCCTGATCGCCGTCACGGCACTGTGGACGTCCAACCTCGGCGAGGCGCCGGGCGGGATCGCGGCCGCGGGCCGTCTGGCCGCGCTCTGGTCGGCCGACCTGCTCCTCATCCAGGTGCTGCTCATGGCCCGCATCCCGTGGGTCGAGCGGGCGTACGGGCAGGATGCTCTGGCCCGCTGGCACCGCTGGACCGGCTTCACGTCGTTCGTCCTGCTGCTCGCGCACGCGGCGCTGGCTGTCGTGGCGTACACCCGAATGGGCCGGCTGCGGGAAACCCTGGCCCTGGAAAGCATGGTCCTGGCCGTGGCGGCCTTGGCCGCCCTCACGCTCGTCGTGATCACGTCGACGAGGCAGAGGCGGCGTCGGTTGCGCTATGAGTCATGGCATTTGCTTCATTTGTACGCCTATGCGGGCATCGCCCTGGCCCTGCCGCACATGCTGCTGCTCGGCAGTGATTTCCAGGAGAAAGCGGCGAAGGTCTACTTCTGGGGTCTCTATCTGATCGCCGCCGCGTCCATCGTGATCTTCCGCATCGGGCTGCCGATCTGGCGGACGGCCCGGCACCGGCTCGTCGTCCAGGGGATCAGGACCGAGGCGCCCGGGCTGGTCTCGGTCTATCTGCGCGGGCGACGGCTGGAACGGCTGCCGGCGCGCGCCGGGCAGTACTTCGTGTGGCGCTTCCTGGACGGGCGGGCCGGGCTGCGCGGCAACCCGTTCTCGCTGTCGGGCCCACCGCGCCGCGACTCCCTGCGGATCACGGTGAAGGCGGTCGGCGACGGCAGCGCCCGGGTGGCGACGCTGCGGCCGGGCACCCGGGTGCTGATCGAGGGTCCGTTCGGGCGGATGACCGCGGCGACGTACGCCGGCGGCCCGGTGACCATGCTGGCCTGCGGCGTCGGGGTGACACCGCTGCTCGCGCTGCTGTGGGATCTGCCGTACGGGAAAGGAAAGGCCACGCTCGTCTACCGCACCCGGCATCCGCACGAGGTGGCGTTCCTGGAGGAGCTGGAGTGGCTGGCCGCCGATCGCGGGGTGCGGCTGGTGCCGCTGGTGGGCCCGCGCGCGTCGGCGACGAGCTGGCTGCCGGCCGGCTACGCCGAGTACGACGACGCGGAGGCTCTGCGGGCGCTGGCTCCGGACATCGCGGGTCATGACGTGTACGTCTGTGGGCCCGACCCGTGGGCGGAGGCGGTCTTCCGGGCCGCCCGCCGGGTGGGGGTGCCACCAGCCCGCCTGCACCGGGAGCGGTTCGGATGGTGAGAATAGCGGGATGCAGGCACACCCGAACGTCATCGCCGTGCAGGACGCGCTGGACTCCGCCGGCGCCACCGACTCGCAGGTGATCATCCTGGACGAGGCCGTGCACACGGCGGCCGCGGCGGCCGAGGCCCTCTGCATCGAGGTCGGCCAGATCGCCAACTCCCTGATCTTCGACGCCGACGGTGAGCCGCTCCTGGTGCTGACGTCCGGCGCCCACCGGGTGAACACCAATAAAGTGGCGGAAAGCCTCCAAATCGGACGCCTGAAGCGCGCGACGCCGGAGTTCGTCCGCGAGCACACGGGTCAGCCGATCGGCGGCGTGGCCCCGCTGGGCCACCCGAAGCCGGTGCGCACGCTGATCGACACGGCGCTGCGGCAGTACGAGGTCATCTGGGCCGCGGGCGGCGTACCCCAGGCGGTCTTCCCGATCACCTACGACGAGCTGGTGCGGGTCACCGCCGGCACACCGGCCGACGTGGCCTGATGCCGATCACCCTGCACGTCTGGCGGGTCCCGCCCCGGCGAACCGGTCTGGCCATGCTGCGCCTGGCCCGCCGAAGGGTCCCGCCGGGCGTCACTTTCGCCAAATTCCTGGGTACGGCCAGCGGGTTCCGCCCGGGAGAAGCCGATTTGACCCGCTACGCGGCGGTCACCGTCAGCCCCGAGCCGATCCACTTCCCGGAGTGGGACCGCCTGGCGATCGCCGCGGCGAGGGTGGATCTGATCCCGCTGCACAGCCGGGGCACATGGTCGGGCCGCACGCCGTTCGAGCCCGGGCAGAGTGGGAAACACAGCGGCATGACACTGGCTCTCACCCGGGCGCGGCTTCGGCCGTCTCGGGCGCTGACGTTCTGGCGGGCCGTTCCGCCTGTGGTCACGGAGCTTGACCGGGCTCCTGGGCTGCTCGCCTACTTCGGGATGGGTGAGGCTCCGATCGGCTGGCAGGGGACCGTCAGCCTTTGGAGTGATGCGGCGGACCTGGCCCGATTCGCGTACCGTCAGCCGGAGCATCGCGCGGTGATCGCGCGGACGCCCACTGATCGGTGGTATGCGGAGGAGCTGTTCGCGCGGTTCGCCGTACAGGAGATCAGCGGCGACCGGGCGGTGCTGGGCTGGCTGTCGGAAGATGTCGGAGCAGGGGGCGGGACCGGACGATGAGGCTCGTTGCGTGGCAGCCGGACGACCTGCTGCGTCGTCTCGACGACGTGGTCGGCGTCTACGGCGAGGCGATGGGCTACCGCCGGGAGCTTCTGCAGACCCGCCGGGGCTACATCGGCGCCCATGTGCGCCGGGCCGGGTTCCGGGCCGTGGCCACGCTGACCACCGACGGGCGGCTGGCCGGCTTCGGCTACGGCTACACCTCGGGGCCGGGCCAGTGGTGGCACGACCAGGTGCGCTCGGCCCTCGACGACCGGGCCCGGCGGCGCTGGCTGGCCGACTGCTTCGAGGTCGTCGAGCTGCATGTGCGACCCGTCGCCCAGGGTCACGGCGTCGGCGCCCGGCAGCTGCGCGCGCTGCTGGCCATGGCCGAGGGCGACACCGTTCTGCTCTCCACCCCCGAGGCCGACGAGCGCAAGTCGCGGGCCTGGCGGCTCTACCGCCGGTTCGGTTTCGAGGACGTGCTGCGCGACTTCCTGTTCCCGGGCGACGAGCGGCAGTTCGCCATCCTGGGCCGGGGGCTGCCGCTGGTCGAGCGCCCGGCCGAGGAAGCACCGGGCATCGTCGGCATCTGAATGCGAATCCCCTGGTTCCTGCTCGGCGCGCTCGTCCTGCTCCAGATCTGCTACCCGCTCACCGAAGGTGACACCCGGGCCGGCTTCACCGTGGCCACCGTGCTCATCGGATATGTGCTGTCGGTGTCGCACGCCTATCTCAGCCGGGGCCGGCGGGCGGCGCTGGCCCTGGTCGGCACGGCCACCCTCGGCGGCTTCGCGGTCGAGGCGCTCGGCGTCGCCACCGGCTTTCCCTTCGGGACGTACGTCTACTCGGGCCAGCTCGGCCCGAAGCTGCTCGGCGTCCCGCTGATCATCCCGCTCGCCTGGACGTGGATGGCCTGGCCGGCCTGGCTGGCCGCGCAACGGCTCCCGGCGCGGGCGAAAATCCTGGTCGCCGCGGTCGGGCTGGCCGCCTGGGATCTGTTCCTCGATCCGCAGATGGTCGCCGAGGGCTACTGGGTGTGGGAGTCGCCGACCCCGGCCCTGCCGGGCGTGCCGGGCGTCCCGATCGGCAACTATCTGGGCTGGCTGGGCTTCGCTCTGGTCCTCATGGCGGTCCTGTGGAAGACGGCCGGAGTGAAAGGGCCCCAACCGGAGGACACGCCCATGCTGGCCCTCTGGTTCTGGACGTACGCTTCCTCCGTGCTCGCCCACGCGGTCTTCCTGGACCTCCCCGGCTCCGCCGTCTGGGGCGGCGTGGTGATGGGCGCCGCCGTCCTGCCGGTGGCGTGGCGGCTGCGGCCCCGCCGATGATCTGGCTCGCGCTCCTGCCCCTGGTCGCGCTGACCGCGCACACCGCCGTGAACGCGATGTTCCTGCGCCGCCCGCCCCGCGGCGCGGTCACCGCCGAGAAGGTGGCGCTGCTGTTGCCCGTACGAAATGAGGCCTCGCGCGTCACCGCCTGCCTCGAGTCGCTGCTGGCCCAGCGCGGCGTCGCCGATCTGACCGTCTATGTGCTCGACGACGGCTCGACCGACGGCACCGCCGAGATCGTCCGCTCGATCGCGGGCGACAAGGTCGTGCTGCTCACCGGCACTCCCCCGCCGCCGGGCCGCCTGGGCAAGCCGCACGCCTGCCAGCAGCTGGCCGACGCCGCGAGCGACGCCGACGTCCTGTCTTTTGTGGACGCCGACGTGGTGCTCGCGCCCGACGCCGTGGCCGGGGCCGTCACGTTGATGCGCGAGGCCCGGGTGGGCCTGCTCTCCCCCTACCCGAAGATCGTCGGGGCCGGCCGCCTGGTCCAGCCGCTGCTGCAATGGTCGTGGCTGACGTTCCTGCCGCTGCGGGCCATGGAGCGGTCGCCGCGGACGTCGCTGGCCGCGGCCGGCGGCCAGTGGCTGGTGATCGACAACGAGGCGTACCGGAAAGCCGGCGGGCACGCGGCGGTCGGCGGCGAGATCCTCGAGGACATCGAGCTGGCCCGCGCGGTCAAACGCTCGGGCGGCCGGATCGCCCTCGCCGCCGGGGCGCCGCTGGCCACCTGCCGCATGTACGACTCGTGGCGCGAGCTCACCGACGGTTACGCCAAGTCGCTCTGGAAGTCGTTCGGCACGCCTTTCGGCGCCGGCGCCGTCGTGGTCCTTCTTCTTCTGCTGTACGCCTCCCCGCCGCTCGCCACCGCAGTCCTCGCCCTCACGGGCTCGTGGAGTGCGGCGGGTGCGGCGCTGGCGGCGTACGGCCTCGGTGTGGGGGGAAGGGTGATCTCCGCAAGCGTGACCGGCGGTCGAAGCTGGCCCGACGCCCTGGCCCAGCCGATCTCGACAGTGGTTTTCGCGTGGCTGGTGGCGAGGTCGTTCCGGCTGCGCCGCCGGGGTGGGCTGAGTTGGCGAGGAAGGCCGGTATGAGCAGGATCGTCGTCATCGGAGCCGGCGTGGGCGGGCTGACCGCGGCGGCCCGGCTGGCGGCCGCCGGACACGACGTCACCGTGCTGGAGCGCTCCGGCGCGCTCGGCGGCAAGTTGGGAGTCTTCGAGCGGGACGGCTTCCGCTTCGACACCGGGCCCAGCCTGCTGACCCTGCCGCAGGTCTTCACCGAGTTGGAGCTCGCGCCGGTGCGGCTCGACCCCGTGGTGCGGCATGTGTTCGCGGACGGGACGGTGCTCGACTCGTCGTCCGACCACGAGGTTTTCCTCGGCCGCATCGCGGACACGCTGGGCCGTGACGCCGCCGGGGACTGGGACCGTTTCTGGAAGCGGGCGGCCCGCATCTGGAACGCCTCGTGGCGCTCGGTCCTGCGCCAACCGGTCACTCCGGCGTCGCTGCTGGGCCTCACGTGGCGGGTCGGTGACCTGGCCGCGATCGCACCGGGGACGACGCTGCGCGGGCTCGGCTACCGTTATCTGCGCGACCCGCGGCTGCGGATGATGCTCGACCGGTACGCCACCTACACCGGGGCCGATCCACGACGGGCGCCCGCCGCACATGCCGCGGTCCCGTACGCGGAGCTGGCCTTCGGCGGCTGGTACCTGCCCGGCGGTCTGGGGACGATAGCGACCGCGCTGGCCGACCGATGTGCCGCCGCCGGAGTCCGGATCGTCCTGAACGCCCCGGTTTCCGCGATCGACACCGCCGACGGCCGGGTCCGCGGCGTGCGGACGGGCGAGCGCTTCGTGCCGGCCGACGTCGTGGTGTCCAACGTGGACGCGCTCACGGTCTACCGCGACCTGCTGCCCACCCCGGGCCGGCTGGCCGGCCTCACCGACCGCAGCCTGGCCGGTTTCGTGATGCTGCTCGGCGTGCGGGGCGGGACGCCGTCGCTGGCCCACCACAACGTCTTCTTCCCGAGTCACTACGACGCCGAGTTCGACGCCATCTTCGGCTCGGCCGCGCGCCGGGCCCGCCCCGCCTCCGACCCCACGGTCTTCGTGACCCGCGCCGCCGACCCGTCGGTGGCCCCACCCGGGTCGGAGGCCTGGTTCGTGCTGGTGAACGCTCCCCCGCACGGCACCGGCTGGCAGTCGGTCGATTGGCGGCGGCCGGGGCTGGCCGAGGCGTACGGCGAACACGTCCTTGACCTGCTGGCCCGCCGCGGCCTGGAGGTCCGCGACCGGCTGGCCTTCACCGAGATCCGCACGCCGGCCGACCTGGCGTCGTCCACGGCCGCGCCCGGCGGTGCCATCTACGGCACCGCCGGCAGCCTGATGCGCCCGGTCAACCACGGCCCGGTCAAGGGCTTGTACCTGGTCGGCGGCTCGGTCCACCCGGGCGGCGGCCTGCCCATGGTCACCCTCTCGGCCCAGATGGTCGCCGACGAGATCGGCCCGGCCCGTTGACCGGCGGCCGCCCGGATCGTTCATGCTGCCTGGGTGGCAGTGACATGGCTGGCCGAGCCGACGGTGGAGGCGTTGCGGGCGGCGCTGCGCGGGGTGGCGCCGGAGCTGGCCGGCGGCGCCATCGTGCCGCGAGGGCTCGAACCGAGCGATGATCCGCAGTGGTGCGGGGCCAGCGCCGAGGTCGACGGCCGGTTCGTGGTGAAGTTCGCCTGGGCTGAGCCGCCGGCACTGCGGATCCGCTATCAGGCGCGGCTGCTGGAAGTGCTGCGGGTGGCAGTGCCGTCGTTGCCGCTGCCCGTGGTGACGGCGGCGTCCGGCGACCCGGCGCTGCTGGTCACCCGCCGGGTCGCCGCGATGCCTTTCTTCGGTGTACGACACCTGATCGCGCCGGCTGAACGCCGGACCGTCGCCGGTGATCTCGCGGCGGTCCTGTCGGGTCTGCACGAGCCCGGCGTGCTGAAGGCGGTGTCCGAGGCCATGGGCACCCTGCCCGAGCCGATGGCGCAGGTCTCGACGGACGCCCTCCGGGCCCGGCTCGGGCCGCTGATCCGGCCGGACCAGCGGGACCGGGTGCTGTCCTGGTGCGACTGGTCCGACCGGGTGCTCGCGGCGCCCGGCCGGACCGTGCTGGTGCACGGCGACTTCCACGGCGACAACCACCTCTGGGATCCCGGCTCGTTACGGCTGCGCGCTGTCATCGACTGGGAGACCGCGAGCGCCGGCGAACCCGAGTTCGACCTGCGATGCCTGCCCGGGGACTGCGGTGCCGAACTGTTCACCGCGACGGTGGCCCGATACGAGCGGATCTCCGGCACGACGCTGGACGTGGACCGCGTCATGGCTTGGCACCTGCGCGCCGTCCTGGGTGACGTGTTGTGGCGCGCCGAGGCCGGGGTCGCGTTGCCGGACCATCGCACGCCGGCGCAATGGGTCGACGACCTGAACGGCCGGTTCACCGCACTCGCCTCCTCATGATCTACTGCCGGCCATGGAACTGACTCCCGAGGAGAACCAGCTGCTGGTCGCGGGCCTCCATGCGGTCGGCGACCAGGTGAAACGGGGCGCGGGGACGGGAGCGGCCTTCGCAGCCCGGAGGATGCGCGCCGACATCTTCGAGACCACTGTGGAGCTCCCGCTGTCGTTGCCGGCCGCCGGGGAGCTGGTCGGCCGGATCCTGGACGCCCTGGGCACGAGAACGGCCGAGTGGCAGGCCATGATGGGCTCGGGCGCCATGAACCTGAACCCGGCCGTCGTCACGGTGACCCTCCGGGAGCACGAGGGCAGGGCCGTCGCCACCGTTCGCGGCGTGGCCAAGGAGGGCCTCATCCGCCAGCGGGCCGGCCAGAAGGCGGCCCGCCGCGTCGCGGAGCACCTCAGGGGCATCGCGGACGGGTGACGTCGGCACGGTTGTCGAGCACGTTCAGGCGGACAGCCAGACGCGAGCTCGCTCCCACAGCTCACGCGGCGTCGTGACGGTGACGGTGGCCGCGAGCGCGCCGATGGTGACCGCGCGCAGCGACTCGCGCCACGCCCGGTCGGCGGCGTCCATGACCGCGGCGATCGGGCACGGCGTGTCACACCGCTGCGCGGGAACGGCCATCGGCCCACACTGACGCACCTCGGTGCACCGGAACGCCGGCTGTGGTCCGTCGATCGCCTCGACCACGTCGAGCACTGTGATCTCGGACGCGGGCCGCGTCAGCAGATATCCGCCCGACTGCCCCGGCGCCGAGCGCACGAGGCCGGCCCGTGACAGCAGTTGGAGCTGTTTGGCCAGGTAGGTGGCCGACACATCGTGCAGCTCGGCGAGCTTGGCCGCCGCCACCGGCTCGGTCGCCGCACTGAGCACGACGCAGCAGTGCAGCCCCCACTCCACCCCGCCCGTCATCTTCATGGCCACACCCTACTTGACTCGGATAAAAGTTATCCGGAATCATCACGGACAAAAGTTATCCGTAATGAGGGGTGGAGCCATGCGCATCGTCGTCGCCGGAGGAACCGGCCTGATCGGATCGAAAGTCGTCGCTCTGCTGCGTGCGCGGGGCCACGACGCCGTGCCCGCCGCGCCGGGCACCGGCTTCGACACCATCACGGGTCAGGGAGTGAAGGAAGCGCTCCGGGCCGCGGAGGCCGTCATCGACGTGACCAACCGGGTGGTCTTCGACCCGGAGACGGTGATGAACTTCTTCACCACCTCCACCCGGACCCTGCTCGACGCCGGACGCGATGCCGGGGTGCGTCACCATGTGGTGCTCTCGATCGTCGGCGCCGACCGTCTCTCACACCCCGGCTATCTCGATGCCAAGGCCGCCCAGGAACGGCTCGTCGCCGGCTCGGGCCTCCCCTTCACCACTGTCCGGTCCACGCAGTTCTTCGAGAACCTCACGGCCATGGGTGCCAGCATGGTCCGTGACAGCGAGATCGTGCTGCCGGCCGCCGACCTGCAGCCGATCGCCGCCGCGGACGTCGCCTCCGCTCTGGCCGACGTCGTCACCTCGGCCCCGCTGGACGGGGTGGTCGAGATCGCCGGCCGGGAACGTGCCCCCTTCGCCCGCTTCATCGGCCCGGTCCTGGCCGCGCGGGGCGAGACGCGACCCCTCCGAACCGACGCGACAGCCGCCTACTTCGGAGTGCCGATCACACACGACTCGCTGGTGCCACTCGGCGAGGCACGCATCGGCCGGACGTCCTTCGAGGACTGGTCCCGAGCCGACGCTGTTCACCCCGGCTGAGCGGGCGGCGCTCGAGTACGCCGAGCACGCGTCAGCGACCGGGTCTGTGTCAGCGCGGGTCGTCGCTGAAGCGGGCGGTGGACCAGAAGTAGCCGAGGATGGTCAGGCCCGCGCACCAGGCGACCGCGAGCCAGCCGTTGTGGCCGATGCCGGTGCCGAGCAGCAGGCCGCGCAGGGTTTCGATGGCCGGGGTGAAGGGCTGGTATTCGGCGATCGGCTGGAACCAGCCGGGCATGGAGTCGACTGGGACGAACGCGCTGGACAGCAGGGGCAGCAGGATCAGCGGCATCGCGTTGTTGCTGGCCGCCTCGGCGTTGGGGCTGACCAGGCCCATACCGACGGCGATCCAGGTCAGGGCGAGGGCGAACAGGACCAGCAGGCCGAACGCGGCGAGCCATTCCAGCACGGTCGCGTCGGTGGAGCGGAACCCGATCGCTACCGCGACCGCCCCGACGAGGATGACGCTGGCTACTGATTGCAGGACGCTGCCGATGACGTGGCCGATGAGGACGGAGCCGCGGTGGATGGCCATGGTCCGGAACCGGGCGATGATGCCTTCGGTCATGTCGTTCGAGACCGACACCGCGGTACCGATCACGGTGCTGCCGATCGTCATCAACAACAGGCCCGGTACCAGGTAGGCGATGTATCTGGCTCGGTCGGGTGCGCCGCCGGTTATCCCGGCGCTGAGCGCGTCACCGAATATGTAGACGAACAACAGCAGCAGCATGATCGGTGTGAGCAGCAGGTTCAGTGTCAGCGACGGGTAGCGGCGCGCGTGCAGCAGATTGCGGCGCAGCATGGTCGAGGAGTCACGAACGGCGAGGGTGGTCATCGGGAAACCTCCACGGGCTGGGTGAGGGCGAAGAAGACGTCGTCGAGGTCGGGGGTGTGCACGGTCAGTTCGTCGGCGTCGACGCCGGCGGCATCGAGCCGGTCGAGCACCGCCCGCAGTTCGCGTTGGGTGCCGCCGCTGGAGATCTGCAAGGACTGCGCCTCGTCGTCACGGCCGGCATCCGGCAGGACGGCGGCCGCGTTCTGGTAAGTGTTCGGGTTGGTGAAGCGCAGCAGGACGTGCCCGCCGGGGATGAGGCGTTTGAGTTCGGCGGCGCTGCCCTCGGCGGCGATGACGCCGTTGTTGAGCACGGCGATACGGTCGGCGAGCTGGTCGGCTTCCTCCAGGTATTGGGTGGTGAGGAAGACGGTGACGCCGTCGGTGACCAGTTCCCGGATGATCTGCCACATGGTGTGCCGGCTGCGCGGGTCCAGGCCGGTGGTGGGTTCGTCGAGGAAGATGATCCGCGGCCGGCCGACCAGGGTCATCGCGATGTCCAGCCGCCGTTTCATCCCCCCGGAATAGGTGGAAGCCGGTTTACCGGCCGCGTCGGCCAGGTCGAAGCGGGCCAACAGTTCAGCCGCCCGGCGGCGTCCTTCGGTACGGGGCAGGTGATGCAGGTCGGCCATCAGCAGCATGTTCTCCTCACCGGTGATCAGACCGTCCACCGCGGAGAACTGCCCGGTCACGCCGATCGCGGCCCGCACGGCCTGCGGATCGGCGGCCAGGTCGTGACCGCCGACCCGCACCTCGCCGCCGCCCGGTGAGATCAGGGTCGACAGGATCTTCACGGCGGTGGTCTTGCCGGCCCCGTTCGGACCGAGCAGGGAAAAGATGGTTCCTTCGGGCACGGCGAGGTCGACACCGTCGAGCACGACCTTGTCGCCGTAGGACTTGCGCAGGGCTTTCGCGGCGATGGCGAGTGTGGACATGGGAACTTCTCCTCGGTTTCGGGGTGATGAGCGCGCCCGCGGCCAGCAGGCAGGGATTTCTCGTCTTCATGGGCTGGTCTCGAGCTCGTAGAGGCGGGTCCGCCGGACGGGGCGGAAGCCGAGGTGCCGGCGTACGGCCAGCAGTTCGGCGTCGTGGCCGGGGTCGACGGCTTCGATCTCGGTGACGTACGGGTGGGCCGTTCGCAGGCGCTGGATGAGGGCGGCGTTGACCCAGAGGCCGATCTGCCGCTCGCCGTGCCCGGGTAGCACCGCTGGGCCGTACTGCCGGGCCCGGGGCCGCTCTCCCGGACCCGCGACGGCCATGGCATAGGCCGCCAGATCGCCGCCACCCGCCTCGGCCGCCGTCAGCAAAGCCACGCCGGGACCGCCCGGCAGGGCGCCGGTCCACGAACTCAGGCGATAGCCGGGGTGATCGGCCTCGACCAGCTCGCCCAGCCAGGCCTGGTGGACGTCGCAGTAGGTGAGCAGGTCGTGGCGCCGCGATCCGGTGCGGCGGAAGCCGTGCCGCCGGCAGAACGCCTCCCCCGGCGAGCCCGCTCCCACGTCGGCCAGCAAGCGGAGCCCGGCGGCGCTGTCCCGGACGGCGGCCAGCAGCCGCGATCCGATGCCGCGGCGGCGCCACCGCGGCTCGACCGACATGCTCAGCCGGGCCGTGCCCGGCGGCGCCGGCGGCGGCAGTGACCACAGGCCGGCTCTCCCGGCCACGAAGCCGTGCGGCGCCACGGCCAGCCATCGCGTCATCCCGGGGCGCGGGATGTCGACCACCAGTTCGTTCATGGAACCCACCCTCGCGGGGCCGGCGATGCCGAACAACGGGGAAGATCGCACCGCCGGATAAGCCGTCGGTTATCGTTCCGGCGATCGGGATGCGACGAGGGAGGGAGATCGAGCGATGGAGATGCGCGACATCGAGATCTTCCTGGCGCTGGCCGAGGAGCTTCATTTCGGGCGTACGGCCGAACGCCTGCGGGTCTCCCAGGCCCGGGTCAGCCAGTCGATCAAGCAGCAGGAACGCCGGATCGGCGGCGCCCTGTTCGAGCGGACCAGCCGCATTGTGCGCCTCACCCCGCTCGGCGAGCGGCTCCGGGAGCGGCTCGCGGCCGGCTACGGCGAGATCATGGCCGGGATCGCGGAGGCCACCGCGGCCGCCCGCGGGCAGGCCGGCACCCTGTCGGTCGGCACGTTCGACACCCAGTCGCAGCAGATCGCGGTCGCGCTCGACCTGTTCCGGCAGCGGCATCCCCAGTGCGAGCTGCGCATGCGCGAGGTCCTGCCGACCGATCCGCTCAGCGCCCTGCGGGCCGGCCGGGTCGACGTCGCGGTGCTCTGGCTGCCCGTCCGCGAGCCCGACCTCGCGGTCGGGCCCGAACTGTTCACCGAGACCCTGGTGCTGGCCGTCGCGCCCGGCCATCCGCTGGCCCGCCGCGGCCGGGCCCGGATGGAGGATCTCGGTGACTACCCGGTCGTCCATCCGGAGGGCCCGATCCCGGGCTACGTGTGGGAGGCGCACACCCCGGCCGTGACGCCGGCCGGGCGGCCCATCCGCCCCGGCATGACCGTGACCACACTGGCCGAGGCCTTCTCGGCGATCAGCACGGGCGACGTGATCAGCCCCATCGGGTCGTACTCGGCGACCTCACGGCGGCGCGACGACATCACCTTCCTCCCGCTCGGCGGCGCTCCTGTCCTGCGGTACGCGCCGGTGTGGCGCAGCGCCGGGGAGACTTCTCTGGTGCGGGCTTTCGTACGGGCCGCGGCCGACGCCCTTCAGACGCCGAGCTCCGACCGGTAGCGGTCGATGTCGTCCGGCGACGACGAGACGCAGCCGACGTAGTTGTCGGGGCGGATGAGGAACAGCGTCGGCTCGTGGACGTCGTAGGCGTCGAGCGCCACCGGGTCGTCGACGCGAACGGCGCCGTCCGGCAGGTCGCCGGTCCAGGAGAAGGCCAGCAGCTTGAACTCGGGGCCGCGCAGCAGGTCGAAGATCGGACCGGGGGCACGATCGCCGGCCCGGACCGGGCCGGGAGTGGGGCGGTGGTCGCGGGACAGGGAACTGTCCCGGTAGTTCAGGGTGAGCTGGCGCAGCGCGGGATCGTCGCGGCGCATGGTGGCCGCGCGATGGAGACGCGTGGAGATGCCCAGCACGTCGGCGGCGACGGGGAGGCGCTCCGACTCGTACGACTCAATAAGCGCAGGCGAACCCAGCGCGAGTTTCCAGCCGAGGTTGTAGGCATCCTGGATGCCGGTGTTGAGGCCCTGGCCGCCGGCCGGCGAATGCACGTGCGCGGCGTCGCCGGCCAGGAAGACGTTGCCGACGCGATAGCGCGAGACCATGCGCATGTTGGCCCGGTAGAGCGACCGCCAGCCGATATGCGTGAGTTTCAGGCCGGCCTCCTCGACCAGCTCCTCGATCGATCTGTCCGAAGGGGACGCGGTGAGCTGGAAGTCGCCGGTGTTCGGCAGCGGGCACAGGCCCAGCTTGAGCGACTTGCCGTCCTCGCCGGGCCACACGTGCCAATAGTCGCGATCCAGGCCTTCCAGGCGAACGTCCGCGATGATCATCTGCTCGGTCTCGAAGGTCTCACCTTCAAAGGCCACACCCAGGGCTTTCCGTACGGTGCTACGCCCACCGTCCGCTCCGACGACATAGCGGGCCGTGATGGTTTCACCGGTATCGAGGGTGACATGGACCCGGTCCTCGTCCTGGGACAGGGCGGTGACGCCGACGCCGAGCTCGACCGGGACGCCGTCGGCCAGCAGCTCCGAGGTGCGCCACTGCGGCTGCATGAGCCCGTTCGGATAGGGCACGGCCGGGGTCGGCTCCCGCGGCTCGGCCATCCTCCGCGTCATCGTGCCGCCGCCCGGGAGGTGGACGAGCAGCTCGGGATAGTCATCACCGGTCGCGAGGAAACGGTCGATCAGACCGAGGTCGTCGAGAATCTCCAGGGTCCGGGGCTGGAGGCCCTTGGCCCGGGAGCCGTCGAAGAGCTTGGTCTCGCGCTCGACGATCCGGAACGGGACGCCGTGGCGCTGGAGGACGCGGGCGAGGGTGAGACCGGTCGGCCCGGCCCCCACGATTACGGTGAACGTGGATTCAGTGAACATGGATTCACCGTACGGCCGGCTGATAACCTGCGTCAAGTGACGGGAGTTCGGCAGCAGCAGGCGGCGCAGACGGGCGCCGAGCTCAAGGCGGCCGCCATCAGGGTCTTCGAGCGGGTCGGCTATCTGAACACCAAGATCACCGACATCACGGCCGAGGCGGGCCGGGCCACGGGGTCGTTCTACAAGCACTTCTCGAGCAAGGAGCAGCTGTTGCAGGCGCTGCTGACCGACCTGCTGGCCGAGAGCGACGTGGCCGCCATGCGGCCCGAGCACAAGAGCGACTTCGCCGACCGCGAGGCGGTCCGCTACCACGTGGCCGAGTACTGGCAGTTCCACCGGCGGCACCGCACGGTCCTGGGCGCACTCCAGCAGGCGGCGATCGTCGACGCGTCGTTCGCCCGCATCGTCGACGAGATGATGGAACCCGACCAGCACCACCTCGCGGAACACCTGGTGGGCCTCGACCTGCCCGGCCCGCCCCTCGTGGTGGCATCGATGTTCGGCATGCTGGCCTCGGCCTTCGCGGCCACCTGGTTCGGCAAGATCCCCGACGAGGAAGCGATCGAGACCCTCACCACCTTCATCCACCGGGGAATCACCGGCGCCTAGCAACCTCGGCCGCCACCGTTTCCGTCGTGCCGACAGGAGCGCAGACGGGAGGCCGGGTGGACAGAGCCGAGGAAGCCGAGTTCCGCGCGTTCGTCGGCGCCCGGATGGAACGCTGGCGGCGCGCGGCATACCTGCTGTGCCACGACTGGCACACCGCCGACGACCTGGTGGGGACCGTCGTGGGCAAGCTCTACGAGCATTGGCGCCGGGTCAGCGCGGCCGACAACCCCGAGGCGTACGCCCAACGGATCCTCACCACGACGTGGGTGGACGAGCGGCGGCGCCCGTGGCGGCGTGAACAACCGGCCGACGTGCTCCCCGACCCCGGCTGGACCCCGCCCGACCAGGTCGGCGACCGGGAGCAGCTGGTGCACCTGCTCGCCCGGCTCGGCCGCCGTCAGCGGGCGGTGGTCGTGCTGCGCTTCTACTTCGACCGGTCGGTCGAGGAGACCGCCGACCTGCTCGGCATCACCCCGGGAACCGTCAAGAGCCAGTCGGCGCGGGCCCTGGAGATGCTGCGCGCGCTGATCCACCAGAGGAGCCCTCGATGAACCAGAACCTGCTGGACGAGCTCATCGGCGTCGCGCCGCCGTCACGGGTCGACGTCGGCGCCGTCATCGCGCGGACCCGGCGCCGGCGGCGGCTGCGCCGGCTCGCCGCCGGCGGATCGGCGGCCACGGCCGTCGTCGCCGTGCTGGCCGCTTCACCGCTTCTCTCCGCCCCACCTGTCCCGCCCCCGACCGCCGCGTCGCTCCCGGCCGGCGCCGCACCGCCTCCCACTCTGCGGCAACTGCGGGACGCGCTGGAGAACGCCACCGCGGCGGAGGCACCCGGCACCGGCTGGGTCTACATGCCGGACGTGCCGGGCGAGAAGAGGACGCCGGACGGCCACCCGCAAATGTGGATCAACAAGGAGCCGGTCTCGTTCGAGGGGCGGTCCGGCGTCACCCGGGACGGCCGCAAGGGTGGGCTGTACGTGTCGTTGCGGCCGGCCGCGCGGTACGAATGCGACGGCACCGTGCCCGACTGCGGGACGGTCCGCGGCGCGGCGGGCCTCACCCTCACCCGCTGGGCCGAGAAGCCCGGCCGGGGACTGGTCTTCTACGGCGTCGATGTGACACTGCCCGACCGGGTCCACGCGTTGCGGCTGCTGGCGGTGAACTACTTCGGCGGTGACGGCAGTGCCCCGGTGGCGGCGGAGCCGGTGTTCACCCGGGCGCAGCTCGAGGCGATCGCCGTCGACGCGGCCAACCGGCTCGCCGGACGCTGAGGTCCGGAGCGTCGGGAAATGCCAAGGCCGGGCACGCCGTTGTGCCCGGCCCCGGAGAATCAGCCCTAGTTGCTGTTGCGCAGGGCCTTGCGGTAGTCGCTGTTCAGGCGCCCGATGAGGTGCAGCGGGATGCCCTTGGGGCAGACCTGGGCGCACTCGCCCATGTTCGTGCAGCCGCCGAAACCGGCGTCGTCCTGTGCCTGGAGCATGTCGACGACGCGGCTGTCGCGCTCGGGCTGGCCCTGCGGCATGAGGCCCAGGTGGGCCACCTTGGCCGCGGTGAACAGCATCGACGAGCCGTTCGGGCAGGCCGCCACGCAGGCGCCGCAGCCGATGCAGGTGGCCGCCTCGAACGCCAGGTCGGCGTCCTTCTTGGGCACCGGGGTGGCGTGCGCGTCGGGCGCCGTGCCGGTCGGCGCGGTGATGTAGCCACCGGCCTGAATGATCTTGTCGAAGGCCGTACGGTCGACGACCAGGTCCTTGATGACCGGGAAGGCGGCCGCCCGCCACGGCTCGACGTCGATCACGTCGCCGTCCGAGAAGTGCCGCATGTGCAGCTGGCAGGTGGTGGTCGCCTTCTCGGGACCGTGCGCCGTGCCGTCGATGACCATGCTGCACATGCCGCAGATGCCCTCGCGGCAGTCGTGGTCGAACGCGATCGGGTCGTCGCCGCTGAGGATCAGTGTCTCGTTGAGGACGTCCAGCATCTCGAGGAAGCTGGCGTCGGGCGAGATGTCCTTGACGTCGTACGTCACCATCTTCCCGGCTTCGTCGGAAGACGGCTGCCGCCACACCCTGACCTTGATGTCCATTACTTGTAACTCCGCGTGCTCGGGTGGACGTACTCGAACTCGAGTTGTTCCTTGTGGAGGGTCGGCTTGCCGGCGTCGCCGGCCGCGTACTCCCAGGCCGCGACGTAGCTGAACTGATCGTCGTGGCGCAGCGCCTCGCCGTCGGGGGTCTGGCTCTCGGCGCGGAAGTGACCGCCGCACGACTCGCGGCGGTGCAGCGCGTCGATGCACATCAGCTCGGCCAGCTCGAAGAAGTCGGCCACCCGGCCGGCCTTCTCCAGGTTCTGGTTGAGCTGCTCGCCGGTGCCGGGCACCTTCACCCGGGTCCAGAACTCCTCGCGCAGGCTGCGGATGAGGCCGATGGCCTTGGTCAGGCCCTCCTCGGTGCGCTCCATGCCGCAGTACTCCCACATGATGTGGCCGAGTTCGCGGTGGAACGAGTCCACGGTCCGGTCGCCGTTGATCGACAGGAACTTCTCGATGCGGTCCTCGACGGCCTTGCGCGCGGTGACGACCTCTTCGTGATCCTGGGGGATCTTCTCGAAGGGGCCGTTCGCCAGGTAGTTGCCCAGGGTCGTCGGCAGCACGAAGTAGCCGTCGCCCAGGCCCTGCATCAGCGCGGACGCGCCGAGGCGGTTGGCGCCGTGGTCGGAGAAGTTGGCCTCACCGACGACGAACAGGCCGGGGATGGTCGACTGGAGGTCGTAGTCGACCCACAGACCGCCCATCGTGTAGTGCACGGCCGGGTAGATACGCATGGGCGTCTCGTACGGGTCCTCGCCGGTGATCCGGGCGTACATCTCGAAGAGGTTGCCGTACTTGGCCTCGACCGCCTTCTTGCCGAGCCGCTTGATCGCGTCGGCGAAGTCGAGGTAGACGCCGAGACCGCCGGGGCCGACGCCGCGGCCCTCGTCGCAGACGTTCTTGGCGGCGCGGGACGCGATGTCACGCGGGACCAGGTTGCCGAACGACGGGTAGATCCGCTCCAGGTAGTAGTCGCGGTCCTCCTCGGCGATCTGGCCGGCCGGCTTCTTGCAGTCCTCGGCCCGCTTCGGCACCCACACCCGGCCGTCGTTGCGCAGCGACTCGCTCATCAGGGTGAGCTTGCTCTGGTGCGTGCCCGACTCGGGGATGCACGTCGGGTGGATCTGCGTGTAGCAGGGGTTCGCGAACAGCGCGCCCTTGCGGTGCGCGCGCCACGACGCGGTGACGTTGCAGCCCTTGGCGTTGGTGGAGAGGAAGAAGACGTTGCCGTAGCCGCCGGAGGCGAGCACGACGGCGTCGGCCATCTCGGTGGTGATCTCGCCGGTGATCATGTCGCGGACCACGATGCCCCGCGCCTTGCCCTCGACGATGATCAGCTCAAGCATCTCGTGCCGGGCGTTCATCTCGATGTTGCCGAGGCCGATCTGCCGCTCCATCGCCTGGTAGGCGCCGAGCAGCAGCTGCTGACCCGTTTGGCCCCGGGCGTAGAAGGTGCGGGACACCTGGGTGCCGCCGAACGAGCGGTTGTCGAGCAGGCCGCCGTACTCACGGGCGAACGGGACGCCCTGGGCGACGCACTGGTCGATGATGTTCACCGAGACGCTGGCCAGGCGGTACACGTTCGACTCGCGGGCGCGGAAGTCGCCGCCCTTGACGGTGTCGTAGAACAGCCGGTAGATCGAGTCGCCGTCGTTGCGGTAGTTCTTGGCGGCGTTGATGCCACCCTGGGCGGCGATCGAGTGGGCCCGGCGCGGGCTGTCCTGATAGCAGTACGACTTGACGTGATACCCGGCCTCGGCCAAGGTCGCGGCGGCGGAGCCGCCGGCCAGGCCGGTGCCGACGACGATCACGGTCAGCTTGCGGCGGTTGGCCGGGTTGACCAGCTTGGCGGAGAACTGGCGGCGCTCCCAGCGGGTCTCGATGGGCCCGTCCGGCGCGGCGGTGTCGGCGATCGGGTCGCCCTCGGTCCAGAAGTCACTCATGATCAATCCACCAATCCGATCGTCACCGCGAACGGCACCGAGAGGTAGCCGACGACCAGCACCAGGGACAGCGCGAGGGCGCTGACGCGGGCGATGCGCTCGCCGCGCTGGGTCTGCTGGCCCAGGGTGCGCACGGCGCTCCAGATGCCGTGGCGCAGGTGGAAGCCGACGGCCACGATCGACACCACGTAGAAGAGCGTCACGTACCAACGGCCGGGCGCGAAGTCCTCGGCCACGTTCCGGTACGCCTCGCCGTGCACCCCGTGCGGGTTCAGCGTCAGCGTCGTGAGGTCGAGAATGTGGTAGATCACGAACAGCAGGACGATCACGCCGCCCCAGCGCATCGTGCGGGCGGCGTAGCTGCCCTGCACCTTGGGCCGGTGCGCGTACTTGACCGGACGCGCCTTGCGGGCACGGATCGCGAGCACGGTGGCCGCGTAGATGTGCCCGACGACGGCGAGGGTGAGCCCGCCGCGCTGGATCCACAGGTACCACTCGTCCGGCAGCAGGGGCGTGCCGATGGTCCGCAGCCAGTGCGCGTAGTGATCGAAGGTCTCCTCGCCAAAGAAGATCTTCAGGTTGCCGATCATGTGCGCGAACAGGAACAGCACCAGCAGGATGCCGGTGCCCGCCATGAGGAACTTGAGGGCGACCGAGGAGCGCCGCCGCGCCTTTTCAGCCGGGGCCGGGGCCTTCGAGGCCGCCGCCTTCCGGGTCGTAGTCGTATCTACCGCCACACTCTGGAAGGTAGGAACCTCAGCGCGATTCGTCTAATGCATGATCCACGCAGTCATCATAGAGATAGGCTATGGACGTGCAGCTCCAGCAGCTTCGCTACTTTCTCGCAGTCGAACAAACCCGGCATTTCACCCAAGCAGCGGACAATCTGGGCGTCTCCCAGCCGACTCTCAGTAAGCAAATTCACACACTCGAACAGACCCTCGGAGCCCCGCTATTTGAACGCATCCGAGGCGCGGTGACCCTGACGGCCGCCGGCCACACACTGCTGCCGATAGCCCAGCGGATGGTCGCCGACGCCGACGCCGCCCAGGAGGCCGTGTCGGACATAGTCGGCCTGCGCCGGGGCGAGGTCCGCCTGGGCGCAACCCCCAGCCTCTGCTCGTCCCTGGTCCCCGAGGTGCTGCGCACGTTCCGCGCCGCACACCCCGAGATCCAGCTGTACGTCAACGAGGGCGGCTCACAGGACCTCATCGAGAACTTGCACGCGCACACCCTGGACCTGGCTTTGATCGTGCAACCGGAGGAGGGCGTGGACGAGGCGTTGACGGCCACCCCCGTCCTGCGCGAGAGCCTGGTGGTGGCCTCGGTGGCCGACGGCCCACCCCCCACGATCCACGCGCAGATCGCCTTGTCCGAGCTGGAACACACCCCTCTGGTCATGTTCAGAGCCGGCTACGACATCCGGGGCGTAACCCTCGACGCATGCCGCAAGGCAGGCTTCACCCCCAAGTTCGCCGTAGAGGGCGGCGAGATGGACGCCGTACTGGCCTTCGTGGAGGCCGGCTTGGGCGTGGCCTTGGTCCCCAGCATGGTGCTGGCCAACCGCCCTTTGCTGCGAGCCACTCCCTTGGCCCCACCCGGAATGCGCCGGACGATCGCCCTGGCCCACCGAAAAAGATCGGTGCTCCCGCACGCCGCCGAGGCCCTGCGAACCACCCTTCTCAAACACGTAGCCACCCAACAACTCCCAGTGGGAGTGCGCCCGCTATAGCCAATCCCCCACTTCAATTCCGCAGATCGCACAACAATTTCTGCCGCATCGAAATTGGTTGAGCAGACAACGCCATTCTGAGTACACTTGAGACTCGGCCGAGGCCTCAGCGAAAGCACTCAGCACTTGGACATAGCCAGCCGCTCCCATGACGGTGAGTGAACTTGCGGCAAGACAACAGCAAGTCCTTGTCACACTGCACCGGCGCCAATGGCGGGAGGCGACGGCCGCGGCTGCGCTGGCGCTGCGGCTCGGCCCCGGCCGACGGATGGAGCTACGGCGGCGTTGACGGCTCGGGTCCGGCCGACGACTGGAACTGTGGCTCAAGCTGGGCCGGCGACTGGAGACGGCAAGACAACTGGGGCTGCGACTCAGGCTCGACAGGCGGCTGGGGCTGCTGTAACTCAGGCTCGACCGAAGACTGGGCCAGCAGCTGGGGCTCTAACTTAGGCTCGGCCGACGACTGCGACTGCGACTCAGCCTCAGGCTGGGGCTGGGGCAGCAGGTCGTGTGCCATTCCTGCTCGCGGTCGGGCTGGGGATTTCTGGTGCGCGGGGCCGTCGCGCTGAAGGCGTAGCCGTAGCAGCTTGAAGCCGTGGCGCTGGGCCAAGCCCCACGCACGGTGACGCTCGTGTTCGCGGCGGAACGCATCGTTTCCTGGGGACCAGTTGCGTGCCAGCGTGCGGTCGCGGATGGCTTCGATCTACTTGCGGGAGAATAGTCCGAGCTGTTGGTATCGCATGACCAATTATCCCGCGCCCGGCCCGGGAAATCCATCCGCAGCCTATGTTGATCTTACCAATTATGGACAGAATAAAGGGCGCTCAATAACGTTGCACACTAGGCCCAATTTTAAGCTTTAAAATAAGCCCGGACAGCCAAAGCTCAGCCACGCGCCCACCCCCATGGTGAGCGGGCGCAACACCGACCCAGCGCAGGCCGCACCGCTCAGGCCCAACCACCCCACCTCCGTGGCGAGCGAGCGAGCGGGCGGCGCCGGCGGCGAGGTGCGGGATCTGGCCATCGTCGGCGACTGCTCCCGGCGTCGAGGATCGCCCGCACGATGTCGTCGCCGATGGCGTAAGAGCCGGGCCGCGGCGTAAGAGTTGGCCGGTGGAGCTGCGATCAGAAGCGGGACCCCTCCCGCCATGACTCCCACACAGCCTCGTCCCCGTCGACCGACGGGGCGGGCTGACGCCGGTTGAGGATCAGGACCAGGTTCTGAGCCGGAGCCGTCACCGTGACATCGGCGGGGGCTCTGGTCTCCTGCCACTCGATGCCGTCCTTCGCGCGGATCACGTGCCATTCCCGATCGATGTCGGCCGCCACGAACTGGAGCGTCTCGCCCTTTCCGGCCAAGCGGTCGAACATCTCGAACGATCCCAGCAGATCAGCCACCCCGTCGGCGGCCAGGTCGGGCGCCAGGTCGCCCTGGGCGGAGGCGTCGAAGCGGTGGACGACCAGGTCGTGCACCATCCGCCTCAGCCAGAAGCCGGCTGTCGGATGCTTCGGCTGCCACGTCCAGACCTGCTGGTCGAAGCCCCGCTCCTCGACCGTCGCGATCAGCTCGTGCGCGCCGGCGGACAGCCACGACGGCCACGACTTCTGGTTCTCGGGGGCGGGGATCAGGCCGTACGGCTGCATCTGATCCGTCTTGATGATCTGTGACGCGTAGCGATGACCTGTTCCCACGTGGGTCACCAGGTCGCGGACGGTCCACTCGGGGCAGGTCGGCACGATCCCGTCCGGCGGCGACGCGCTGGTCGCCTCGGCGAAGCGTGTGGTCTCGGCCTCGAGCTCCGCGGCGTACCGCTCAGCGGCGAGCCAGTTCATGGGCCGGACCTTACCTTCACGAGCGATGGGGGTACGGCCTGACGAAGATTTAGCATCGTCGCTGTGTGGCACGGTGAGTTCCGGGATCCTCGGCTCGTGGCGGTGTACGACGCCGAGAACGTGTGGGGGTGGGACGACGACTTCTTCATGGCCGTACTGGCCGAGAGGACGGCGCCCCGCGTACTTGACTTCGGATGTGGGACCGGGCGGCTCGCCATCGCCATGGCGGCCGCCGGTCATGAGGTGACCGGCGTCGATCCGGCGCGGGCCTCTCTCGACGCGGCGCGGCGGAAGCCGGGGGCCGAGCGGGTGCGGTGGATCGAGGGGTCGGCCGACGTGCTGCCGGAGCGGTCGTTCGACGCCGCCCTCCTCACCAGTCACGTGGCGCAGTTCTTCGTCCGTGACGACGAGTGGTCGCGTGCCCTGCGCGCGCTGCGGCGGTCGCTGCTTCCGGGCGGTCGATTGATCTTTGAGAGCCGCGACCCCGTATATCGGGAGTGGGAGAGGTGGAACCCCACCGACTCGCGCCGGGTCATCGTCCTGCCGGACGGCGGCACGGTCGACGCATGGACGGAGGTAAATGACCGAAACGAGGGAACGATCTCCTTCACGCATCACTTTGCATTCACGGAGAGTGATGAGTTGATCAGCGAAGCCACGCTCCGCTTTCGGTCCGAAGAGGAACTTCGTGCTGATGTCGAAGCGGCGGGTTTCAACGTCGACCGCGTCTATGGAGGATGGGCCCGCGAGCCCGCCGGCCTGGGCGAAGACGGTGAATTGATCATTGTTGCGGTGGTGCGGCCGCAGGGTACGGGCTAGGTGCGCGGCACACTGTCGGGAACCTGCCAATCCGGGGCCGGGCGTTGTCAACGATGAATATGTGACTACTATTCGCTCTCGTCCGAGGAATCGGTAACAGTTGTGGACCTTGCGATGGAGAGGTGGGTGCGATGTCGGATATAGCGCGGCGTAACCAGCCGCCCATGGACGAACCGAGCTCGCACCGGTCGCCGGAGGGCGGCGGCGTCGGCCGTTTCCTGCTCGCGGCGGCGATCGTCCTCATGCTCGTCGCCGTCGCCGGCGCCACCACCTGGTGGATGTACAGCCGGGAGCCGGCCGACCCCACGGGCCAGCCCGCTCCGGCCGCGTCCGCCTCCCAGTGCCCGGACGCCGACCTCACCGTGGCCGCCGCGACCGACATCGCCCCGGTGATCCAGGCCGCCGCGCGCACCTTCAACGAGGACCCGTCCGACAAGTGCGGGCCGATCGAGGTCATCGCCGAGGAGCCGTCGGTCACCGCGGCCTCCTCCGTCAAGTACGACGTGTGGATCCCCTCCAGCAGCGCCTGGGTGGCCCTGGCGGCCACGCGCGGCGCCGCCTACAAGATCGAGGGTGAGCCGATCGCCCGTACACCCGTGATCCTCGCCGCGCCCGCCGCCCTCACCAACCAGCTCGCGCCGACCGGGCAGACGTCCTGGGCCAAGCTGACCGCGGCCGCCGCCGGTGGACAGGTCCCGGCGGTGACCATGCCGGACCCGCAGGACAACACCATCGGCATGCTTTCGGTGTACGCCCTCAACAAGGCCATGGCGCGCACAACGCCGGACGCCGGCATCGCGCAACTGCGCGCGCTCACCCTGCGCAGCCGGCTCACCGACGCGGCGTCCAACCCCGATCAGCTCATGACCCGGCTCGCCGGTGAGTGGAACACGAGCAGCGTCACGTCCTCGGTCGGCGTCTTCGCCACGACCGAACAGCGGCTCAAGACGTACCAGGCCGGCAAGCACACAGTCGCCCTCAAGGGCGCCGTCCCGGTCGACGGGCTGATCGAGGCCGACTATCCGTTCGCGATCGCGCACAACAACCGTGACGCCGACCTGACCGAGCGGCTGCGGGCGGCCGTCACCAAGGCGTCCCTGACCCGCGCCGGCTTCCGCACCACGGCCGACCCGAAGGCGATGCCGCTGGTCGGCGAGCCGCAGCAGTTGCTCGCCTCGGCAGCGATGTGGTCCGGATACAAGTCGCTGACCACGCAGGTGCTGCTGTTGATAGACGCTTCCGGCTCGATGAACCAGAAGATCACCGCGCCGGGCGGCCGCAGCACCACCCGGGCCGCGCTGCTGCGGCAGTCCGGTGGCATCGCGGCCGAGCTGTTCGCCGAGGACACCAGCGTCGGCATGTGGTTCTTCGGGCAGCCGACGCCGTCCAGCCCGCCCCACGTCGAGGCGGTGCCGTTCGGGCCGATCACCAGCCAGGTCGAGGGGGCCACGCGGCGCGAGGCCCTGGGCGCGGCCATGGCCGGTTACCGTGCGGCCGACAACTCGGGCACACCGCTTTATCAGACGGTCCTTGACGGTGTCGCCGAGATGCGGCCGAAGGTGCAGCAGGGCGCGGTCACGCTCGTCGTGGTGCTGACCGACGGCGTGGACGGCGAATCGACGTACAAGATGTCGCAAGCCCAGTTCATGCAGAAGCTCACCGCCCAGCAGGACCCGAACCGGCCGGTGCCGGTCCTGGCGGTCGGATATGGCCCGGACGTCGACATGAAGGCCCTGAACGACATGTCCGCCGCGACGGGTGGCAAGGCATTCGCCGCGACGAACCCGGCCGACCTGTCCTCGGCCATAGCGAAGGCCTTCCTGGCGGCCCACGCGCCCCGCTGAGTCATCGGCCGCCGCCGACGGGCAGTGCGGCGGCCGGCTGGTGGCGCCGGGCGAGGACCGCGGTCGTGACGGTGACGGCGGCGGCGATCCACAGCGGCAGCACGGTGCCGAGGTGGATGAGGGCCGCGCCGGCCGGGATGCCGAGGGCGACCGGGCCGAACATGACGGTGGTGGCGGTCGCGGCGACACGGCCGAGCAGGTGGTCGGGGGTGCGCGTCTGCACGGCCGTGACGCCGGCGATCAGCGCCCACGGCAGCCCGATCCCGATCAGAACGCTTCCGGTGATCATCGCGGGCCACCAGGGCAGCGAGGACGAGAGGCACCCGGCGGCGAAGACGGCCGAGCCGAGCGCCGCGACGATCGCCGGGCTGCTGCGCGCGAGCAGCCGGCCGACGATCAGGCCGCCCGCGATGGATCCGGCGCCCTGGGCGGTGGCGAGAAAACCCAGGTGCGTCGAGGGCAGACCCAGATCTTGTACGAGGTGAGCGAGCACCGCCGCATTGCAAAGGCCGGACATGCCGATGGCGATGCCGGCGGTGACCACGGGCGTACGGACGGCGGGAATCCCGAAGAGCGCTCGTAGCCCGTCTCTCAGACCACCTCGACCGCGCTCGGCGGGCCCGGCGGTGGCCTCCGAAGGGACGGGGGCACTCACGCGGAGGAAGAAATAACAGGCGGCCGTGAGCAAGGGCATCGCGGCGCTCAGGAGGATCACCGGGGCGGCGCCGCGCCAGGCGTAGAGGGCGGCGCCGGCCAGCGGGGCGACAAGCTTCATGCCCTCCTGGGCGCTGGAGCGCCAGCCGTTGACGTCGCCGAGCCGTTCCCGTGGGAGGGCGGACGGGAGGATGGCGGTCTCGCCGGCGTCGCTCACCACGTAGCTGACACCGCGGACCAGAAGGACGGCGAAGATCAGCCAGACGCCGCCGGCCGAGTGGACGGTGAGCAGGGTCAGCAGGACCGCGCCGAGAACGAGGTCGGTGCCGATCAGCAGCGGACGGCGCGGGAGACGGTCGGCGAGGGCGCCGAGCCACGGGCCGGCGAAGGTCGGCAGATAGAGGCAGACGGCGGTCAGCGCGGCGAAGCTGACCGAGCCGGTCAGGTCGAGGACCCAGAGGCCGGCGGCGATGCTCATTGTGGTGCTGCCGAATCCGGACAGGATCGAGATCAGGACGAGCAGGAACGCGTTACGGCGCATGGAAGCTCCCCGAGGTTGAGCTTCACATCCTCGGGAGTTGAGTGTCAATGTGTCAAGTCTGAGGCGTGGCACCCTCCAGGGCTTGGCGGAGACGCTCGATGGCGGCACGGGTGGGGGCGGGCATCGAGGCGGCGGCCTGGGAGAGGTCGTCGACGGAGGCCGCGGCCAGGGAGAAGAGGGCGCCGGCGGGGGCGTCGGCCGCGGTGGCCAGCGTGTCGCGGACGAGGGCGGCCCGGGTGAAGCGGCGATCCCAGCGGCGGTCGGCGCCGATGCGGCGGTACACCTCGACGGCGGCCGCTCGGAGCGCGGCCACTTGGTCGCCGAACTCCTCCGGCCCGGCCGGGCGGGCGGCCGCCGCGGCCAGCCGAAGTCGCCGCTGCTCGGCGGCCTGGCGGCTGCTGAGACCGAGCGCTGCCGCGATGTCCGACCAGGTGGCGCCGGCTCGCCGCGCCTGGTCGATAAGTTCCAGTTCCTCGGCGTCGAGCCGCGCCCGAGCCTCGGGAATCGCGCGAAGCCCTTCAAGCCCTTCCATGCCGACAGCCTACTCCATTTGTCAATTATTCGTTGACAAGCGGACCGCGGAGGGCGGCGGCGCGAGGGACCCGGGCGCAAAGGACGCGGGCGCGAGAAGGCGCGGGCGACAGGGCGTGGGAGTGAGGCGCGGGGCGGGAGCAAAGGCGCGGGCTCGAGACGCGAAGGAGCAAGCGCGAGGTGCAGGGGGCGAGGGGCGAGGCGCATGGCGCAGCGCCAGGCGCGGGAGTGACGGCGCGGGGACGGGAGCGCGGAGACGGGACCGCGGGCGGAAGGCGAGAAGGCGAAGAAGTGAGAGGTGGAGCGCAGGAGCGGGGAGGCGGAAGGCGGGTCAGAGCGCAGCTGCGGGGACGGGCTCTGATGAGAGGGCGGACGGCTGTGGTGGGCGGCGCAGCAGGAGCACGGTCAAGGTCAGGGCGGCCAGTACAAAACCGGCCGCCACCAGGAAGGCCAAGGTGTAACCGTCGTGGAGGGCTGCCACCGGTGACGGAGCATCCTCCTCCCCGGCTCGGGTGGCGGCCACGGCGGCCAGCGCGGACAAGCCCAAGGCTCCGCCGGCCTGCTGGGCCGTGTTGCTGAAGCCGGACACCATTCCTGTCTCAGCCTGGGCCGCGCCGGCCATCGCCAGCATGACTATCGACGGGATGGTCACTCCTATGCCCAGGCCCATCACGATCAGCGGTGGGAGCATGTCCGCCACGTACGACGGCTGCGCCGGCACCCTGGCCAGCCACAGCAGGCCCGCCAGCAGCGTGGCCAGGCCGGCGATCAGGACCGGGCGCGGGCCGAAGCGGGCGGTCAGTCTCGCGGCCGCGAACAGCGACACCACGCCGATCACGATGGGGGTCGGCAGGAAGGCCAGGCCGGTGCCCAGCGCGTCGTAGCCCATGACCTGCTGCACGAACAGCGCGTTCACGAACTGGAAGCCCATGCCGGTCGCGAACACCAGCACCACCACCGCGTTCGCCCGGAGCAGCCAACCCCGGCCGAGCAGGCGGAGCGGGATCAGCGGGCGGGGTGCGGCGTGTTGACGTACGAGGAAACCCGCAATCAGGACCAGGGCCGCTGCTCCACTCACGGTTGCCGGTGTGAGGGCTTCGGGCGAGCCTGTACGGGTGATGGCGTACACGCCGAGGGCAAGGCCCAGCGTGATCAGCGCCGCGCCGGGCACGTCCAGGCCCGCGCCCAGGCCCTGGCCCTGCTCGCGGGGCAGCACGCCGCGGGCGGAGAACCAGACCGCGACGCCGATCGGCACGTTGATCAGGAAGATCACCGGCCAGCCGAGGGCGTCGGTCAGCACGCCGCCGACCACGAAGCCGAGGGCCGCCCCGCCGGCCTGCGTGAAGCTGTAGATGCCCAGCGCCCGGGCCTGCTCACGCGGCGACGGGTAGAGCCGCACGATCATGCCGAGCACGACCGCCGCCGCGAACGCGCCGCCCGCGCCCTGGAGGAAGCGGCCCGCGATGAGCAGGCCGGCGCTGGTCGCCAGGCCGCAGAGCAGGCTGGCCGCCACGAACATCGCGAGGCCGGTCAGGAACACCCGCCAGGCGCCCAGCAGGTCGCCGAGCCGGCCCGCCAGCAGGAGCAGGCCCGCGAAGGCCAGCAGATAGGCGTTCACCACCCAGGACACGCCGGCCGGCGAGAAGCCGAGCTCGCGCTGAATGTCGGGCAGGGCGACAGCCACGATCGTGCTGTCCAGAACGATCATCAACGACATCGCGCACAGGACCGCCAACGCGGCCGCGCGCCGGGGCACGGAAGGACTCATGGTCCGACCGTAACAGATAGTCCGCTTCCGGACTATCCCGCAGCGACTTACCTTCCGCGCGCTCGCCGCACCGGCTGCGGGCCGGGATCGCGGGGAGAGTCGGCGAGCAGGCCGAGGGCCTCGACGAAGGCCGTGCGCGTCTCCGCCGGGAGCCCACCGAGGGCGTCGCGGTGCACCCGGTCGACGATCCGCTGACCCTCTTCGGCCTTGAGGCGGCCCTTCTCGGTGACCGAGATGATCCGGGCGCGGCGGTCGACGGCCGAGGGCCTGCGTTCGGCCAGGCCACGCTTCTCGAGGTCGTCAACCGTACTGACCATGGTGGTCTTGTCGAGGTCGGCCAGGGCGGCCAGCTGGATCTGGGTGCGCTCCTCCTCCAGGGCGTGCACGAGCACGCACTGCATCCGCGGCGTCAGATCGATCTCGGACAGGGCGGCCGCCAGCCGATTGGAAAGCGCGTGACCGGCGACGTTGAGCAGGCCGGCGATGTCGCGCTCGGTGCGTTCGGGGGCGGGCATGCACGCAGCATATCCCGGATCATCTGCAACGGGATGATCCGGGGCCGGGACGGTCGGCGGGCCTGCCCCCGTGTCGGCCCGCCGTCCGACCCGGCGGCTCCGATGTGGACAACCTACGAGGGGCCCGTCGCCCCGACAACCGATTAAGGGCGCAGCGACTTGAGCAGGGCGATGTCGGCCGCGTGGCCCTCGTGCTCGACCGACGGGGTCTCCACGATCACCGGCACGTTCTCGGTGGCCGGGTGGGCCATCAGCTCGGCGAAGGCGGCCGTGCCGATGCGGCCGGCGCCGATCGTCTCGTGGCGGTCGCGGGTCGAGCCGCACTCGTCCTTCGAGTCGTTCGCGTGGATCAGCTGAAGCCGCTCACGGCCGACCGTGGCCACCAGCGCGTCCAGGGTCTCGGTCATGCCGCCCGGGGTGGCCAGGTCGTGCCCGGCGGCCCAGGCGTGGCAGGTGTCGAAGCAGACGCCGAGCCACTCGTGCCGGTCGACCGCGTCGAGGTAGCGGCCCAGGTCCTGGACCTTGGAGGCGAGGCTGTGGCCACCGCCGGCGCTCGGCTCGACCAGCAGCCGGGGCAGGCCCTTGGCCGCGGCCGTGTCCAGCAGCGGCATCAGCGCCTCACGGAGCTGGTGGAACGCCTTGTCGTCGTGGGACTCGTCGACCGAGCTGCCCGCGTGGAAGACGACGGCGGTCGCGCCGATCGCCTGGCCGCGCTCCAGGGCGTGCGCGAGCACACCCACCGAGCGCTCGACCGTCAACTCGGTCGGCGAGCCCAGATTCACGAGCAGAGAGGCGTGGATGTACGCCGGGACGCCGCGCTCGCCGCAGCCGTCGCGGAACAGGACGTCCTGTTTCGGATCGCCCGACGGGAGAGCCCAGCCGCGCGAGTTGGAGACGTACACCTGCAAGGTCTCGGACCCCGCGGCGTCGACATACGGGAGGGCGGCCTTGGCCAGCCCTCCCGACGTCTTGGTGTGTGAACCGATACGGCGGTTTAGAAGCACTGGATCCTTACTTCACTGCCCGGCGCCACCTGCGTGTTGCCGGCCGGCTGCTGACTGCGTACGAACGCATCGGCATTGAAATCGATCTTGACGTTGAGGTTCATGCCCTTCAGCGTCGCCTCGGCCTGGCGGCAGGGCTGGTTCGTCAGGTCGGGCACCGTCACCAGCGGCGGGCCCTTGCTGACGTCGAGGGTCACCACGTCGTCGCGGGCCGCGCCCGTGCCCGGCTTGGGCGTCTGGGCGATCACCGTGTCGGCCGGCTGGTCGCTGTCCTTGTAGCGCTCCTGGGCCTGAAGGCCCAGACCGGCCAGCTCGTTGCGGACGTCGTTGATGTTCTTGCCCACGAGGTCGGGCACCTGGATCGGCGCCTTGCCGTCGCTGGTCACCACGGTGACCGTGTCGCCGCGCTTGAGCTCGGTGCCGGCCTTGGGATCGGACGAGATGACAGCGCCCTCGGGGATCGTGTCGCTGTACTGGTGGTTGCCCTTTTTGATCTTCAGACCGAGCTGCTCGAGCTCGCCCTGCGCGGCGGTCAGCTCCAGGCCGGCCAGGTCGGGCACGCCGAAGCGCTCCTTGCCCAGCGACAGGGTCAGCGTGATGGCGCCACCCCGGACGATCCGCTCGCCGGCCGCCGGGTCCTGGTTGACGACCGTGTCCTTGGGGATGTTCTCGTTGAACTGCCCCTCGGCGTAGAACAGCTCGAAGCCGTTCTGGTCGGCGAACAGCTCGGCCTGCGCCTTCGTCATGTTGACCATGGCCGGGGCGTCGCTGTAGCGGCCCAGGAAGACCCACCACGTGCTGCCGACGACGACGAGCACCATGACGGCGATGGCCGCCGACAGGAAGATCTTGCGCCGGTCGGGACCGCTCTTCGGCGAGCGCGAGCGGGGGACGCGGCCGGCCGTGTATTCCTGGCCGCGCGGCGGCGGGCCGCTCTGGCCGGGCAGGCGGGCCCAGGTCGGCCTGTCCGGCACGGCGGGCACCACGGTCGTCGCGTCGGCCATGGCGGCCCGCGAGGCGGGCACCTGGCGCAGCAGCGCGGTCTCGACATTGGCCGCGCCGAGGTCGTCGCGGACGGTCTGCACCTCGGCCAGCAGCGCGCCGGCGTCGGTCGGCCGCGCGCCCGGATCGCGCCGGGTGGCCCGGGCGGTCAGATCGTCGAGCACCGAGGGCAGGCCCTTGACCACGCTCGACGGGGCGGGCACGTCGTTGTCGACATGCTCCCAGGCGACCGCGACCGGGTCGTCGCCGTCGAACGGCACCCGGCCGGTGAGCATCTCGAAGAGCACGATGCCGGCCGAGTAGACGTCGGTGCGCGCGTCGGCGTGCCCGTCGGTGACGAGCTCGGGAGCGACGTAGGCGACGGTGGCCATGAGCTGGCCCGAATCGTCGGCCGTGCTCGCCTCGACCGCGCGGGCCAGGCCGAAGTCGGCGACCTTGACGACGGAGTCGACGAGGTTGCCGACACCGCCGCTCGGCGCCTCGGCGACCAGCACGTTCTCCGGCTTCACGTCGCGGTGCACGAGGCCCGCCCGGTGGGCGGCGGCGATCGCGGCGAGCATCTGCTCGAGGATCGCCAGCGCCTCCACCGGGTTGAGCCGGCGCCGCTGCGTGAGCAGGTCGCGAAGGGTGCGGCCCTGCACGTACTCCATGACCAGATAGGGCAGGCCCTGGTGGCGGCCCTGGTCGTAAACGGCGACGATGTTGGGGTGGGTGAGCCGGGCGATCGTCTTGGCCTCGTCGGTGAACCGGTCCACGAAGTGGACGTTGGTCGCCTGCGACGGGTGAATGATCTTCAGAGCGACGGTGCGCTCGAGTCGTTCGTCGGTGGCCGTGTAGACGGTCGCCATGCCACCACGGGCCACGCGACCGGTGATCCGGTAGCGGCCGTCAATCGTCGTGCCGATCAACGTGTCGGCGACTGTGGTGTCCATCGGCGTGAAGTGTATGTGTCTTTCGCGTGGGGGCGGTCCAGGATGTCATAGCTGAGTCCAAACGGGTACGCGCGTGGACTCCAACCGAGACATTCGCCACGACAAAACCGGATTTAGTGGTTATGCCGACGGTGTCGCCGGCCCTGCCAGCTCGGGCTCGGCTCGATCGATTCGCCCGGAGTGGCGCTTGTCTCACTGGGCGAGGGTTCGGCGCTGGTCGATGGCGTCGGCGTGGGCGTGGGCGACTCGGTCGGAGCGGTCGGCGTGGGCGCCGGAGGCTGCTCACAATGGCATTCCGTCTTCGTTGGCGTCACCGGCCTAGCCGGGCTTGTCGGATTTATCGGCCTTTTTGGTGGAAGCGGAACGGACGTGGGCGGCGGCGCGGCGATCGGCCCACCCCCGCTGACGCCGGCGCCGGTGGCCGTTCCCGCGCCTGCGGCGGCACCATCCCCGGCGACGGCCCGAGGCGCTCCGGTCGAAACGGGCGCCTGCGCGACACCCCGGGCCCCCGGCGAGGAGGCCGCGGCCGGACCGGCACCCGCCCGGGCCTCGGAGATGGCCACGGTGCCGGCCGAGGCCGGCCGCTCGGAGATCAGCGACCCCAGCCCGTTCACCACACCCAGATAGGCCCCCGCCGCCCCGACCACGGTCAGCGTCCCGAAGGCGGTCACCGCCAGCGCCCGCCGAGGCCGCCGCGGCCTGGTGTCCGGCGGCGTCAAGCTCTCCGGCGGCACCATGCCACCGAAGGTGCTCATACCCGTAGACGTCACGTCGGGCCCGCCCGCCGGCGGCTCGGCGGGCGCCCGGCCCATGTCGTAGCGCAGCGAACGCCACGCGCCGGCCATCTCCGTACGGGTCCTGCGCAGCAGGCTCATGGGGTTGTCTCTCCGCTCTTCTGGCACGCTGTAGGAGTGAGCGATTCCGTAACCGCCGGACCGACCGAGTGGATCAACCTGCCGGACGTGTCCGCGAAGCTCGACGTGTCGATCAGCAAGGTGCACCAGATGATCCGCGACGGGCACCTGCTCGCGGTGAAGCGCGACAACGTCCGCGTGGTCCCCGCCGATCTCGTTGCCAACGACACCGTGCTCAAGCACCTCCCCGGCGTCCTGACCTTGCTGCGCGACGCCGGGTATAACGACGAAGAGGCCCTGCGGTGGCTCTACGAGCCCGACGACACCCTGGACGGCAACGCCGCGAAGGGCCTGGGCGGTCACCGCGCGCGCGAGGTCAAGCGCCGGGCCCAGGCGGTGGGTTTCTAAGAGGTACGCATCCGGCAGCACACGCCGAACTGGCACGGCCCCGCTTCATCGCGGGGCCAGGCTGAGCGCGGCGTGCGCTTCGGCCTGCCCGCAAAGCCCTGTGCCGTCCCCAGCTTCAGACGGTGCGGCGGGTGGCGGCGTCGGCGAGACGGTGCAGGACCTGGCGGGCTTCGTCGTCCAGCGGGGCCGCGTCCAGGGCGGTCAGCGAAGCCGTCATCAGCTCGTCGATGCGCCTTTCGGTGGCGGCCAGGGCGCCCGAATCGCGGATCAGGTCGCGGAGGCGTTCGACGCCCGCGTCGTCCAGGCCCTGGTTGCCCAGGCCCTCGTCCAGCTCGGCCTGTTCCTTCTCGCCCAGGCCCGCGAAGGCCGCCGCCACCAGGTAGGTGCGCTTGCCCTCCCGCAGGTCGTCGCCGGCCGGTTTTCCGGTCTCGGCCGGGTCGCCGAAGACGCCCAGCACGTCGTCGCGGAACTGGAACGCCTCGCCCAACGGCAGGCCGAAGGCCGTGTACGCGGCGGACACGTCCTCGCCCGCGCCGGCCAGCGACGCGCCCAGCAGCAGGGGACGTTCGACCGTGTACTTCGCCGACTTGAAGCGGGCCACCTTGCCGGCCCGCTCCACCGACGTGTCCGCCGTGGCCTGGGTGAGCACGTCCAGATATTGGCCGACCGTGACCTCCGTACGCATCTCGTCGAAGATCGGGCGGGCCCGGGTGATCTCGGCCACGCCGGCGCCCGAGCTCTGCAGCATCTCGTCCGACCAGACCAGGGCCAGGTCGCCCAGGAGCACGGCCGCGCTGTCGCCGAAGGCGGCCGAGCCGCCCCGCCAGCCGGCCGACGTGTGCAGGCGCTCGAAACGCCGGTGCACCGACGGCTCGCCGCGCCGGGTGTCCGAGCGGTCCATCAGGTCGTCGTGGATCAGGGCGCTGGCCTGCACCAGCTCCAGCGCCGAGACGGCGGCCACGATCTGGTCGGAGTCCGCGCCGCCGGCGCCCCGGTAGCCCCAGTACGCGAACGCCGGGCGCAGCCTCTTGCCGCCGCCGAGCACGAAGTCCTCGAGGGCGGCCGACACGTCGGCCAGGGCCGGGTCGATCGTCGTCAGGCGGTCGCGCTGCGCGGCCAGGAACGCGGCGAGCGCCTTGTCGACCCGGGCACGCAGGTCGGAGGCATCGGTGGCAAGCACGCCACGACGCTAGCCCAAGCGCTGTGAGCTGCTGACGGTAGAGTCGGTGTGTGGCTCTCGGACTGCCTTCGCGCCTGCCGGAAACTCCCGCGATCGGCGACCTGATCGCCGGGCCCGAACCCACCTTCTCGTTCGAGTTCTTCCCGCCCAAGACCCCGGAGGGCGAGCGCCTGTTGTGGCAGGCCATCCGGGAGCTGGAGCCCCTGAGACCCGACTTCGTCTCGATCACGTACGGGGCCGGTGGCACCACCCGCGACACGACCGTCGCCGTCACCGAGCGGGTGGCCACCGAGACCACACTGCTGCCGATGGCGCATCTGACCGCGGTGAACCATTCGGTGGCCGAGCTGCGCAACGTCGTCGGGCGGCTGGCCGGGGCGGGCATCCGCAACGTCCTGGCCGTGCGCGGCGACCCGCCCGGCGATCCGATGGGCGAGTGGGTGCGGCATCCGGAGGGCGTGCTCTACGCGGAGGACCTGGTCCGGCTGGTCAAGGAGTCCGGCGACTTCAGCGTCGGGGTGGCCGCGTTTCCTTACAAGCACCCCCGCTCGGCCGACGTCGACACCGACACCGCCCACTTCATCCGCAAGTGCCGGGCCGGCGCCGACTTCGCGATCACCCAGATGTTCTTCGAGGCCGACGACTACCTGCGCCTGCGCGACCGGGTGGCCGCGGCCGGGTGCGCCGTCCCGATCGTCCCCGGTGTCATGCCGGTGACCCGGATGGCGACGATCGAGCGTTCCTCGCAGCTGTCCGGCGCGCCGTTCCCGCCGGCCCTGCTGGCCCGTTTCGAGCGGGTGGCTCACGACGAGGCGGCCGTCCGGGCCCTCGGGGTCGAGGTGTGCGCCGAGATGTGCGCGCGCCTGCTGGCCGAGGGCGTCCCCGGCGTCCACTTCATCACCCTGAACCGCTCGACCGCGACCCGCGAGGTCTGGCAGCTGCTCGCCCCCACGGCCGCGGCTGTCTGAGGGTGCTCTGGGAGGAGTACGCCGCCACCTGGTCCGGCCTGCACGGAGGGTTCGACCCGCGCCGGGCGTCTTTTCTCGTACGAGGGTGGGTGCGCCTGGCGTACACAAGCGGCTCCTGGCTGACCCGCCGCCGCATCGGGCCGATGGCCGTGACCACCGCCGGGCTTTTCCTGTGCCTGCTGGTGCCGGTCGCAACTCTGCTCGGCCGCCCCGGGCTGATCCTGGCCGCCGCCCTGGCCTTGCTGGCCGCCCTGGCCGACAGCATGGACGGCGCGGTCGCGGTGATCAGCGGCCGCACGACCAAGCTCGGCTACGTCTACGACTCGCTGGCCGACCGCTTGGGCGAGGCGGCCTGGCTGACCGCGTTCTGGCTGGCCGGCACCCCCGGCTGGCTGGTGGTCATCGCGGGCGCGCTGAGCTGGCTGCACGAGTACGCCCGAGCACGCGCCTCAGCCGCGGGGATGTCCGAGATCGGCGCCGTGACGGTCGCCGAACGCCCCACCCGCGTCCTGGTAGCGATCTTCGGCTTGATAGGCGCGGCGGCCCTGCCAGTCGTGGCCACCGTGGCCACCGGCATCTGGCTGCTGCTGGCCGTGGTGGGCGCCGCGCAACTGGCGGCGGCCGTCAGGCGCGCCCTGACCGGCTGAGTCGCTCCACTGACCTCGGCGAATGGCGTCTTCTCTTGATCATGGGTAGATTGCCCTCGGCCCGGGCTCGCCGGCTGAACACCCGTTCGAGCCGGTCACGAGCTCTTGGGGGTGTTTCCGGTGGAGAGGTCGCGACGCCTGCCTCGCGTCGCCGCGGCGTTGCCGGCCGCTGCTCTGGCCCTGACCCTGGCCGCCTGCGGCACCGCGGCTCCCGCTCACCCGGCCGCCTCGTCCCCTCCGGCCCAGCCACGCCACCTGCGGGTCATGCCGCTCGGCGACTCGATCACCATGGGCGCCGGCAGCACCACGGGCGCCGGTTATCGCGGCCCCCTCCTCGACCTGGTGCTGCGGCGCAACCTGTTCACCATGGACTACGTCGGCTCGCAGACCAGCGACGGCCTGGCCGACCCGCAGCACGAGGGCCACAGCGGCTGGCGCACCGACCAGATCAGCGGCCACATCGGCGGGTGGCTCGCCACCTACGAGCCGGACGTGATCCTGCTGCACATCGGCATCAACGATCTGCACCAGGGCTATCCCACGCAGGAGGCCCTCAAGCGCTTCGACGGCCTCCTGCTCCGGATCTTCATCGATCGCCCCAACGTCACGGTCATCGTCGGCGGCCTCGACCCGGCCACGCCGGGGCTGGAGAGCAAGGTGGCGGTCTTCAACACCACGGCCCGGCAGCTCGTCGCCGACTACGCGTCCCGGGGCTTCCACATCCGATATGTCGACATGCCGCTGACGATCGATCAGCTCAAGGACAAGCTGCACCCCAACGACGCCGGCTACCTCACGATGGCTCAGTCCTTCGACACCGCGCTGGAGCAGGTGGGCTCCAGTTAGCGGAACGAGGCCGGCATCGTCAGTCGTTCCGTCACCGCTTCCGACGGCGGAACAGAAGGCGGGGGCGGCGGGGACGCCGCCGCCGGTGGGGCGTCCCGCTGGGCGCTGCTGGCCTCGGCCAGCTTCACCTTGAGATACCTCGCTCCCGGCTTCTCGATGAAGCGGTGCACCAGCCAGGCCAGGAGCAGCATCAGGGAGACGACGGCGGCGAGGACCACGTAGCGCGGGGCGAAGTCGCGCACGCCGCGGATGATCGTCCAGCCGATGGTCTCGTGCAGCAGGTAGAACGGGTAGGTCAGCGCCCCGGCGGCGGTGAGCCACTTCCACTGGATCCGGTTGAACCAGCCGTTCGCGATCATGGCCAGCACCGCGAAGTACAGCGTGATCAGCACGACGCCGACGACCGGCATGAGCTGCCGGTGCAGGGTCACCGTGCCGACGTGCTTCACGCGCGCGATCGTGTCGTGCTGCGCGATGGCGAACGCGACGAAGACGATGCCCCACAGCGTGATGTCCGGGCCGAAGCGGTAGATCAGGTAGAACGCGATGCCCGCGATGAAGAACGACGAGTAGGCGGGCTGGACGATCACGCTCATCAGCTTGGGACCGCCGGCCTGGTGATAGGCGACGGTGGCGATCAGCCAGGCGTAGCAGAACAGGGTCGCGCTGCGGCGGCTGAGGCCACGCCACACCACCACCGCGAAGAGCACGTAGAACGCGGCCTCGCACCACAGCGTCCAGTAGGTGCCGTCGACCTTCCGCACGCCCAGCGGGTCTTGGAGCATGGTCAGGTTGACCACGATGTCGCTGAGCTTCGGACGGTCGGCGACGATCGGGAACAGCCAGATGACGGCCGCGGTGAGCAGCACGGAGGGCCAGTAGGCGGGGAACAGCCGGGTGATCCGGGAGCGGAAGAAGTCGCCCGGGCTCCGTCCCCAGCAGCTCATGCAGATGACGAATCCACTGATCATGAAGAACAGCTCGACACCGAGCCAGCCGTACGAGGCGAGGTGGTAGAAGCCCGGGAAGGCTTCCTTGGCCGCGACGCCCCAGCTGTCGCGGACACCGGGCTCGAACGCGACGAAGTGGTAGAACGCCACCATCACGGCGGCCAGCAGGCGAATGCCGTCGAGGACGAAGATGCGCCCGCGGTTACGCGGCTTCGGCTCGGCCGCGCCGGCCGCGCCGGCGGCCGGAGTGTGCGGATGTGTGGTCCCCGGCGTGTTCCGGACCCGGTCCGTATATGTGGCCCGGGAGTGCACGGGGTGATTGTGGAAAACGCGGGTATCAGACATGGCTCCGCGCACGATAATGGCGGTCCGAGAATCCCCTCCACCCCGGATCCATCGCCATGAGTGACATCGGAACTCCGGGCAGTCATAAAAGCTGATCAAGAGCTGTGGCCTGGGGCGCGCTGTTGAAAAGATCACTAAGGAGCTTCACAGCGGCTTCACTGCTTTCGAGCCGCTCGGGGACGCGGAGGACCTCCACCCGGTGCACGAGCCGCGGGACCGAGATCGTCAGCGCCGCCAGGCCCTGGTGGGCGGCCACCACCGGCTCGGGCAGCACGGCCAGGCCGTGGCCGGCGGCGACCAGCCCGGCCAGCACGGTCACCTCGGCGCCGTCGTAGCGCAGCCGCGAGCGCAGGCCGTCGATCGGCAGGCGGCCGAAGGGTGCCACGTCCGGGGCGTCGATCCAGTACGCGTCGGCCAGGTCGCTCAGCTCCACCGCGCGGCGACGGGCGACCGGATGGTCCACGGGCACCGCGACCACGGCCGGGCTCTCGGCGACGCCGATGGCGCGGGCCGCGCCGGCGTCGGGCAGCCGCAGCGGGTCGCTCGGCGCGGTGAAGCCGTCGACCAGGCCCAGATCGACCTCACCGGTCGCCACGGCGTCCACCACCTGGTCGCGGGCGGCGACCCGCAGCCGGGTGGTCAGCAGAGCCGACTCGGCCCGCAGCCGGGCCAGCGCCCCGGCCAGGCGGGGGTGCCAGGCCAGGGGTGTCAGGGCCACGATGAGGCGGCCGGGCGGAGCGACCACCCTCGTCACGTCGGCGCGGGCGGCCTCCAGGCGTACGAGAAGAAGCGAAGCGTGATGGCGCAACCTCTCCCCCGCCGGGGTGAGCGCCACCGGGCGCCGGGTCAGCAGCGGCGTGCGCAGGTCGGCCTCGAGGGCGGCGATCTGCTGCGACACGGCCGACTGCGTGTAGCGGAGCCGCTCGGCGGCCGCGCTGAACGAGCCGGTCTCGGCGACGGCCAGGAAGGTGCGCAGCAGGTGGGGGTCCACATCAGGGATGCTAATGCCGGGGTCACCAGCCATCGTTGGACCTGATGCCGTCGCCGGGCCCACGATGGGGGGCATGATTTCGATTGCCCTGGTGGGAGACCGGTCGCCGGCCGTGCGGGCGCACTCGCGCATTCCGCGGATCATCGACGCGCTGCGCGAGCGGGAACAGATCGACCTCGACGTCTACTGGGTGCCGACCCCGGAGGCGGCCGATCCCGAGGTGCTGCGCGGGTACGCGGGCATCTGGTTGACGCCCGGCAGCCCGTACCGCAGCGAAGCCGGCGCTGTCGCCGCCGCCCGGACCGCCCGCGAGGAGGGCATTCCGTTCCTGGGTACGTGCGGGGGCTTCCAGCACGCCATGCTCGAGTTCGCCCGGAACGTCTGCGCGCTGCCCGGCGCCCGCCACGCGGAGAACGAGGGCGCGGCGAGCGACGACGCGCTCATCGCCGAGCTGTCCTGTTCGCTGGCCGGGCACGAAGGGGCGGTCAACCTGACGCCGGGCTCGCTGATCGAGTCACTGCTGGGCGGCGGGCGGACGATCGAGCGCTACCACTGCTCGTACGGCATCGCTCCCGGCTACATCGCGCGGCTGCGGGAGCACGGCATGCGCTTCTCCGGGACCGACGACACCGGCGACGTCCGCGTGGCCGAGCTGCCCGGGCATCCGTTCTACCTGGCCACGCTCTTCCAGCCCGAGCTGGCCGGCGACGGCGCCGACCCGCATCCGGTGATCCGCGGCTTCGCCCTGGCCGCGTCAGGCCGTGCGGACCTGATCGCGGCCGCCCTCCTTGGCCGCGTACAGATGGGCGTCGGCCCGGGCCAGGACCGTACGGGCGTCGTCGCCGGGTCGTAGCGAGGTCAGGCCGATGCTCGTGGTGACCCGCAGGTCGGGGGCGACCTCGGACCAGTCGTGAGCGGCCAGCGCCGTGCGCACCCGCTCACAGATCGTCAGCGCCCGCGCCGGGTCGAGCGGAAGGAAGAGGACGAACTCCTCGCCGCCGTGCCGGGCCGCGTGGCCGTACGGCTCGACGATGCCGCGCAGGATGTCGCCGACCCGGCGCAGCACGCTGTCGCCGGCCTCGTGCGAGTAGGTGTCGTTGACCCGCTTGAAGTGGTCGAGGTCGAGAATGGCCACGCTGAGCGGGGTGACGCCGGCCGCGACCGCCGCGGCCAGGTGCTCGTCGGAGCGGCGCCGGTTCCACAGGCCGGTCAGCGCGTCGCGTTCGGCCAGCTCGCGGAAGCGTTCCCGGTCGCGGCGGGCCTCGTCGATGGCGAAGCGGGCCTGGGTGACCGAGGCCAGCGCCTCGCTCTGCTCGGTGCGGCGGGCCGTCCAAGCCAGATGAAATTCGACCATTTCCCGGTACGCCTTCTCGAAGTTGCCCAGGTCGGCGTGGCAGGTCGCCAGCAGTTGCAGGGCGATCGCGTCCATCTCGGGCACGTCGTCCCGGCGGGTCAGCTCGCGACAGCGCTCGAGCAGGGCCAGCGCACCGGGCACATCCCCCTCGGCCCGCTTGATCTCGGCGAAGGTGATCAGGCAGGCCGGCACGGCGTCGACGTCGGTGGACGGGGCGTAGGCCAGCGCGTCCTCGAGGATGCGGGTGGCCCGCGCGGTCTGCCCGTCGGCCATCAGGACCCGGGCCACGGTGTCGGCGCAGGAGGTGTTCATCGGATGGCCGGCCCGGGCCGAGTGCTCCTCCATGCGCCGGGCCAGCCGCAGCGCCATGGCCTGGTCGTTCTCGCGGTAGCAGGACCAGGCCCAGTTGTTCAGGTTGGCGATGATCAGGTCAGGCTGACCGAGCAGGTCGGCCAGCCGCTGCGCGACCCGGTACTCCTCGTGCGAGACCCGGCCCAGCCGCTGGTCGTTGACCTGCGCGGCCAGGATGACCGCGTGGTCGACCCGCAGGGCGAGCGGATCCTCCTCGGTGAGGAGCCGGTCGGCCTCGTACGCGTGCTTGACCGCCTCGGCGTTGTCACCGAGCCGCCACAGCCCACCGGCGATGACCGCGTGCGCCTTAGCCACCACGAGCCGGTCACCGGCCACACCGAGCTCCGCGTGCGCGGCCCGGATCCCTTGGTTCTGCCGCCCACCCCGGTTGTCGAGGTCGGCCACGACAAGCCGGGCCAGCGCCGCGCACTGCCGGTCCCCGGCCGCGAGCGCCGCCCGTTCGAGCTCACGAGCCCGATCGGCCAGCCCGTCATGGCTCGCGTAGACCGCCCCGACCAGCGCGGTCAGCTCGGCCTCGAAATCGCTCCGGGCCGGGCGGCGAACGGCGACTTCACGCATGCCCCACCTTCGGCCACGCGGCCGCGAGCTTGAGCACTTCCGGCGATCAGCGCAGGAAGCCCACTGCCTCGGCGTAGTACAGGGAGCCCTCCAGGTGGAAGGCGATCTGCCGCGGTGACCAGGCGGTGCCGTCGCGGTGGTCCAGGGCGGCCGGGCCGGCGGCGCGCAGGCGCAGGTCGTAGAGCTGGGCCAGGCGGGTCAGGCGGCTGCGGGCCTCGTCCAGGTCGTCGGTGGTGAACGGGGCCAGGTCGGCGGCGGTGGTGATCGCCGAGGCGTGCCAGTGGTCGGGGATGGTGGGCACGCCGGCCAGGCGTGCCTCGATCTCGGCCAGGTGGTCGATCAGGTGGTCGGTGATCCGGCGGACGGCCTTGTGGGGCGTGTAGACGCGGTCGCCGTCCGGGCGGGGGACGCCGTCCCACGCGGGCCAGGTGGCGGCCCGCGCGAGACACGCGTCGATCATCGTGGTGACCACGTCGGCCGGGTGGCGGTCGTCGGTCTCGGGGATGTCGGTCATGGCCCCATGAGACCGTGCCGATCGTTCGGCGCCGGCCGAACGGTCAGCGCGACAGGATGTCGGTCAGCACCTCGATGGCCTGGTCGACGCCGGCGTCGTCGACGTCCAGGTGGGTGATCACCCGGGCGATCTTCGGCAGCATGGGCGCGATCAGGACGTCGCGCTCGGCGGCGCGGGCGGCCAGGGTGGGCGCGTCCAGCGAGGACTTCGACAGGTCCAGCAGTACGAGGTTCGTGCGCACCCGGGACGGGTCGACCACGCCGAGCGGGGCCAGCGCCTCGGCGATGCGCGAGGCCCGCGCGTGGTCGTCGGCGAGCCGCTCGATGTGGTTGTCGAGGGCGTACCGGCCGGCCGCGGCCAGGATGCCCACCTGGCGCATGCCGCCGCCCATCCGCTTGCGGATCACGCGGGCCTGGGCGATGCGCTCCCGGCTGCCGACGATCAGCGAGCCGACCGGCGCGCCCAGGCCCTTGGAGAGGCACACCGACAAAGTGTCGAAAAGCCTGCCATATTCCGAAAGCGCCACCCCGTCGGCGACGTGCGCGTGCCAGATCCGGGCACCGTCACAGTGCAACCCCACGCCCGATTTTTCCGACAAATCCCGCAAAGCAGTCAGGATCGAAAGCGGCACCACCGAGCCCCCACCCAGGTTGTGCGTCTGCTCGACGGCAATCGCGCGCGTGGGAACCGACGGGTAGCCGGCCGGGCGGATCATGGCGGCGATCTGGTCGACGTCGAGGTCGGCCCCGACCGACGGCCACGTCCGCGACGAGATGCCCCCGATGGCGGCCGCCGCCCCCACCTCGTACGTGACGACGTGCGCGTCCGCGCCGGCCAGCAGCTCACCGCCGGGCGGCACGTGCAGCTGGAGCGCGATCTGGTTGGCCATCGACCCCGACGGGGCGAACAGCGCCGCCTCATGCCCGAAGAGCCCGGCCACGTGGGCCTCGAGCGCGTTGACGGTCGGGTCGTCCCCGAAGACGTCGTCACCGACCTCGGCGTTCGCCATGGCGAACCGCATCTCCCGGGTCGGACGGGTCACCGTGTCGGATCGAAGATCAACCACGAAGCATCTCCGCAACGAGGAACGCGAGCTCGAGGCTCTGCTGGGTGTTGAGGCGGGGGTCGCAGGCGGTCTCGTAGCGGTCCGGCAGGTCGAGGTCCTCGATGCCCTGGGCGCCGCCCAGGCACTCGGTCACGTCCTCGCCGGTCAGCTCGATGTGGATGCCGCCCGGGTGGGTGCTCAGGCCGCGGTGGACCTCGAAATAGCCGAGCACCTCGTCGACGATCCGGTCGAAGTGCCGGGTCTTGTAGCCGTTCGACGACTCGTGCGTGTTGCCGTGCATCGGGTCGCACTGCCAGACGACCTTGGCGCCGGCCGCCGTGACCTTCTCGACGATCGGCGGCAGCGCGTCGCGGACCTTGCCGTTGCCCATCCGGCTGATCAGCGTGAGCCGGCCCGGGATGTTCTCCGGGTTGAGCTTCTCGCACAGCTCCAGCGCCGTCTCGGGCGAGGTGCCGGGACCGAGCTTGACGCCGATCGGGTTGGCGATCCGGCTGATGAAGTCGATGTGCGCGTGGTCGAGCTGACGGGTCCGCTCACCGATCCAGAGGAAATGACCACTGAGGCCGTACGCCCTGCCGTCGCTCACCCGGGTCAGCGCGCGGTCGTACTCCAAAGCAAGGGCCTCGTGCGAGCAGTACAGGCTGACCGTGCGCAGGGCCTCGTTGTCGGTCATGCCGCAGGCCCGGATGAAGTCGAGGGCCCGGTCGATCTCGCGGGCGATCGCCTCGTAGCGCTCGCCGGCCGGCGAGGCCCGGACGAAGTCCTTGTTCCAGTCGTGCAGGCCGTGCAGGTCGGCCAGTCCCCCGGCCAGATAGGCGCGGAGCATGTTCATGGCGGCGGCCGAGTTGGCGTACGCCCGGATCATGCGTTGCGGATCGGCCCGGCGGGCGGCCTCGTTGGCGTCCAGCGAGTTGATCAGGTCGCCGCGGTAGGCGGGCAGGCCGAGCGAGTCGGTGGCCGACGAGCGGGGCTTGGTGTACTGCCCGGCGACCCGCGCGACCTTGACGACCGGCATCGAGGCGCCGTACGTCAACACGACCGCCATCTGCAGCAACGTGCGTGCGTTGGCCAGCAAGTGGCTCTCGGTGTTGTCGGCGAACGTCTCGGCGCAGTCACCGCCCTGGAGCAGGAACGCGCGGCCCTCGCAGACCTCGGCCAGCTTGACCCGCAGCTGGTCGACCTCGTACGGGGCGACGATCGACGGGACGACGTCGAGCACCTCGCAGACGGAGGCGACCTCGGCCGGGTCCTCCCACGGCGGCACCTGCACGCGGGGCAGCCCGCGCCAGACGTCGAGGCCGAGGGCCTCGTCCTCGGCGGAGTCGGTCGAGGGGCGGGAGGTCTGCAGAGCGGGGTTGCCGACCCCCGGGTACGAAAGCTGATGCCACTCACGGCGCATGACGGAAAGCCTACGAGTGAGGGGCACCGACCTTGCGGCCGGTGCCCCCCTTCTCACCTGAGGAGATGAGTCTGCTTACAGGTTGTTCTTGATGGCGGAGATCAGCTCACCATTCGTCGTGTCGCCCGAGAACTCCCAGAAGAACGCCCCGGCGAGACCCTGGTTCTTCGCGTAGGTCATCTTTCCGGCGATGGTCGACGGGGTGTCGTAGCTCCACCAGTTGCTGCCGCACTTGGCGTACGCCGTGCCGGCCACCGTGCCGGTGGACGGGCAGCTGTTCTTGAGGACCTTGTAGTCCTCGATGCCGGCCTCGTACGTGCCCGGCGCGGCGCCGGTCGCCGTGCCGCCCGGTGTGGCCTGGCTGACCCCGGTCCAGCCGCGGCCGTAGAAGCCGATGCCGAGCAGGATCTTGTTGGCCGGCACGCCCTTGCTCTTGAGCTTCTGGATCGCCGCGTCCGAGTAGAACCCGGCCTGCGGGATGCCGGTGTAGGAGGTGAGCGGCGAGTGCGGGGCGGTCGGGCCCTGCGGGGCGAAGGCGCCGAAGTAGTCGTACGTCATCGGGAAGACCAGGTTCAGCTTCGAGATGCCGGACGCGTAGTCGGCCACGTCCAGCTTGCCGCCGTTCGAGCCGTCGGCCGTGATGGCCGAGGTGATCAGGAAGCTCGAGCCGAACTTGTTGCGCAGCGCGGTGATGACGTTGTTGTACGCCGCCGGTCCGCTCGCGTCGCAGCTCAGGCCACAGGCGTTCGGGTACTCCCAGTCGATGTCGATGCCGTCGAAGACGTCGGCCCAGCGGGAGTCCTTGACCAGGTTGTAGCAGGAGTTGGCGAACGCGGTCGGGTTGGCCGCGGCCTGGGTGAAGCCACCGGACCAGGTCCAGCCGCCGAACGACCAGATGATCTTGATGTTCGGGTACTGCTTCTTGAGCTTGCGCAGCTGGTTGAACGAGCCGCGCAGCGCGCCGGCGTCCCACGTGTCGGCCACGCCGTCGACGCTGTTGGCCGCGGTGTACGCCATGTCGTAGTCGGCGTAGGAGTCACCGATCGTGCACTGGCCGCCGGTGGTGTTGCCGAACGCGTACAGGATGTGCGTCAGCTTCGAGGCCGAGCCCGAGGTGACCAGGTTCTTGACGAAGTACTGGCGCTGGTAGACGCCCCACTGCGCGAAGTAGCCGACGACGTTCTTGCCGCTCGCGCCCGGAGGCGTGGTCGTCGGAGGCGTCGTGGGCGGGGTGGTGGGGGGCGTGGTCGGTGGAGTGGTGGGGGGCGTGGTCGGGGGCGTGGTGCCGCCACAGACACCGTTGTCGATCCAGACGTCCCACTGACCGCTGTGCGTGGCGGGCGACTCGTTCTGAGTCCACCACTTGGCGGTGTAGTTGTGGCCGCCCTGCGAAGCGACGTTGTCCTTGACGTACGTGGCGGTGGAGGACCAGGCGGGGGCACAGGCCGCAGCGGCCGACGCCATGGTGGCCGGGACCGTGGCGGTCGCCGCGACCACCACGATCGCCGACACCAGGGTGGCGCGACGGAGGGATTTCTGCACTTCTGACTCCTCGTCGAACGATTAGGAAACTTTCCTGAAAGTTCAGTGAAGGAGACGGTAGTCACAGACATTCACACACGTCAAGATGGGGTGGAGGGATTACGCAAAGGCTTAACTTTGCGGAGCGGACCGCTACGGGGTGCACATCCACGGACACAACGCGTAGTCTTCGGTCATGACCATCTTCGACGTCGTAGCCCTCGAGCCCGCGCGCCGCCGATGACCGTCCGAGTTATCGGAGTCGATGCCTACGCTCTCGGCTGGGTCGGGGTCGAGCTCCGCGACGGCGCCTTCGGGCGGGCCGTCCTGGCCTCCACGCTCTACGAGATAGTCGCCGGCAGCTCCGGCGCGTCGGTGATCGGCGTGGACATCCCGCTCGGCATGCTGCCCGACACCTGGCGCGCGGCCGACACCCTCGCCGCCGACCAGCTCGGGCCCCGGCGCGGCAGCGTCTTCCGCGTGCCGCCCCGGGCCGTCTGGCAGGAGTCCGACTTCGCCGCGGCCAACCGGCTCTGCCGGGAGCTGACCGGGGCCGGGCTCAGCCGGCAGTCGTGGGCCCTGCGGCCCAAGCTGCTCGAGGCCAACGCGATCTGGGAGCGCCACCCCGGCCTGCTCTTCGAGGCCCACCCCGAGGTCTCGTTCCGCACGATGGCGGGAGAGCCTCTCCAGTACGCCAAGAAGACGTGGACCGGTCAGGCCCGGCGCCGCGAGCTGCTGGCCCGTAACGGCATCGTGCTGCCCGACGGGATCGGCCCGGCCGGCCAGGCCCCACCGGACGACATCCTGGACGCGGCCGCCGTCGCCTGGTCGGCCCACCGGATGGCCACCGGGACGGCGCTGAGCCACCCCTCGCCGCCCGAGGAGAACAACGGCTCCAAGATCGCTATCTGGTATTAAGAGGACATCTCGCCCGCGATCGCGCGGGCGCGGTCCCGCGCGGCCTCGAGAGCGGTCAGGAACGCGGCCCGGACGCCGTGGACCTCGAGCTCGCGGATGGCCGAGATGGTCGTACCGGCCGGCGAGGTGACCGCCTCGCGCAGCTTGACCGGGTGTTCGCCCGAGTCGCGCAGCATGGTGGCCGAGCCGATGGCGGTCTGCACCACCAGCTCGTGCGCCACCTGGCGGGGCAGGCCGAGCAGGATGCCGGCGTCGATCATGGCCTCGACCAGCAGGTAGAAATAGGCCGGGCCGGAGCCGGAGAGCGCGGTCACCGCGTCCTGCTGCGACTCGGGCACCCGCAGCGTGCGGCCGAGCGGCCGGAAGATCTGCTCGACGACGGTCAGGTGCTCCACTGTCGCGTACGGGCCCGGGGAGACCACCGTCATGGCCTGGTCGACCAGGGCCGGCGTGTTCGTCATGACCCGCACGATCGGGATGCCGCCGGGCAGCCGGTCGGCGAAGAAGCTCGTGGGCAGGCCGGCGCAGAGCGAGACGACCAGTTTCTCCGGCGGCACCTTGGAGCCGAAGTCGTCGAGCAGCTTGCCCGCGTCCTGCGGCTTCACCGCGATCAGCAGCACGTCGGCCTGCGTGACAGCGGTCAGGTTGAGCACCGGGCGGATGCCGTACCGGTCGGCCAGCTCCGACGCCCGCTCCGGGCGGCGGGTCGTGGCCAGCAGCTGCTGCGCCGGCCAGCCGGAGCGCAGCAGTCCGGAGAGGACCAGCTCGCCGAGCTTGCCCGCACCGATGACGGCCACCGTTTGCTTGGTCATTCCCGCGCCCTTCAACAAAGAGGGCGGCCTTTCGGCCGCCCTCCGAAAAGTCGTAGCTCAGCTGCCGAAGAAGACCTCGGCCTCTTCGTACCGCGACAGCGGAACGGTCTTGAGCTCGCCGGTGCCCTCGATCAGCGGCACGCGGACGATGTCGGTGCCCCGCAGCGCCATCATCTTACCGAAGTCGCCCTCGTGGACGGCGTCGATCGCCTGCAGGCCGAACCGGGTCGCGAGCACCCGGTCGAACGCCGATGGGGTGCCGCCGCGCTGGATGTGACCGAGGACGACCGTACGGGCCTCCTTGCCGGTCTTCTCCTCCAGCTGCTCGGCCAGCCACTGGCCGATGCCGCCGAGGCGGACGTGGCCGAACGAGTCGAGCTCCTTGCTCTGCAGCGCCATCTGGCCGTCGAGCGGCTGGGCGCCCTCGGCGACGACCACGATCGGCGCGTACTCGACCTGGAAACGCTTGGTCACGTACGTCGCGACCTGCTCGACGTCGAAGTTGCGCTCGGGCAGCAGGATCACGTTGGCGCCACCGGCCAGACCGGCGTGCAGGGCGATCCAGCCGGCGTGCCGGCCCATGACCTCGACGACCAGCGTGCGGTGGTGCGACTCGGCCGTGGTGTGCAGCCGGTCGATCGCCTCCATCGCGATGTTGACGGCGGTGTCGAAGCCGAAGGTGAAGTCGGTGGCGTTGAGGTCGTTGTCGATCGTCTTGGGCACGCCCACGACGTTGACGCCCAGGTCGTTCAGCTTGGTGGCGACGCCGAGGGTGTCCTCGCCGCCGATCGCCACCAGGGCGTCGACGCCCTGCTCGGCCAGGTTCGCCTTGATCTTCTCGACGCCGCCCTCGATCTTGAAGGGGTTGGTGCGCGAGGAGCCCAGGATGGTGCCGCCACGCGGCAGGATGCCGCGGACCTCGGCGATGCCGAGCGGCTTCGTCAGGCCCTCGAGCGGGCCCTTCCAGCCGTCGCGGAACCCGACGAACTCGTGACCGTAAGCGGCGACGCCCTTGCGGACCACCGCCCGGATCACCGCGTTGAGACCGGGGCAGTCGCCGCCGCCGGTGAGCACGCCGATACGCATGATTGCTCGTCCTCCCTGATTTCAGGTGCGAGTTGCACAGGCCCGTCGAGCCCCAGGGAGCGAGTGATCGGCAGCGTTGCCGGGCCCGGGGCGGGCCGCAAGCCGAACTTTAGCGGTCCGGCTCACACCGCCCCGAAGCGCCCCGCTACAGCCTGACGGTTTCGTTCTCCCCCGCGTCCGGGGTCTTTCCGGTTACGGCCGCCTTGGCGTAGCCGAGCAGAGTGACGACCTTCGAACTGTGTGCCGCCGCCCAGTACTCAGCGGTCTCCGCATGCACCTTGACCAGGGTAAGCTCCGGCGTCTCGAGTCCGTCCGGGAACCAGGCTTTGAGCGCCGGATTCCACAGCTCACGCGCCTTCTCCGGGTCGTCCGTGCGGATCGCCGTGCCAGACAGGGAGATCCAGTTGTTCTGCTTCTGGTCACTGAAGGCGACGTTCACCTGCGGGTGCAGGCCGATCTGCTCGACCAGGTCGGATGTCGTGTAGGTGAAGAACCAGAGATCGCCGTCGAACTCGATCTCCTGGAGGGCCATCGGGCGGCTCACGTGCTTGCCGTCGGCGGTCATCGTGGTCACCATGCAGATGCGGGCGTCCGCCACCATCTGCTTGACCTTCTCGCGCTGCTCCTGCTCGGTGTTCGTCATGCCTCTGGCCATTCCCCGCCGGGCGCGGCTCAACCGCCCATCGCCCGCCAGCGGGCCAGATTGTGCTTCGCGTCGACCAGGGCGTCGTGCCGGCCCGACATCGACGGCAGATGCGGGCGGCCCTGATCGTCCCAGAGCTGGCGCAGGTCCTTGGTGAAACGCGGGATGTCCCGCGGCAGGGCCGGCATCGCGCCCCACAGCTGGGCGAGCGCCACGTGGTCGTAGGCGGCGAACCACGCCCACAGCTCGATCTGCTCGGTGCGGCCCTCGACCGGCTCGGTCAGAAAGGCGTAGAGGTCGTCGCGGATCCGCTCGCGGGAGCGCCACGCCTTGTCCGACGGCGAGGGGAGCTTGTCGAGGACGTTGCGGCGCACCCAGGGGATGGCCTTGCTGTCGTCGAACTCCGTGCTGATCGCGTAGAACTCGCGACCGAACTCGTCGACCACGCCGATCGAGACCAGGTCGATGGTGACCCCGTCCTCGATGAACTCGCAGTCATAGAAATAGCGATATGGCATCGGGGCATATCCTCCACCACCGTCACCCGCTCATGGCGTCGAGGGCGGCTTTTGCCTTCTGCAGGGTCTCGGGCAGACCGAGACGTACGGCCCGGTCGGCCTGAACGGCCCACCGCAACTTCAGAAGAACGGGGAGTACGGCGTACAGCTCGTCGGCCCCGACGGGACCGGCCGCGGCGTAACCGTCGATCAGCTCGGCGGCTTGCGCGAGCCCTCCGGCGTACGCCACGGCGGCGGCCACGTCGTAGACGAGCGGCCCGAGACCGCTCGCCCCGCAGTCGAGCAGCCCGGCGCGGCCGGTGCCCGGATCGACCACGAAGACGTCCGGGGCCGGATCGCCGTGCAGCACCCCGTACGTCAACCGGTCGGTGACCGTGACCCGCGTGGCCGCCGTGACCGCGTCGAGGACCACGCCCCGCAGCCAGGGCTCGGCGGCCAGGTGCGGGGCGTCGGGGTCGAGCAGCTGCCACGGCCGCAGGCCCGGATGGTGAAAACCCTGCAGCGCCCGGTGGGCGGCGCCGAGCCGGTCGCCCCAGAACTGCTGGTCGATCGGGTCGGCCCCGTCCAGGCGGCGGCCGGGCACCCGGCGCAGCACGGCGAAGGCGCCGTCGGGGGTCTGCGCGGTGAGGCCGCCGGACAGGGTGCGCACCGGCTCGCCGGCCGCGATGTCACGGCCGCGCAGATGCTCGGCGGCGGCCAGGCCGGCCTCGACCGGCTGGCGGCAGCCGGTCTCGGTGAGCCGGACGACGTACCGCTCCGATCCGGCCGTCACCTCCCATCCGTGTGACATGAGCACGTCCGGGAGGGCGGTGATCTCGGCGGGGACCAGATGCCACTGGGCCCTCAGCGTCGATGCAAGAAGCTCGTCATCCGGCACGGCGGGATTATCAGTGCAGATTGACGAAATCAGACGGGCACACTGTCCGTCGCTCACCGTTCGCAATTGAGAGGTTTACAGATAGCGACCGGCGCGACATGATCCTATGAGGCGCTCGCGGGCACACGTGCGCAGAAATGGCGCCGGTGGGTGGCTCTGTGCTAAGAGTGATCGTTCGCGCCGGGGGGCGGCGCGATTCGGCCGCTCGCAACACACGCGGTCCCACCGGGGGTGGGATGACGCCGTGGACAATCGCATGCCGGACAACGGCGACGCGCTGACCGGCGTCGACATGTTCGCCGGGCTCGAGCCGGACGTCCGCCAGCGAGTGATCGCGGCCGCTGTGCCACGGACGTACCGCAAAGGACAGATCCTCTTCGTCGAGAACGATCCGGGCGAATCGCTGATCATTCTGAGGCGGGGCGCGGTGGCCATCTTCCGCACGGCGCCGACCGGCGAGCGGGCCGTCCTGACCGTGGTGCGGCCTCCGGGCGTACTCGGCGAAGTGTCCCTCTTGGACGCCTCGACCCGCAGCACGTCGGCCGAGGCGATCGAGGACTGCCAGGCGCTGACCCTGTCGCGGGCCGCCTTCATGGATCTCGTGCACTCCAACCCGCGCATCCTGGACGCGGTCATGCGGTCGGTGGGCGCGCTGATCCGCCGGCTCACCGAGCAGAACACCGACCACGTCTTCCTCGACCTGCCCGGACGGGTCGCCAAGACCCTGGTCCGCCTGGCCGGCGAGAGTCAGGCCCCGATGATCACGATCGAGCTCAACCAGAGCCAGCTGGCCGAGATGGCGGGCGGCTCGCGTCAGAGCGTCAACCAGGCCATCGGCTCGTTCGCCAGCCGGGGCTGGCTGCGCACCGAGGGCCGCCGCATCGTGGTCACCGACCTCCCCGCACTCCGGCGCCGCGCGGGGATGCTGAGCTGAGCTGAGCTGGCTGGCCTCGCTTCGCTCGGCGGGCACTGCGCCCCACGAGGTCGGTGTCGAGGGCGCCGAAAAAGGCCTCGGCTGCGCCTAGCCTTTTTCGGAGCCCTCGACACCGACGGGCGCAGTGCGACTCTGGTCGCGCTTCGGGGCCTCGATCGAGGTCTTCAGGCTGGCCGCATATACGTCTACGTACTCGCGGCCTGATAGGGCCATCAGCTCGTACATGATCTCGTCGGTGATGGCTCGCTCGACGAAGCGGTCGCCCTTCGACGGGGCGTAGCGGGAGAAGTCGAGCGGGGCGCCGAAGCGCAGGCGTACCCGCTGGATCTTGGGCATGAGGGTGCCGGTGGGCTGGATCTCGTCGGTGTTCAGCAGCGCGACCGGCACGACCGGGGCGCCGCTCTCCAGTGCGAGCCGGGCCACACCCGTCTTGCCGCGGTAGAGGCGCCCGTCGGGCGACCGGGTGCCCTCGGGATAGATGCCCGCGATTCCGCCCTCCCGCAGCACTCTCAGCAGGGTTTCCAGGGCCGCCTGGGCGGCCTTGCCACCGGAACGGTCGACCGGGATCGTCCCCGTGCCCGCGAAGAACTGCCGCATGAGCCAGCCTTTGATCCCCTTGCCGGTGAAGTATTCGGCTTTGGCGACGAAGGTCACCCTGCGATCGACCACGAGGGGTGTGAAGATCGAGTCGGAGAACGACAGGTGGTTGCAGGCCAGGATCACCGGGCCGTTCCGGGGCAGGTGGGACAGGCCGCGCACGTCGGGGCGGAAGAGCAACTTGAGAAGCGGTCCGAGAACCACGTACTTGAGTAGTGCGTAGAACACGGGGGTCCTTTCTCGGACGACCGGGACATCCGGGCGCAGAGGAAGCGTACGAAGCGGGACGGCGCGCCACAACGCACTCCCGCAACCGGTCCATGTCGTGTCACCATTCAAGGCACGGTCGGGGCGAGGGAGTGTTGCAGGGTGACAGCGGGTGGGGCTCGCCGCGGGCGGCGGGACAACGGTCTCGACGCGGCCGACTATGCGGCCGCGGGCGACGTGGATCCGCGCGTCGGTGAGCACCTCTTGGATGTGCTGGCCGCCGGTGGCATCGCTGCTTATCTGCAGCCGACGGCCGATCTCAATCCGATTCTTCGCGCCACCACGCTGCCCGCGCGGCCGACCGACCGGCTCTTCGTCGACCGGGCCCACCTCGACACGGCCCGCGAACATCTGCACAAGGTGACCGGCGGCGCCCTGCCGACCCCGCCCGAGGACCCGACCGCCGAGCCCGACATCGAGGCCGAGTGGGCCAAGATCGTGGCCGGCTTCCACACGACTGTCGATCCGACCGCGGCCCCCTGGCCCGACGCCGAGGGCATCGACGCGCCGCCCAAGGAGCCGCCGCGCCTGGGCGGGCTCCAGTCGGCGGCCGACTTCTCCGGCGTCTCGCTGAACCGGCGGCGCACCGACAAGCCCGACCCGTCGGTGCTCGAGGGTCTCGACGACCTGCCCGACAACCCGGACGACGATGACGAGGACGAGCGGTACACGCCGCCTCCTCCCCCGCCGCTGCCGAAGATCTCGAAGTACGCGGTGTTCGGCGTCCTCGGTGTGGTCGTCGGTTTCGTGCTCTTCCTGTTCCCGCGCCTGCTGCCGATCGACCGCGACTACGTGACGGTGCTGGGCTTCGCCGCCATCGTCTCGGGCGCCGTGATGTTGGTCTGGCGGCTGCGGTCCGGTGACGACGAGGACGACGACTACGACGACGGCGCTGTTGTATAGACCACCGTCCCTATAGATCGTTGGTAGTCGTCCGGTAACCTTCGGTGATGCGCCAGAGCTCGCTGGTCGTCGTCGCCAACCGTCTTCCGCTCGATGACAGCGCCGCCCCGGACGGGGCGTGCGAGTGGCGCCGAAGTCCCGGCGGCCTGGCCGGCGCGCTGCACGCGATCCTCCAGCAGACGTCGGCGACCTGGGTGGGCTGGGACGGAACGGTCGGCGAGGCTCGCCCCCTGCCCGATCTGGGCACCCTGCGGCTGCGCCCGATGGCCCTGGACGAGGACGAGACGCGCGGCTACTACGAGGGCTTCGCCAACTCGACGCTGTGGCCGCTCTATCACGACGCGGTGGAGCCGCCGGTCTTCGATCGCGGCTGGTGGGAGACGTACCGAGCGGTCAACCGCCGGTTCGCCGAGGCGGCGGCCGAGGTGGCCGAGCCCGGGGCCACGGTCTGGGTGCAGGACTATCACTTGCAGCTGGTGCCGCAGCTGCTCCGGGAGCTGCGCCCCGACCTGCTCATCGGCTTCTTCCTGCACGTGCCGTTCCCGCCGCCCGAGCTGTTCATGCAGCTCCCCCGCCGGGTCGAGCTGCTGCGCGGCATGCTCGGGGCCGACCTGGTCGGCTTCCAGCGCCCGCAGGCGGCACACAACGTGGCCCAGCTGGCGGCGAAACTGCTGGGCGCGGAGGGCGCGGACGACGCGATAGTCCTTGAGGACCGGGTCGTACGTACCGGAGCGTTCCCGGTGTCGATCGATGTGGCCGAGATGCGGTCGCTGTCCGCTCGGCCGTACGTCATCAATCTCGCCAAGCAGTTGCGGCACGATCTCGGATCGCCGAAGAAGGTGCTGCTCAGCGTCGACCGCCTCGACTACACGAAGGGCATCGAGCATCGCCTGACGGCCTATTCGGAGCTGTTGCGCGACGGCCGGGTGAAGGTCCGCGACACGGTGATGGTGCAGGTGGCGGTGCCGAGCCGGGAGCGCGTGGAGACGTACCGTGGCCTGCGCGACCGCATCGAACGCGAGGTGGGCCGCATCAACGGTGAGTACGGACGGGTCGGCGAGCCGGCCATCCACTATCTGAACCAGCCGTTCGACCGGGCCGACCTGGCCGCCCTCTACCAGACGGCCGACGTGATGGTGGTGACCCCGCTGCGCGACGGCATGAACCTGGTCGCCAAGGAGTTCGTGGCGGCCCGCCGCGACGACAGCGGCGCCCTGGTGCTGAGCGAGTTCGCCGGCGCGGCGGCCGAGCTGGAGGACGCTTTCCAGGTCAACCCGCACGACGTGGACGGCCTGAAGGAGACGTTGCTGCACGCGATGAGCGCCGCCCCCGCCGACCTGGCGCGCAGGATGGCGGCGATGCGCCACTACTTGACGGTCCACGACATCCACGCGTGGGCGCAGGACTACTTGACGACGCTCTCCTTCTCGAGCCAGTCGAGAACGGCGTCGATCGGCTCGGCCCCGTCCTCGCCGAGCATCAGGTCATGGCCCATGCCCGGAAAGAGCAACGGCGCGGTCCCGTAGAGAGCCGCCACACGATCAAGCGCCTTCACCCCGACAACACGGTCATCGGGACTCCCCGCCACCAGCACAGAGGCCCGCCCCACACGCGGAGGCACCATTTTGTCCTTAAAGACCGGACAGACCAGAACACCGGCTTTCGCCGGATAACGCCCCATGACGTACGCCACGACGCGCGCCCCGTCACCGTGCCCCACCAGAACCACACGGGTCGAAAGAGACGCCGCCACCTGAACGACATCGTGCACATGCTCGCGAAGCCCTCCACCGGGCCGCGGCACGAGAACATGCGCCGCATATCCCCGCCCCACAGCCCGAGGCACCCAGTGCTCCACAAACGCCGAAGCCCCCACCTCACCGCGCCCAGCCCCATCGCGCCCAGCCCGGCCCGCATCGCCACGGCCGCCACCGCGAAGCCCCACAGCGCCAGCACTGTCGTGTCCCTCGCCGCCACCGCGAAGCCCCACCGCGCCAGCGCTGTCGAGTCCCTCGCCACCTCGCGCAGCTTCACCGGCCCGCCGGGTCGCGTGTCCACCGAGCCAACTCCAAAGCCCGCGCCCGCCCCCACTTCGCAGCCCGCGCCCGCCCCCACTCCCGGGCACAAAAAGGATATTTACCGATTTACCGCCATCAGTGCCCTCCGGGAAGCGCGACAGAACCTCTCGCGCGTGGGGCACCACGGGAGACGTCCAGTCCTTCAGGCGGATCGGGCCCAACTCCAGCATCACGCGGGCTCCATCTCGCGCAGGAGGCCGTCCACGGCCCGGAGGTAGTCGATGTGGTCGACCTCGAACCAATGACGGCGGGACGGCACCATGCGACGGCGCGACCACGACGCCAACGGGCGGGCCGACTCCTTCTGCTGCACTGCGGCCGCTCGGGCCGGGTCTTCGAGGCGCAGGCGCAGCCAACGGGCCACCGCGACACTCTGCCAATGGGCCAGCGGGAACAGGCCCGCGTCAGCCTGGAGGAGGCCGATCACCGCCAGCGTCGGGTGCTTGCGGGCGAACGCGTGCAGATGCAGGTCGGGGCGGCCGGCCGCGTCGGTGTCGATCAGGTCCGGGTCGAGGAAGTCGAAGCGCGGGCGGTAGCCGGTCGCCGTGATCACCAGGTCGGGTTCGATAGTGGTGCCGTCGGCCAGAACCACCCCCTTGCCGTCGAACTCCGTCACGTCCGGCACCGGGGTGATGCGGCCGTGGCCCAGGTAGTACGGGAGCTGGCTGTTGACCACCGGGTGGCTCTCGTACGGCTTGTGGTCGGGGGCCCGCAGGCCGTACCGCGTCAGGTCGCCGACCGTGAGGGTCAGGACGCGGCGGTACAGCCACTGGCGTACGCGCCAAGGAATTTTGAATCTCGACAGACGGTCGTTGACCTGGTCGGCCGGGCGCCCGAGGACGTATTTCGGCGCCAGCCAGTAACCACGCCGCGTGGAATGCCAGACCGTCGTGGCCTGCTGGGCCGCCTCGACCGCGATGTCGCAGCCGGTGTTGCCACCACCGATGACCAGCACCTTTTTGCTGCGGATCTGGGCCGGGTCCTTGTACGCCGCCGCATGGATCACCTGACCACGGAAGTCACCCGGGATCGCGGGTTTGGCGGGAGACCAGTTATGGCCGTTGGCCACGACCAGTCCGGCGTACCTCTGAACCCGCTCCTCGGACCCGCCGCCGGTCGACCTGGTCGTCACGTCCCAGCGCCCGTCACCCACCGGCACGGCCTGGACCACCTCGGTGCCGAACCAGACGTCGCCGGTGACCTCGAAGTGCTCGGCGTAACGCTCCAGATAGGACAGCACCTGGCTGTGGTGCGGATAGTCGGGCCACGTGTCGGGCATCGGGAAGTCGGGGAACTCGGTGAGCGGCCGCGACGAGATCAGGTGGGTGCCGGCGTAGACCGGGCTGCGGTCGTGACGCCAGTTCCAGGCGCCGCCCACGGCCGTCTCCCGCTCGTAGCAGTCGACCTCGAAGCCCTGCTCACGCAGGCTTTTGACGGCGGCCAGGCCGCTGGCGCCGGCACCGACGACGCAGACGGCGTCTCGACGATCGGCGATCTCTGTGTCGGGCACGGCCGAGATATTGCCAGACCGACGGGCCTACCCGGAAGGCAGAACCAGGTCCGCGACGACCGGAAGATGATCACTCGCGCGGCGGGCCCGGTCGTTCTCGACGATCTCGTACTTGTCGATGGCTATGTCGGGGCTCACGAACAGGCCGTCGATGCGCCGCGCGGGCACGGTGGCCGGGAAGGTGGGCCGGTTGTCGGCCGAGGAGACAAGACCGTCCTCGACCGTACGCCAGGCGCCACCACCCGGGCCCTCGTTGAGATCAGCCGCGGCGATCAGGGGGCCGTCGACGGCCGTGAGGGCCTCTTTCCAGAGGGCGGCCTGGGTGGGCCGCTCGGCCGGGTCGGTGGCCAGGTGGGAGCCGGCGACGGTGAAGGTGCCGCCGCGCACCGACCCGCGGGCGAAGACGGCGCCGCGCAGGTGCCGGCCCGGGGTGAGCGGATAGCGCATCACCCACGTGTCGAGCACCCGCACCCGCAGGTTGACCAGCAGCAGGTTGCCCAGGGCGGGCAGGCCGCCGGCGGCCACCACCATGCCGAGGTCGTCGGCCAGCGCGGCGCAGCGGTGCCGCCAGCGGAAACGCCGCGGCGCCTCCTGCACGACCAGGACGTCCGGGGCGAGCTCGCGGATCAGATCGACGAGGGCGCCCCGGTCGTCCTTCAGGCCGTGAACGTTGTAGCTGATGACGCGCAGCGCGGGCCCGGCCATGAGGTCAGGGACGCCGGGCCAGGTCGGCGGCGCCGAGGATGCCGGCGGTGTTGCCGGTCTCGGCCGCGTGCAGCTCGGCGACCGGGAAGCGGCCGCGCTGTTTGAGCTGGTCGTGATAGGTGGTGAGGGTCGGCGTCATGAGCAGGTCACCGGCGTCGACCACGCCACCGCCGACCACGAGGATCTGCGGGTCGAAGCTCTGCGCGAGGTCGGCCATGGCGACGCCGAGCCAGTAGCCGATCTGGCCGAAGGCGTCGCGGGCGACGCCGTCGCCGGCCCGCGCGGCCTCGGTGATCTGCCGCCCGGTGATCGCGAGGGCGTCGCCGCCGGCCAGTTCGAGCAGCTGGGCGGCCCGTTCGGGCTCCTGCCGGGCACCGGCCCGGGCGAAGCGGACGAGGGCGTTGCCGCTGGCGTACTGCTCGAGGCAGCCGAGCCGGCCGCAACCGCAGGGGTGGCCGTCGGGCACGGACTGGATGTGGCCGAGCTCGGCCGCGATGCCGTTGGCGCCGCGCCACAGCTTGCCGTTGAGGACGATGCCGCCGCCGATGCCGGTCCCCACGGTGATCATCACCATGGAGTCGTCGGCGTGCCGGGCGACACCGAACCGGAACTCGGCCCAGGCGGCCACGTTGGCGTCGTTCTCGAGAACGGTGGGCAGGCCGACGGCCTTGCTCACGTAGTCGCGAAGAGGCTCGTCACGCCAGGCCAGGTTCGGCGCGAACAGCACTGTCGAGCCGGCCGCGTCGATCCAGGCGGCGGCGCCGATGCCGATGGCGGTGGCGTCCGGATAGGCGGCGGCCAGCTCGGCGGCGACCTCGACGATCGTGTCCCGGGTGCCGGCCGGGTCCTCGGCGGGCGTGTCCCGGCGGTTCGAAGCCAACACGGTCCCGTGCTCGTCGACCACCCCACCGGCAACCTTGGTGCCGCCGACGTCGACTCCGATGGTCAGCGTCACGCTGCCCGTCCCCTCTGTCCCATCACTCCGCGCCACCGTCGAGGGCGTCACGGGTCCCACTGTCCGAGGGCGCTTCCGCACCCGCCACATCATGATCCACCGTCGCACTCGGCGCCACGTCGGCAACACCCGCATCCGCGGTGGCCGCGGCCCACACATCAAACCTTCGAGGTGTACGGCTCCCCCGCCCCACCCCACGCGCAGTGTCGCCGGTCTCGTCGCGACCGCGCTCACCGCCCCCACCGTCTCCCACGCCCGCATCGCCCACGGCGCCGCCCGACCCAGCGCCCGCACCCGAGCCAGCGCCACCAGACCCGGCACCCGCACTCGTCCCAGAACTGCCAGACCCGACGCCCGCACTCGTCCCGGAACTGCCAGACCCGGCGCCCGCACTCGTCCCGGAACTGCCAGACCCGGCGCCCGCGCTCGTCCCGGAACTGCCAGACCCGGCGCCCGCGCTCGTCCCGGAACTGCCAGACCCGGCACCACCGGACTCCGCACCCGCGCTCGGCCCAGAACCATCAGACCCCGCGCTCGCGCCCTGGCTCGCGGCTTCCCGAGCGGCCTCAGCGTCGCGGCGGGCCCGCGCCTGCTCGGCCGCCTCGGCGACCCGGCGGGCAGCCTCGGCCGCCGCCTGCTGGGCCGCTTCCCGGCGAGCCTTGAGCTCGGCCGCGTGCTCGGCCGCCGCCGCAGCCGCGCTGGCCGTCGTGGCCGCCGACCAGGCATCCCCACTCGTCGCAGCCGCCGGCTGCGCGTTCGTGCCCGCAGGCTGCGTGTTCGTGCCCGCAGGCTGCGTATTCGTAGCCGTGCCGGCTGTCGTGGCCGCCGACCAGGCGTCGCCAGTCGTCGCAGCCGCCGGCTGTGTGTTCGTGGCCGAAGGCTGCGTGTTCGTGGCCGCGCCGGCTGTCGTGGCCGCCGACCAGGCGTCGCCAGTCGTCGCGGCCGCCGGCTGTGTGTTGGTGGCGGCGGCCCAGGCCTTGTCCGCCGTGTTCCGGGCGTTCGCCGAACGGGTGGCCGACGACCACGTCTGGTCGGCGTTGCCGGGGCGCGTCTCCTTCGGGGCCGGGCGCGCCGGCGGACGGCGCCTCTCCCCCGTCATCGCCGACACCGCGCGCATCAGATGGGCCACGCCGGTGGCGATGTCCCCCGCGCTGCTCGCGAGGCGCGCCGCCGTCACCGGGCTCGGGTCACGCGTCGCCGCGATCGCCTTGCACACCGGGCACACGCAGCACTCCGCGCTCCCGGTCGCCCAGCGCCCGCCGCCGTTCCGTTTCGTCCCGGTCTGACCGTTGGCAGCTCGCTCGTCACCGGCGAGGCCGCCCAGGTCACCGAGACGATCGCCCGCCACCCGAATCGCGGACGCCAGGCCACTACCCAGCCGTCCCCAATCGGGCCCGCCACCGAGACCGCCGGACGAGCCCCCGCCGAATCCGCCGGCCGAACCGCCACCCGAGGCACTGGTCGGGCCGCCGGATTCGCCGGCCGAGGCGCTGGGCGCGTCGCCCGGCGAGGGAGCCGGCGAGTGGCGTGGCGGGTCGGCGGGAGTGGATGCGCCGACTGCGTTGGACAGGGCGGCCAGGGCCGTGGCGATCAGGCGCTCGGCCTCCTCCCGGGCGGAACCGGACATGTGGCGCTCCTCGGGTGGTGCTCTCAGCTCGGCGGGAGGCTCTCGACGCGGCGCTTGAGCTGCTTCAGCGCCGTGTCCATGATCATCTTTTCGGCCTTGCGGCGGAACATGCCGAGCATGCCGATGGAGAGCTCCACCTCAAGTGTGTACGTCACCGTGGTGGTGCCGTCGCCACCGTCGGCAAGGTCATAGGAGCCGCGCTGGGATTTCTGCGTCTTCGAGGGCTGGACCAGGTGCCACTCGATGCGCGAGAGGTCGTCGGAGTACGCGTATTCCAGCGTGTAGTCGTCGGCCATCACCCCGGCGTCTATCACGAACCGGACCGTGGCCGCGTAGCCGTCCTCGTACTCCTCGAGGACCTCCACCGTCTTCATCGCCTCGGCCCACTCGGGGTAGCGCGGGAAGTCGCTGATCACCGCGGCCACGCGGTCGAGGGGCGCATGGACCTGGATCGACTGCGTCGAGGTGTCCGCCATGCACGGGAGGCTACCCGCTCGGTACGACATTCCCGGCGACGGGCCCGCGCCACGAACGGCGACCGGCCCGCGCCACGAACGGCGACGCGCCCGGGCCACGAACGGCGACGCGCCCGGGCCACGAGCCGCCCCGGGCCGGGGCGACTACCATCCGTCAGGTGCCGGTCCTAGCCAGCGTCTCCGCGCGCGTCCAACCGCTTGCGGTGGCCGCGCGCATCGTCATGCTCGCGCTGGTCGCGGCGCTCACCCTGATCGCCACCGGCGAGGTTCGCCAGCTCGGCTGGATAGCCCTGCTCGCGGTGGCCGCCCTCCCCGCCTTCCTCTCCCCCGATCATCGGCTCTTCGCGCCGCTCGGGCGGTTCGCCGAGGTCACGATCACCGGGCTGGCCGCCGGCTCGATCGCGGCCGCCGCCGACGCGCACGGCACTTTGGACGCCGGCTTCGGCGCCGAGGTCGTGTTGCCGTACCTCACGGTCCCGCTCTTGACCGCCGCCCTTCGCCGCCGCCCCACCGAGGGCGCCGCCCTGCTCGGTGTCGCCGCCGTCTCGCTCGTGGTCGGCGGCACCCTGATCGGTGAGGTCAGCCCGATCACCCAGCCGGGCTTCCTCGCGGCCGGTGGTCAGTGGCTCGTGCTCGGGGCGATCATCACGTTCGCGGCCGACACCATGCGCCAGCTGATGCAGCCGACAGAGCCGACCCCGCAGCCGTACGCCGAGGCCACCCGCCTGCTGACCCAGCTGCGCAGCGTGGCCCGTTCGCTTCCCGGCGCCACCCTCGACCCCGGTGGCATCTCCGAGCACCTGCTCGAGGAGCTCCGGCTGGTCACCCCGTCCGACCGGTCGGCCGTGCTGTCGGCCAGCGGCGGCGGACGGCTCGTCGTGCTGGCGCAGACCGGCGCCGAGCGGGTCGACTGGGAGACGACGCTCGACGCCGACTCGGCCATCGCCGACGCGTGGGCCACCCAGCAGCCGATGACCGCCAACCGGTCACAGGCCCGCTCCGGTCGTAAAGGCGACACCTCCTCGCTGGTCGTGCCTCTGGTGGCCGGAGTGCGGACGATCGGGCTCGTCATCCTCGAGACGGATGTCGCGAACGCGTACCCCTCAAGCGTCGTCAGTGAAGTCACCTGGGTGACCGACCCCGCCGCCCTACGGCTGGAAGCCGCCCTTCTCTTCGACGACGTGCGGTCGCTGGCCACCAATGAGGAGCGTCAGCGGCTCGCCCGCGAGATCCACGACGGGGTCGCGCAGGAGCTCGTCATGGTCGGCTACGGCATCGACAACGCGCAGGCCACACTGCCCGAGGGGGCCGACGAGACGGCCGAGGAGCTGCGCTCGCTGCGCAGCGAGGTGACGCGGGTGATCACCGAGCTGCGGCTGAGCCTGTTCGAGCTGCGTTCCGAGGTGGACCGCAACGGCGGCCTGGCCGCCGCGATCGCCGAGTACGCCCGGACGCTGGGCACGTCGGCCGGTCTGCGGGTGCACTTCACCTTCGACGAATCGACGGCCCGGCTGCCCGCCGCGACCGAGGCCGAACTGCTGCGTATCGCCCAGGAGGCGATCACCAACGCGCGCAAGCACGCCGGAGCCTCTAATCTGTGGGTTACCTGCACCGTCGACCCCCCGTACGCCGAGATCGAGGTCTCCGACGACGGACGGGGTTTCGCGGACGACCGCCCGGACGGTCGTTATGGTCTGACCATCATGGCCGAGCGGGCGGAACGGATCCGGGGCCGACTCAAGATCACGCCGCGACACCCCAGCGGGACAACCGTTGCCGTAGTGCTCGGTTCTCCGGCCAGGCGCGATAGCGTGCGGGATAGCGTTTCCGCTCCAGAAGGGGAGTAACCCGAGCATGTCGACCAGTCCGGCGCCGACGACGCGCACCAAGGTCCTCCTTGTTGACGATCATGACTTGATTCGTAAGGGGCTGCGACACGCATTCGAGCGCGACCGTCAGTTCGAGGTCGTGGGTGAGGCGGCCACGGCCGCCGAGGCGGTCCGCCAGGCCGGTGCTCTGCAGCCGGACGTCGTGATCATGGACCTCCGCCTGCCCGACGGCAGCGGTCTCGAGGCCACCAAGGCCCTCCGCAAGAACAACGCCAACATGGGCATCGTCGTCCTCACCATGTACGCGGGTGACGACCAGCTCTTCGGCGCTCTCGAGGCGGGCGCCAGCGCGTTCGTCCCCAAGACGGCGCCGGCCGACGAGGTCGTGGCGGCCGCCCGGCACGCCGCCTCGGCGCCGAGCGCGTTCACCGCGGCCGACCTGGCCGAGGCCATGAAGCGCCGCCTGGCCCCGTCCGGCCCGCAGCTGTCCCCGCGTGAGGGCCAGGTGCTGCGCCTGCTGGCCGACGGCATGAGCGTGGCCGGCATCGCCAAGCAGCTGTTCGTCTCCGAGTCGACCGCCAAGACCCACATCTCGAAGCTGTACGAGAAGCTGGGCGCGGCCAACCGGGCGCAGGCGCTGATGACGGCGCTGCGGCTGGGCCTGCTCGAGGCTCCGGACGCCCCGAAGTTCTGATCCCCGGTTTGTATGGAGCCCGGTTCCCCCGCCGGGCTTTTATGCTCTGACGCGCCGCATCGCCAGGTACATCTCGCAGCCCAGGCACAGGCCGAAGGCTGCGTTGAGGAAGGCCGCGAGCAGGCCGAAGGCCGTGAAGACGACGCCCAGCGCGGTCACCCCTGTGAGGTAGCCGACACTCGCGACAGCCAAAAAGCTAAATCCGACTAACTGGGCAAATCGCACGGGCGCGATCGGCTCCCGCTCCCTAGGCGGGCCGATCCGGGGCAACACCAAGGCGCGATAGACGTACGACCAAGGGCCGCGCCGCGGGTCGGCGGCGGTGACCGCGAAGATCACCGTCTGGACGAGCGCCAGCCATCCCCACCCGGTCGCCAGCACGACGACGAGAACGACGCTGGTCAGTGCGGCCGCGAACCGCTGGCCGCGGGGATCGAGCTCCATGACCCGAAGCTTGGCACCCTTTTCCCGTCCAGCCGTAGGTGAATAGCATCACCCACTTTTCCGATCAACTTTCGAGGTCGAGCAGAACCTTCCGGAGAAGGCCGTTGAGCTGGATCAATTCCTCGTGCGAGAGCGCGCCCAGCAGCTTCCGGTCGCGCTCCATGCCCTCGAAGATGTACTTGCTCCAGGCCGCCCGCCCGGCCGCCGTGGGCCTGATGATCACCCGCCGCCGGTCCGTGTCGTCGTGCTGCCGGGTGACCAGCTCGGCCGCCACGAGCCGGTCGAGCCGGCTGGTCATCGCGGCCCGGGTGACGGCCGACGCCTCGGCCAGCTGAGCCGGGGTGGCCTCGACCGGCCACGGCTGGATCATCAGCACGTGCAGGGTCTTGTAGTCCTCGAAGGTGAGCTCCTTGGACTCCGCGAAGGCCGCCGAGTCGGCCCGCCGGGCCTCGCGCTGGATGTAGTTCATCCGCACCAGCGCGCCCTCGATCTCAGGAGCGAACGCCGGCTCGTCCTTCCAGAAGGCCGCCCACCGAGCCACGTGCTGATCCACGCTGTCCCGCTCCGCCGTCATGCCGCCCACTCTATCCTCCATCTTACTTTTCAATTGCTAATAGTTCGACGGTGAACTACCGTCCCGTTCCATGCGACGGATCTCCGACTTTCGGCTGCTGGTCAGCGGCCTGACCCTGTCCTGGATCGGAAACGGGTTCCAGACCGTGGCGCTCGCCGTCGCGGTGGTCAAAGCCGGCGGCGGGCCCGGCGACCTCGGCCTGGTGATGGCGGCGTCGATCGTGGCCCGGCTGGTCTGCACGCTGTTCGGCGGGGTGTGGGCCGACCGCCTCCAGCCGCAGCGCGTCATGGTCGCCTCCGACCTGATCCGGATGGTCGCCGCGGGTGCGATGGCCGTCATGTTCTTCAGCGGCGGATATCACCTGTGGCTGCTCTGCGCGCTGGCCGCGATCTCGACCGGGGCGGCCAGCTTCTTCGACCCGGCCTTCGGTGCGCTGCGGCCCTTGCTGGTCCCGGTCGAGAAGCGCCAGTCGGCCAACGCCACGATCAGCATGCTCCAGACCGGCAGCCAGGTGGCCGGCCCCGCCCTCGGCGGCGTCACGGTGGCCGCGTTCGGCGCCTCGGCCGGCTTCACGGTCAACGCGCTCAGCTTCCTGGCCTCGACCATCGCCGCCCTGCTGCTGCGGGTCCGGGCCGAGCGGGGCCCCCGCGCCTCGATGATCAGCGAGCTGGGCGACGGCTGGCGCGAGATCCGCAAGCGTGACTGGCTGATGTTCGGCCTGTTCGGCGCGACCGTCTACCACATCGCCAACGGCGTCATCCTGGTCCTAGTGCAGGTGGTCGCCATCGAACGCCTGGGCGGCCCGTCAGCGGCCGGCTTCATCGCGGCCGCCGAGGGCCTGGGCGGCGTCATCGGCGCGGCCATCGCGTTGCGCTTCAAGCCGCGCCGCCTGCTCCGGGCGGGCTGGCTGACGCTGCTGCTCATGCCGCTGTGGGCCTTGGCGTACGTCTGGCCGGCCGAACTGACAGCGGTGATCGCGGGCGCGATCGTGGGCTACGCGGGCCTGATCTTCTTCGACGTCGCCTGGGAGACGGCCATCCAGGACCAGGTGCCGCAGCGCATGCTGGGCCGCGTCTCGTCCTGGGACTACTTGACGTCGTTCATCGCCATGCCGATCGGCAACGTGCTGGCCGGCCCGCTCTCGGCCAAGTACGGCACGTCGCCCGTCCTGACCGTGTGCGCGGCCGTGCTCTTCCTGTCGGCCGCAACCCAGTTCCTGGTGCCGGGCACGCGCCGCTTGACCCGCCCGCGCGTCGATCCCACTCCGGTCGTGCGTTCCCCGGAGCTGGCCGAGACCACGGGATCCTGAGAACGTGAGTTGTCCACAGGCCGTCGGGTTGTCCACAGGGCGCCAAGCGCGATCTTGCGTTTCGCGTCAGACTGGAGCAGGACGGGGGCCCCCTTGGGAGGGCGGGCGCTGGCGGGGGTCAGAGCACGGCACCCAGAGCGGCGATCAACTGCGGCTTTCCCGGTACGCCTGTAGCCCGCTTGGTGATCCGGCCCTCGGCGTCGAGCACCAGAAGGGTCGGGGTGCGCCAGATGCCCAGCGCCCGCACGGCCTCCAGATGGCTCTCCGCGTCCACCTCGACGTGCCGTACCCCCGGGACCATCGCCGCGACCTCCGAGCTGACCCGTCGCACGGCCCGGCAGGGGGCGCAGAACGCCGACGAGAACTGCAACAGCGTCGCCTGGGCCGCCTCGACGCCGAGCTCGCGCAGCAGCTCCGGGTCGAGCCGGGCGCCGTCCGCGCTCGGGCCGGCGCTGGTCTCCTCGATCACGCCTGGCTCCTTCGCATCCGGCACCACGCGCCGTTCCGGCGCGCCGCTCACTCCTCCAGTCTCCGCGAGCGCGAGCCGGCCACCAACTTCCGGGCGAAGACCGGCCGGGGCGACGTCGCGGAAGCGGCCCTCGGTGCGGCGCCGCCACAGACCGACCACGACGCCGATCAGCAGCACCGCGCCCACGACCACCACGCCTATCGGATCCATAGGACTAGCGTGCCATGGCCGCGGGAGAAAAAGCGATCAGGCCATTTGGTACGCGCTGGCCTGCAACGTGAACATCTGGGCGTAGATGCCGTCGGCCGCCATCAGCTCCTCGTGATCCCCCTGCTCGACGATCGTGCCGTGGTCGAGGACGTAGATGCGGTCAGCCTCGCGCACGCTCGCCATCCGGTGGGTGATCAGGACGACCGTGCGGCCCTCGGCCAGCTCCCGCAACCGCTGGTAGACGTCGTGCTCGGCCCGGGCGTCGAGGTTGGCCGTGGGCTCGTCGCAGATCAGCAGGGGCGCGTCGCGGAAGAAGGCCCGGCTCACCGCCAGCCGCTGCCACTGGCCGCCCGACAGGTCGGCGCCGTCGATGAAATGGCGGGACAGCAACGTCTCGTACTGCCGGGAGAGCTCCATCACGAAGTCGTGAGCGTTGCCGGCGCCGGCGGCCGCCCGCACCTCCGGCATCGAGACGGCCCGGTCGTGGCGGCCGATCGTGATGTTGGCCCGGGCCGACAGCGGCCACCGGGTCGGCTCCTGCATGACCACGGCCACCTGTTCCCGCACCGAGTCCGGGTCGAGGCGCTCGGCGTCGACGCCGTCCCAGAGGATCCGGCCCTGCTGCGGCCGGTGCAGCCCGGCCAGCAGCGTCGCCAGCGTCGACTTGCCCGAGCCGTTCTCGCCGACCAGGGCGATCACCTCACCGCGGCGCAGCGTGAGGCTGACATCCCGTACGGCTGGATGGTCGGCGTCCGGATAGCGAAAGGTGACCGCCTGCAGCGAGATCTCCTGGAAGGAGGGCGGCGCCACGCCGCCCGGGGCGGGCTCGGCCCGCGAGCGCGACAGTTCGCAGAAGCCCTGGAAGTCGGCGAAGTAAAGGCCCTGATCGAAGACCCGGTTGGCCGAGAAGGCGATCTCGCTGAGCTTGCCGATGCCCATATTGATGGCGTACGCCGCCGCGCCGCCGGCCGCCAGTTCCATGCGCCCGGTCCAGAGCAGCCAGAGCAGGACGACGTACGCGAACGCGGTGGCCAGCCCGCTGAGGATCGTGCCGAGCAGGGTGGCCCGCACCTGGAGCACGGACACCCGGATCTCCTCCTTGGTGGAGATCGCCAGCAGCCGCCGCACCTCGCCCAGCAGGAACGTGCGCAGCGTGAAGGCCCGCAGCTCCGGCGCCGGTTCCCGCGCCGCGAGCAGTTCGGCCAGCATCCGCTGCCGGCGCCACACGGCGATCAGCCGCAGCATGCGCCGGTGCCCGAGCCGCGCCGACCGTACGGCCGCCCACCCGATCGGCACGACGGCCAGCACCAGCAGCGGCAGCAGAATCGGGTGCAGCACGGCGAGCACACCGGCCGCCGCGATCAGCCCGGTCAGGTTGGTGACCAGGTCGATGGCCCGGTTGACCAGCTGTTCGGCGGCCGGGATGCCCCGGTCGCGGGCCCGTTCCATGGCGTCGCGCCACTCGGCGTTGTCGAATGTGGACAGCTCGACCCGGGTGGTCAGCGTCAGCAGCCGCATCTCGGCCGCCTGGTAGACCTTCGGCGCCAGCCGCCCGTTGGCCGCGGCCGCCGCCGAGGTCAGGGCGCCACGAACGGCGGCGGCGCCGACCACGAGGAGCAGCGAGGGCACGGCGGCACGCACGCGATCCGGCGTCGGTACGTCCTGAAGAAGCCCGTCGAACACCCCGACGACGCTGATCATCCCGACCGCGCTGGCCACGCCGGCCGCGATCTGAAGGACGAGAAGAGCCGCGGTGGTACGCCTGTCGGCCCGCCAGGCGAGCAGCCAAGCGTCCCGCAGCAGGCGCGGCAGCCGTTTGAGCATCTGCCAGAAGGAGGTGTTGGCCGCCTCTTCGGTGCTGGTCAGCCAGTACGGCAGGGAGAGCTCACCATCCTCGAACTCACCCTGCACCTCGGCGTCGGCGGTGCCCTTGGTCGCGTTGTCGTTTTCCTGGCCGGAGTCGGCGTCCCGCATCGAAGCTCCATCTCGGACGTCCCTCAGCGCAGGCTCCGCGTCCGCGACCGGGCACGCGCAACGCACGGACGGCACGCCGCGACGCACCGGAAGCCCTCCGCTTTTCCTACGCCGCCACCCCGATCCGCGTCTGTACGATCACGGACAGTGATCCGTTCACTCACGCTCCTGAGGACGGGAGCCTCAGTTGGGGCGGGGCGCGTCGAGGAGGTGGGTCAGGCGGGCGGCCTGCGACTCCCAGCGCCACTCCTGCTCGACCCACGCGCGGCCGGCCTGGCCCATCTTCCGGGCCAGGGCCTCGTCGGTCAGTAGGTCGGTCAGGCGGGCGGCCAGGGCCGGGACGTCCCGGCCGCCGACCACGTAGCCCGTCTCGCCCTCGCGGACCGCGTCGGGGGCGCCGCCCGAGTCGCCGCCCACCACCGGGAGGCCGGTGGCCGAGGCTTCCAGATAGACGATGCCCAGGCCCTCCACGTCGAGGCCGGCGGCCCGGGTGCGGCACGGCATCGCGTAGACGTCGCCGGCCGCGTAGTGGGCCGGCAGCTCCGCCCACGGCACCGAGCCGGTGAAGACGACGTGCTCGGTCACGTCGAGGTCGCGGGCCAGGCGTTCCAGCTTCGGGCGGTACGGACCTCCGCTGACGAGCAGCAGCGCCGCGTCGGGGACCCGGCGGCGGATCGCCGGGAGCGCCTTGATCAGCATGTCCTGCCCCTTGCGCGGGACGAGGCGGGAGACGCAGACGATCACGGGACGGCCGGTCAGGCCGTGGCGGGCGCGGACCTCGCCGCCGTCGACCCCGGGGTGGAACGTGTCCACGTCGACGCCGGGCGCCAGCCGCTCCAGCTCGGTCAGGCCGTGCAGGGCCTTGTCGAGGCGGGAGCGCTGATATTCGCCCAGGTAAGTGATCACGTCGTTGCCCCGGGCGATGCGGCGCAGCAACTGCCGGGCGCCGGGCAGGGCGGCCCACCCGATCTCGTGGCCGTGGGTGATCGCCACCGCCCGCTCGATGCCGGCATGGCGGCGCAGGCCGTCGGCGAGCAGGCCCAAGGGGGCCGCGGCGCCGAACCAGACGCGGTCGCAGTCGTGGGCGCGGGCGATCTCGGCCGCGCGCTTGGCGACGGCCGGGGTCGGCAGCAGGACGCCGGTCTTCTCGCGGATCACCTCGAACGGCTGCTCGGCGTCGAATTTCTCGGCGCCCCGCCAGGTCGACGCGTAGACGACCAGGGAGCCGGCCGGGCGGCGGACGGCCAGGTTGTGGATGAACTGCTGGATGCCGCCGGGGCGGGGCGGGAAGTCGTTAGTGATCAGCAGGGTGCGGGACATCAGCGCTCACCCCGGGCGTACGCGCGGGCCGCGGCCATGCGCTCCACGGTGGACGGATGCGAGGCGAACAAGGTGTGCTCCCAGGCGGGCGGGTCGGGGTCGGACAGGTTGACCGTGCCGAGGCGGCGCTGCATGGCCTCGAAGGTGGCCGCGTCGGCGGTCAGGTCGAGCGCGTGGGTGTCGGCCCGGGCCTCGACCCGGCGGCTGACGAACGCCTGGGCCGGCCCGGAAACCAGGCCGGCCAGCGTGACCATCGCGAGCAGCAGGGCGATGGCGCGCGGCTCGCCGATCGCGTCGACGCCGGCCCGGTCGAGCAGCCACTGCCAGGAGCCGAGCAGGTAGAGCGCGATCACCGCCACGGCCGCGCCCAGCGCGCCCAGGATCGTGCCGGTCAGCACGTCGCCGTCCTTGGCGTGACCGAGCTCGTGCGCCGTCACCGAGACGACCTCGTCCGGCGTGGCCTCGGTCAGCATCGTGTCGTAGACGACGATGCGCCGGGTCGGGCCGATGCCGGAGACGTACGCGTTCACGGCCTTCGTCCGCCGCGACGCGTCGGCCACCAGCACGTCTTTCACCGGCACGCCGTCGCGCTCGGCCAACTGCATCAGAGACGTCCGCAACGGGCCGTCGGCCATCGGAGTGAACTTGTTGAACACCGGCTCGACCAGCACGGGCAGCACGAACGACAGCAGCACGACCAGGCCGGCCGCGCCCACCGCGCCGATCGCCCACCACCATCGCGGCGCGAAGTGGGTGACCGTGAAGAACCCGGCCAGGGCCAGCCCGCCGATCACCGCGCCGACCGCCCACGACTTCAGCAGGTCGGCCGTCCACGCGCCCCTGGTCTGGGTCGAGATGCCGTACTCGACCAGAATTGACCGCCGCCAGGCGGCGAACGGCAGCGTGACGATCTCGGCCACCAGCACCACCGCGAAGCCGCCGAGCACGGCCTGGGCCAGCCAGTGCCCGCCGAACGGCCGCCCGGCCTGGGTCACGATCCACGCGCCGAGCGGCGTGAGCCCGAGCACCAGCGCGACGATCAGGCCGATCGCCATCGAGCCGTACGACCCGGGGCGCAGCGCGGCGTGAAAAGCGCGGGCCCGCGAGACCTGCTCGGCGGGGAAGTCGCGCAACGCCAGAAGTTGATCGGCGCGAGGCGCGGGCGACCGGTGCCACGGGATCGTCAGGGCGGCGGTGACGGCCAGCCCGGCGAGCAGCACCAGAAGGGCGAGGAAAGCCCAGAGCCGCATCGCGAGACCCCCTGACGAAAAGAAAAGCCCATCCTAGAGAGACGAACGATCACGCCACGTTACGGCCTCGCGGATAGAGCGGCACCACCACCGGCGGGTCGGGCGTCTCGATCAGCTCGACCTCGAAGCCGGCGAGCTCGAACACCTCGATGGCGCGCAGCTCGCCGGGTGTCAGGTCCTCGATGCCGTCGGGGGTGTTGGCCAGCGCCGAGACCAGACAGCCGGAGCACTCGCCGGGGGCCCGGTCGCAGCGACCGCAGTCGATGATCATCACTCCTCCTCCCCTGCGGTGGCCGGGGGGAATGACTGACCACCAACAGTGACCATCACGGTACGAGGGGGGTATGACAAAAACGGGAAAGTGCAGGTCAGGACCGCGAAAGACGCCGTAGCAGAGAGTCCGCGCCCATCGGGTACGCCCCGTGGCGGCGCACGCCGTCGGCCACCTCGCGGTCGGACGAGATGACCACTATCGGCCGCCCCGACGGCTCGGCCCGCACCAGCTGGCGGATCAGCTCGTCGGCCGTGTCGCCCTTGCGGGAGAACAGCACCCGGACCCCGCGCGGCGCCGGCGGCAGCCCGTGCACCCGCTCAGCCCCGTCGAAGACGACAGTCACCTCGTCGCCGGTCTGGGCCGCGATGCCGCCGAGACCGGTGATCAGGCGTTTGCGCTGCTGCTCGAGCGACATCTCGGCGAAGCCGCGCTTGGTCACGTTGTAGCCGTCGACGATCAGGTGGGCCCGGGGCAGGGCGAGCAGCTGGTCGAGCCGGCCCGGGTCGTCGGTGTCCTGGGCGCGGGCCCGCGAGCGCTCGGGCCCGCCGGGCAGCTCGGCCGCGGTGTCGGCCACGAAGTCGGCCGGCAGCTTGTCGGCCGGGTTGAGGGCCAGCTCACGGCGCAGGCCGGACGCGGCCTGCCCGATGGTCTCGAGCAGCAGCCACAGCCGGGCGTCGTCGACCGCCCGGGCGTCCTTGGCGCTCTGCTTGCCGGTGGCCGCGGCCGCCTCGGCCTCGGCCAGGCGGGTCTTGAGGCGGCGCACCTCGGCGTCGTGGTCGGCCGCCGTGCGGGCGATGCGGCCCTTCTCGGTGGCCAACAGGTCGGTGGCGCGCTTGGTGGCGGCCTGGGCCTCACGCAGGGCCTTGGCCGTCGAACGGGCCTCCTCGCGCAGCTGGCCCATCTCCTCGCGGACCCGGGCCAGCTCGTCGCGGAGCTTGTCGGCCTCGACCTTGGCCACCGTGCGGTCGTGCTCGGCGCGGACGGCCCGCTGCTCGGCCTCGCGCACCTGGATGGCGATGGCGGCGCTGTCGGCCTCGGCGACCACCGCGTGGCCGGCCTCCTCGATCAGCTCGCGCCAGCTCTCGGGACGGGCCAGGTAGGCCAGGGCGGCCACCTCGACCGGGTCGGCGGCGGCCGGGGCCATGCCGCTCGCGACGGCGGCGCCCAGGTCACCGGCGTCGGCCACCACCCGGGTGCTGATCCGCTGGCGGAACAGCGGATCGGCGGCGAGCTGGGCGGCGATCTCGCGGCCGCCGAGCCGGGCCCGGCGGTTGGGGGCGAACCGGGCCACCTTGCGCATCGGCACGGGGATCTCGTCGCCCGGCAGCGAGGGCAGCGCGGCCGCGGCCAGCGTCATGATCCGCTGCCGGACCGGCTCGGGCAGAGTCGGCTCCGGGGCGAAGTCCGCATCCTGAACGACCGCCTCCGTGTCGGGGCGGTCGTTCGAGGGCAGTGGTGCGGACATCTACCTATTCTCACACCGCGGGCTGCGGAAAAGCTTGTCGAAGCAAGTGATCTTTTATAAGGCCCCGGACGGAACATGTCGTACCCCTTCTTTAAAGTCCCCGGCGTGGCACAACCGGCATACGTCCAGGGCACTCTGGACACGCTTCTCAGCGCCGACGGCTCGGTCGAGCCGGCGACGCTCTCGCTCGCCGACACGACCTTCGTCGTGCTCGACCTCGAGACGACCGGCGGCGCGGCCGACGGCGCCGGCATCACCGAGATCGGCGCGGTCAAGGTGCGCGGCGGCGCCGAGCTGGGCGAGTTCCAGACCCTGGTCAACCCGGGTGAGCGGCTTCCGCCCTTCATCACCGTGCTGACCGGCATCACCGAGGCCATGCTGGCGCCGGCCCCGCCGATCGAGTCGGTGTTGCCCAGCCTGCTCGAGTTCCTGCGCGGCGCCGTCCTGGTGGCGCACAACGCGCCCTATGACGTGGGGTTCCTGAAAGCCGCCTGTGCCCGCCACGGCTACGCCTGGCCCAACCCGCGGGTGCTCGACACCGCCGCGATCGCCCGCCGGGCGCTGACCCGCGACGAGGTGCCCAACCGCAAGCTCGGCACGCTGGCCCAGTTCTTCCGGTCGGCGGTCCAGCCCAGCCACCGCGCCCTCGACGACGCCCGGGCCACGGTCGACGTGCTGCACGGGCTGATCGAGCGGATGGGCAGCTTCCGGGTCCACACGCTGGGCGACGCGATCGACTTCGCCCGCGCGGTCACCCCGACCCAGCGCCGCCAGCGCCATCTCGCCGACGGCCTGCCCCACGTGCCGGGGGTCTACGTCTTCCGGGCCGCCGACGACCGCCCGCTCTATGTGGGCACGTCAAAAGACATTGCGACCCGTGTACGCAGCTACTTCACCGCCAGCGAGAAACGCGCCCGGATGTCCGAGATGATCGGCGCCGCGACCCGGATCGAAGCGGTGGAGTGCGCTCATTCCCTGGAGGCCGAGGTCAGAGAGCTTCGGTTGATCGCGGCGCACTCACCGCCGTACAACCGCCGGTCTAAATATCCCGATCGCGTCGTCTGGCTCAAATTGACCGATGAGCCCTATCCCCGGCTGTCGGTGGTCCGGTCGCTGGCCGACGACAACGCGGCCTATCTCGGCCCGTTCTCGTCGCGGCGCACGGCCGAGCTGGCCGCGGCCGGCGTCTACGACGCGGTGCCGCTGCGCCAGTGCACCCACAAGCTCTCGCTGCGCACGCCGATCGCCGCCTGCGCCCTGGCCGAGCTGGGCAAATGCCCGGCGCCGTGCGAACACAAGATCACCCCGGAGGAGTACGCGGCGAGGGCCGCCCTGCCCTTTCGGACGGCCACCTACGGTGACCCCGAGCCGGTGATCCGTGCCCTGGTCGACCGCATGGAGGCGCTCTCCGAGCGGCGGCGCTACGAGGAGGCGGCCACCCTCCGATCGCGCCTGATCGCGCTACTGAGAGCGACCGTCCGCATGCAGCGGCTGTCCGGTGTGACCAGGATCGCCGAGATGGTCGCGGCCCGGCGCAACGACGTCGGCGGCTGGGAGATCGTCGTGGTGCGGCACGGCCGGCTCGCCGCCGCGGCCACCTCACCGCCGTACGAACATCCTCGCCCGACGCTCGACGCGGCCCGGATGACGGCCGAGACGGTCCTACCCGGACCGGGGCCGGTGCCCGCCGCGTCGGCCGAGGAGACCGAGCGGATCCTCGCCTGGCTCGAACGGCCCGACACCCGACTGGTGGAAACTTCCGGCGACTGGGTGTCACCGGTTCGTGGCGCCGCGCGCTTCACCGACCTGCTCAACCGGGCAGAAGCGGCAGCTTCGGGCAAAGACTCGTCCGTTCGCTCATCTGTAACTGACCGTTCGGATGACGCTCGCTCGCTTAGGCTGTAAGGCAAGTGAAATCCTGAGTCTGGTTCGCGGGGCTTCACGGTGATTTGGCTTGCGGGTCGCGCAAGCACTGCGGGTGAGGGGGTGTCCAGGTGGACGTCGACGCCGGCCACGGCGCCGCCCTTGGACGTGCCCTCCCGAAGCCTGCCTCCGAGTTGACGATCGGTCGTCGCCTGCGGTCCTTCCTGAGCTTTCAGGGCAACGACGACGACCCGGTGACCGTCCTCACGCGCACGCACCGCTCGATCCATCCCTCGGCCGACGCCGGCGTGCTGCGGCGCAGCTACGCGATCGCGGAGAACATGCATCGCGGTCAGATGCGCAAGTCCGGCGATCCGTACATCACGCATCCGCTCGCCGTCGCCCAGATCTGCGCCGACCTCGGCATGGACACGACCACGCTGGTCGCCGCGCTGCTGCACGACACGGTCGAGGACACGAGCTACACCCTCGAAGCGCTGCACGGCGACTTCGGCCCCGAGGTGGCCCATCTGGTCGACGGTGTGACCAAGTTCGACAAGGCGTTCTACGGCAAGGCGGCCGAGGCCGAGACGATCCGCAAGATGATCGTGGCGGCCGGCAAGGACGTCCGCGTCCTGGTCATCAAACTGGCCGACCGGCTGCACAACATGCGCACGCTCGACGCGCGCTCCCCGGCCAGCCGCGCCCGCATCGCGACGGCCACCCTCGACGTGCTCGTGCCTCTCTGTGACCGTCTCGGCATCCAGGCCCTCAAGCGCGACCTCGACGACGTGGTGCTCTACCACCTGGAGCCCGACTCCTACGCGCGGATCGACGAGCACGTGCGCAACCGCCCGGGCTGGGACGAATACCTGGCCGAGGTGAGCGCCAAGGCGCGGACGGCGTTGCGCCGCTCCCGGGTGTCGGCCGAGGTCACACCCCGGCCGAGGCACTACTACTCGATCTGGAAGGACACCGTCGCCGGCGGCCACAAGGTCCCGTTCGACCTGCCCCGCATCGCGGTCATCGTGGACGGGCCCGAGACGGACTGTTACGCGGCGCTCGGCGCCATCCACGGACAGTGGCGCCCGGTCGCCGGCCGGTTCAAAGACTTCATCGCGTCACCGAAAAACAACCTGTACCGCTCGCTCCACACCACCGTGACCGGCCCGGACGGCCGCCTGGTCGAGGTGCTGATCCGCACCGAGACCATGCACGACTATTCGGAGTACGGCGTAGCGACCACCTATCGCTACCCCAAGTACGCCCAGGACGCCGAGGCCTCCGGCGCCGACCAGCTGACCTGGCTCAAACGGGTCCTCGACTGGCAGCAGGACACCACCGACGCCGCCCAGTTCCTCGCCTCGCTCCGGTGCGATCTCGCCGAGGCCCAGATCACCGTCTTCGCCCACGGGCACGCGTTCGAGCTGCCGAGCGGCTCCACCCCGGTCGACCTGGCCTACGAGCTCGGCCCGCAAAAGGGCGACCAGTGCCTGGCGGCGACGATCAACGGCCGGCTGGCCCCGTTGAGCTCCCAGCTCCGGGACGGCGACGTGGTCGAGATCTTCTCCGAGACCGACGGACAGGTCGAACTCGAACCGAACGCTCCCCGCGGCCCGCGCAAGGAATGGCTCGGCTTCGTCAAGTCGAGCCAGGCCCAGATGCAGATCAACCGCTACTTCGACGAGAAGAACGAGCCCGGCATCAGCATCGCCGACAAGGTGCGGCTGGGCCGGGCCACGATCGGCCTGACCCTGCGCAAACACGACAGGGGCCTGGCCAGCGAGGTGCCGCTGCGCCGCCTGGCCGAGGAGTTGGGATATCCCGACCTCGAGACCATGCTGGTCGCGGTCTGCGAGCGCAACCTCGAACCGGACGCGGTCGTCGAGCAGCTCATCGCCCTCGTCGACCATCCGGACTAGCGCCCAGTAGCCTTGCGCGTGTGAGTTTCCCTCGGGTCGTTCGGGCGTACGCGTATCAGGCTTTCTACCGGTTGCCGAGCGCCGCCCGCCGCCGCATCGCCGGGCTGGTCGCCCCGAGATATCTCGTCGGCGCGGTCGCGGTGATCCGCGACAGTGAGTCGAGCGGCCCCGACCGCATCCTGCTGCTGCGCCAGCCGCCCAACCGGGGCTGGAGCCTGCCGGCCGGCCTGCTGAAGAAGCACGAGCGGGCCGACGTGGGCGCGGCCCGCGAGCTGTTCGAGGAGACCGGCGTCCGCATCGCCCCGGCCGACCTGACCCCCGGCAACCCGAACGCGATCATCCACCCGGTCGGCGTGGTCGACACGGTCTTCTTCGGCGCGGTCCCCGCCTCCACGACCTCCCTCAAGGTCGACGGCGGCGAGATCCTCGAGGCGGCGTGGTTCCCGGTCGACGACCTCCCCCGGGTGACGGTCAACACCGCCCACCTGCTGAGCCACTACGGCATCGGCGGGCAGCAGACAGCGGCCCTCGCCGCGCGAAAGGTCAAGGCGGAAGCCGCCGTCACCCAGAAGTCCGAAGCGGAAGCAGCCGCCGCGCAGGGCGCCGAGCCGGAGAACGCCGCCGTGCGGAAGGCCGAGGCGGCAGATGCCGGCGCTGAGAAGGCCGGAGGCGGGGACGCGGCCGGCGAAGCGGCTGGGGCCGAGGGCAAGTGACCGAGGTCTGCGGTGTCGTGCTGGCCGCGGGCGAAGGGCAGCGGCTGCGGCCGCTGACCGAGATCCTGCCCAAGGCTCTCTGTCCGGTCGGCAATGTCGCGCTGCTCGATCGGGCGCTGGGGCGGCTGGCCGCGCTCGGGCTGGCCGGGGTGGAGACCACGGCGGTGAACGCGGCCTATCTCGGCGATCAGGTCGTGGCGCACGTCGGCGATCGGGCTCATCTGTCGGTGGAGCCGGACGGGCCGGTCGGCACCTCGGGCGGGGTGGGGCGGCTCAAAGGCTGGATCGACGGGCGGGGTGCGCTGGTCGGCAACGCCGACGCGTACCTCTCCGACCCCGGTCGTGAGCCGGGTAAGGACATCGCGGCCCTGCTCGACGGCTGGTCGGGCGAGACCGTCCGGATGCTGACCAAGACCAATCCGCCCGGCGCGACCGGCGGGTTCAGTGGGCGCCGGTTCGCCGGATTCTCGCTGCTGCCGTGGCGCTACGTGCGCGGGCTCTCGACCGAGATGAGCAACCTCGTTCGTACGGTGTGGCGGCCGGCCGAGGCCGAGGACGCGCTTGAGCTGATCAACTACGAGGGTTCCTACATCGACACCGGGACGCCCGGCGACTACCTCACGGCCAATCTGCACGCCGCAAAGGCCCGGGCCCTCATCGACCCCTCGGCCACGATCACCGGAAGCGTCACCGACGCCGTGGTGGGCGCCGGCGCCACCGTCCACGGTGAGATCACCCGCTGCGTGGTGTGGCCCGGCGCCGTGGTCACGGCGGACGAGAAGCTGGTCGACGTCATCCGCGCCCCCGGCCCGGTGACGGTGAGAGTCCCCGGCCCGTAGCGGCACAGGCCCCCGGCGCAGCGCGCCGCGGAAAAAGGCGCGGGGCGCCCGCCCGGCACGCAAGAAGGCGCGAGGTGCCGCCCGACGCGCAAGAAAGCGCGGGTGGCGGGGCCTCAGTCGGCGTCGGGGAGGCCGATGGCGAAAGCGTCCTCGAGGTCGTGCTTGGAGTAGGCGCGGAAGGCGATGTGCGACTCCGTGTTGATCACGCCGGGGGTCTTGGAGATCTTGCCGGCGATGACCTCGGCGATGTCGTCGAAGCGGGGCACCCGCACGATGGCGATGAGGTCGACGTTGCCGGCCACCGAGTACACCTCGCTGACGCCGTCCAGAGCCGCGAGCGCCTCGGCGACCTCGGGAATCGAGTCGGTGGCGCAGTCGATGTGCACGATCGCGGTGTTCACCAGCGGGCTCCTCGCCTCTGAGGGAGTGGACCGATCAATCTTAGATAGAGAAAGGGGCCCGCCGAAGCGGGCCCCTTTCCTGTGACAGCGTGCCGAATCAGCGGCCGGAGGTGATCTCCTCGCGGTCGTCGCCGGAGACCGGCGGCATGCCCGGGGAGACCGGGGCCTCGGCCGGCTTCTCGACCGGGTAGAAGAAGCCCTTGATCGCCGGCGCCAGGGCGCCGACCCGGTTCATCTTCTTCGGGACGACCCAGCCGCCGTACTCCAGAGGCTCGGGGTGTCCGTGGTCGTCCACCGGGCCGAGCGGCTGGTGGACCTCGATGAACTGGCCGTTCGGCAGGCGGCGGATGATGCCCGTCTCCACGCCGTGCGCCAGCACCTCGCGGTCGTGCTGCTGGAGGCCCAGGCAGATGCGGACGGCCAGCCAGTACATCAGCGGCGGCCCGACGATCAGGCCGAGACGTCCGGCCCAGGTCATCGCGTTGAGGCTGATGTGGAACTTGTCGGCGATCACGTCGTTGGCGCCGGAGATCGTGGCGACCAGGAAGAACGTGAACGCCATGGCGCCGATGCCGACCCGCTCCGGGTTGTCGCGGGGACGCTCGAGCAGGTTGTGGATCCGCTTGTCGCCGGACTTGCGCGCCTCGAGCCACGGCCAGAGCATCGGCAGCGTGAAGATCACGCCGAGGCCCACGCCGGCCGGCCAGAACAGCGGCGGGATGCTGTAGTCGCCGATGTAGATCTGCCAGTTCGGCATGAGACGGACCAGGCCGTCCATGAACATGACGTACCAGTCGGGCTGCGAGGCCGAGGAGACCTCGGACGCGCGGTACGGGCCGAACAGCCAGATCGGGTTGATCTGGAAGAGGCCGGCCAGCAGCGCGATCGTGCCGAAGCAGGCCATGAAGAAGCCGCCCTGCTTGAGCGCGTAGCGCGGGAACATGCGCTCGCCGACCACGTTGGTGTTGGTCCGCATCGGGCCGGGCCACTGGGTGTGCTTCTGCTTGAACACCAGGGCCAGGTGGATGCTGATCAGCGCCAGCAGACCGCCCGGGATGAGCAGCACGTGGGCGATGTAGAACCGGCCGATGATCAGGTGGCCCGGGAACTCGCCGCCGAAGACGGCGGCGGAGAGCCAGGTACCGATGATCGGGAAGGACAGCATGATCGCCGAGGCGATGCGGAGACCGGTGCCCGACAGGCCGTCGTCCGGCAGCGAGTAACCGGTGAAGCCGGCGAAGAAGCCGAGGAGGAACAGGATGATGCCGATCACCCAGTTGATCTCACGCGGCTTGCGGTAGGCGCCGGTGAAGAAGATGCGCGCCATGTGCACGACGATCGACGCCATGAACAGCAGCGCCGCCCAGTGGTGCATCTGCCGCATGAACAGACCACCGCGGACCTCGAACGACAGCCGCAGCGACGACTCGTAGGCGGCCGACATCTCGGTGCCGCGCAGGGCCGAGTACGGGCCGTCGTATGCGACCTCCTTCATCGACGGGTCGAAGAAGAGGGTCAGGAAGACGCCGGTCAGCAGCAGGACGATGAACGAGAAGAGCGCGATCTCGCCCAGCAGGAACGACCAGTGGTCGGGGAACACCTTGTTGAGCAGGGCTCGTAGCGGGGTCGCCGCCTGGAACCGCTCGTCGGTGCCTCGCGCGACGGCCACCGGGGCCTGCGCGAGGTCTACTTTGCGCCGCTTCACGGCCGCTCCCAGAAGTCAGGTCCGACAGTGTCCTTGAAGTCGGACTTTGCCACGAAGTAGCCCTCGTCGTCCACGCCCAGCGGCAACATCGGCAGACGGCGGCTGGCCGGGCCGAAGACCGGCTGCGCGTTGCGCGTGATGAGGAACTGCGACTGGTGGCACGGGCAGAGCAGGCGGTTGGTCTGCTGCTCGTAGAGGCTCGCCGGGCAACCGGCGTGCGTGCAGATCTTCGAGTACGCCACGTAGTCGCCGTACATCGAGCCGGCGTTGCGCCGGTCGCCCTCGGCGTTGCGCCGGGTCTCCTCGGCGTCGTCGGGGCGCAGGTGGATCAGCAGGGTGGGCGAGTCGGCGTACTCGTTAGTCGCTCCGTGCGGAATGCCGGGGAAGACCGTCGCCTGGCCGCCGGCGCTGATGTCCTCGGGCCGGATCGGGGTGCCGTCCTCGCGGGCCAGCCGGACCGGCTGGCCGTTGTTGTGCACCGGGTTGAAGCCGGTCGAGAACAGCGGCGGGGGCGAGCCCTTGTGCGGGTTCTCGATGAGGCCACCGATCAGCGGGGCCGCGGCCACGATGCCCAGCGGCGCGGCGGCGAGGCCGATCGCACCCTTGAGCAGCGGACGGCGCTGCACGCCGCCGGCCAGCTCGTCACCGACGAACAGCGCGGTCTGGCCGGTGATCAGCTGCTCGTCGCTGGGCGACGCGCCGTCGTGCCGCTTCTGGATCGAGACCTCGTGCGGCAGCAGCTTCTTGGCCCAGGCCAGGATCGCGAAGCCGAGGGCGAACAGCGAGACGCCGAGGCTGATGCCCAGGATCGGCGTGTAGAAGTCGCTCATGGTCTCGCCGAGCTCGAACCGCCACGGCCACCAGATGTAGGCGACCAGGAAGACGAGCGCGGCCAGGCCGGAGACGATGAACAGCAGCGCGATGTTGCGGACGACCCGCTTCTCGGCCTTGGAGTCGCGGCCCGTGAACTGCGACTCGTAGGTGATGATCTCGATCTCGTCGCGGCGCAGACCCTCTTTGACGATGTCGAAACGCGACAGCTTGGGGTCGTGGACATCGACCGGCTGGGCCGGCTCGGTGTCGTGGTGCACAGTCGTCATGACTTCCCCGCAATCCACAGCGCCGTGAAGACCAGCAGCGTGATGCCGACCAGGAAGACGGCCACGCCCTCCGTCGACGGGCCGTAACGGCCGAGGTTGAACAGGCCACCCGGGTCACGGTCGTCCTGGAGCTGCATCGTGATGTAGGTGATGATCTCGCGCTTCTCGTCCGGCGTGAGCTGGTTGTCGCCGAACACCGGCATGTTCTGCGGGCCGGTCAGCATGGCCGCGTAGATCTGCTCGGGCGTGGCGTCGTGCAGCGCCGGGGCGAACTTGCCGGACGACAGGGCGCCACCGCCACCGCCGAAGCCGTGGCACGAGGTGCAGTTGACCCGGAAGAGCTCGCCGCCGCGGGCCAGCGCCTCGGGGTTGGACTCGAGGTTCTCGGTCAGCTCACCCTGGGGAAGCTGGGGGCCTCCACCCAGCTCCTGGATGTACTGCGCGAGCTGCTTGGTCTGCGTCTCGTCGAACTGCGGCTTCTTCTGCTCAGCCTGAGCCTCCTGCCGGACCATCGGCATGCGGCCGGTGCCCACCTGGAACTCGACGGACGCGGCGCCGACGCCGATCAGGCTCGGTCCCTTGTCGTCGACACCCTGGGCGTCGCGGCCGTGGCAGCTGATGCAGCTGTTGTCGAACAGCTGCTTGCCCTCGAGCGCGGCGGCGGAGAGTTGCCGGTTGTCCTCGGCGAAGGCGCCCGGGGCGAAAGCGGTGTAGATGCCGCCGGCGAGCGCGAGGGCGGCGAGCATGCGCACCGCCGCGCCGAACCGCCGGCGCGCCCGGCTCGGCGCCTTGCGCCCCCGGGAGAACACCCTGAGACGCCGCTTGGCGGGGGTGTCTGAAGTCATGGGCTGAGTCCCTCTGGGTTTTGACCTGAAGCTCATGGACGGATGCGGGCTACTGAAGCCAATAGATCATGGCGAACAGCGCGATCCACACGATGTCCACGAAGTGCCAGTAGTACGACACGACGATCGCCGAGGTGGCCTGCGCCGGGGTGAACCTACCCATGGTCGTACGGATCATGTAGACGATGAACGCGATCAGACCGCCGGTCACGTGCAGACCGTGGAAGCCGGTGGTCAGATAGAACATCGAGCCGTAGCCGTCGCCGTTGAGCTTGATGCCCTCGTGGACGAGGTTGCGGTACTCGTTCGCCTGCCCGAGCACGAAGATCAGGCCCATCACGAAGGTGATGGTGAACCAGCGACGGAGCGCGAACACATCGCCCTTCTCCGCGGCGAACACGCCGAGCTGGCAGGTGACCGAGGAGAGAACCAGGATCACCGTGAACGTCGTCGCGTACGGGATCTCGAGGTGCTGCGTGTGCTCTTCCCACAACTCGGGCGCTGCCGCACGGATCGAGAAGTACATGGCGAACAACGCCGCGAAGAACATGAGTTCGCTGGAGAGCCACACGATCGTGCCGACGCTCACCATGTTCGGTCGCGTCAGCGAGTGGATCCTGCTCTTGTCGATGGCTGAGGCCGCTGTCACGAGGCTCATTATTGCCCCGCGATCAGTCCAAGGTGATGCGGGGGGTCGAATCCGTCATGAGATTCCAGCCCGGAAGAAGTGGTCCCGACCGGATGGGCCTAGCCTCGAATGGTGCACCTAGCCGAAACGCCCACACTCGCCGCGTCCAGCGGGGATACTGTTCTTCCGCCGTTCACCCCGGCCGCGATCTTCACCGAGATCCACATCGGGAGCCTGGTCGCGCTGTTCCTCGTGGTGGCGGCGGCGCTGTACGGCTACGGCGTCTACCGGTTACGGCTGCGCGGCGACCACTGGCCGGCGGGCCGCACGGTGGCCTTCGTCGCAGGTGGACTGGGGTCCATCGCGGCCGTCACGGTGACCGGCATCGAGAAGTACGACACGGCGCTGCTCTCGGTGCACATGATCCAGCACATGACGCTGTCCATGGTCGGGCCGATCTTCCTGGCCCTGGGCGCTCCGGTGACGCTGGCCCTGCGGGTGCTGCCCACGAGCCCGCGCAAGACGCTGCTGGCCGTCGTGCACAGCCGGGTGGCCCGGGTGCTGACGTTCCCGCTGGTCGCGTTTGGCATCTTCGTGGCCAACCCGTTCATCCTGTACTTCACCGACCTCTACCGGCAGACGCTGCTGCACCCGTGGCTGCACGAGTTCATCCACATCCACTTCATCGTCACCGGCTGCCTGTTCTTCTGGCCGCTGCTGGGCCTCGACCCGCTGCCCAACCGCTGGCCCTATCCGGGCCGCGCGCTGCTGATGGTGCTGTCGGTGCCGTTCCACACCGTCCTCGGCCTGACGATCATGCAGGCCAGCACGCTGCTGGCCGGTGACTACTACCCGAGCCTGGGCCTGAGCTGGACCGATCCGAAGGCCGACCAGGTCACGGCGGGCGGCATCCTCTGGGCCGGCGGCGAGATCGTCAGCGTCACGATGCTGGGCATCCTGGTCCTGCAGTGGATCCGCCAGTCCGAACGTGAGGCCCGCCGCATCGACCGGGCCCTCGACCGGGCCGAGGCGGAGGAATTAAAAGCCGCCAAGATCACAAATGTGGAAAGCGCCGGGCGACCGGGGTCGTCCACCGAGTAAGGGGTTCCGTTACGATCGGGCGACCCTACGACGAAGGCAGTCGAAGATGAGCGACGAGTACACGGTATTGCTCTACAGCGACGATCCCGCGGTGCGCGACCGGATCCGGCTCGCCATCGGCGAGCGTCCGGCGGCCGACCTCAAGGTCGAGTTCGCGGACGCCGCCACCTGGGAAGACTGCCGCAACCTGCTCGACAAGTACGAGATCGACCTGATGGTGCTCGACGGCGAGGCCGCGCCCGCCGGCGGCCTGGGCATCGCCCGGCAGACCAAGGACGAGTACGCGACGCCCCCGCCGGTCTGCGTCGTCATCGCCCGCGCGGCCGACCGCTGGCTCGCGGCGTACTCCCAGGTCGACCAGACTCTCGTCGCCCCGCTCGACCCGGTGACCACCGGTCAGACCGTGGCCGCGATGCTCCGGGCCCGCCGCGACGGCGCGATCCCGCTGGGCACGCTCGGCAAGCTCGCCTGAGACATGGGCTCACGCACCTGGCCCAACCTGACCATGGCCCTGCTCCGCGGTGAGGAGCTCGCCTCGGCCGACACGGCCTGGGCGATGGGCGAGATCATGGCGGGCAACGTCACACCGGCCCAGATCGCCGGCTTCGCCATCGCCCTGCGGGCCAAGGGCGAGACGCCGGGTGAGCTGGCCGGCCTGGTCGAGGCCATGCTCGACAACGCCACGCTGGTGCCGCTGCCCGAGGACGTCCGCACGTCGGCCGTCGACGTGGTCGGCACCGGCGGCGACCGGGCCAACACCGTGAACATCTCCACCATGGCGGCGATAATCACGGCCGCTTCCGGTGTGACGGTGGTCAAGCACGGCAACCGCTCGGCGTCGTCCACGACCGGCACGGCCGACCTGCTCGAACGGTTCGGCATCCCGCTCGACCTGGGCCCGGCCGGCGTGGGCCGCACGGTGTCCGAGGCCGGCATCGGCTTCTGCTTCGCCGCCCGCTACCACCCGGGCATGCGCCACGCGTCCGTGCCGCGGCGTGAGCTGGGCGTTCCCACGTTCTTCAACGTGCTCGGCCCGCTGACCAACCCGGCCCGCCCGACCGCGGGGGCGGTGGGCTGTTTCGACATCCGCATGGCGCCGGTGATGGCCGAGGTCTTCGCCCGGCGCGGCGACTCGGTGATCGTGATGCGCGGCGAGGACGGCCTCGACGAGTTCACGACCGCGGCGCCGACCCGGGTGTGGAAGGCCGTCGGCGGCAAGGTCGAGGAGCTGGTGATCGACGCCGTCGAGCTCGGCCTCCCCCGCTCCGAGCCGGCCGCGCTGCGGGGTGGCGACTCGGCGTACAACGCCGACGTGGCCCATCGCACCTTCGTCGGCGAGCCCGGCCCGGTCCGCGACGCCGTCGTGGTCAACGTGGCGGCCGCCCTGGCCGCACAGGGTGGCTTCCCCGGCGACCTCAGAGACACGCTGCGGGCCGGAATAGCCCGGGCCCAGGAGACGATCGACTCCGGCGCCGCCACGGCGCTCCTGGAGCGCTGGGTGGCCGCGGCGCAGGCGGCCAAGGCCGCCGAATAAGGCCGAACAGAAGGATTCACAGGTAACACGCCGTCGCTAATCCGCCACGATGCCCCATTTCCGTGGCAGCGTCAGAATCGAATTCGGGTAAATCCACCTTCCGGCGAAGAGACGGCGAAGAGAGGAGCCCACCCGTGTCGGATCGCGAGATGCGCTGCGTCATCTGTGACGGCGACATGATGTTCGAGGTGCCGCCCTGCTCGGACGGCCACGACGACTGCCCCGAGATGGTCTGCACCCGCTGCGGCGCGGCCGAGGTCGTCGCACCGATAGTCGTCCACTGGTACGGCGTCACCAGGCCCCGCAAGATAGCCCCGAGGCAACGCCAGGCGGCATAGAGAAAGGGCCCGCGGTCCTCAGACCGGGGGCCCTCGTTTTTACCGCGAACGCCGCCGGTGAGATGGCATGTGGTTTTTCGACGTCCGCGGGGTTTGCGGACGGCGGAAAACCGCCTGCCATCTCACCGGTTACAAGGCGTTCGCCCGCGGAGCGAAGCGAAGCCAGCCAGTTCAGTGCTCGGCGGGGTGCCGGGTTCCGGTGTAGTACTCGAAGATCATGGCGCTCGACGAGATGATCACCATGATCAGGCCGACCACGACCAGCCACCACATCCAGAACGCCAGGCCGATGCCGGCCACAGTGGCCGACAGGGCGATGCCGAACGGCCAGTAGCTGCCCGGGCTGAAGAAGCCGATCTCGCCGGCGCCCTCGGCGATCTCGCCGTCCTCACGGTCCTCCGGGCGCAGGTCGATGCGCCGCGAGACGAACCAGAAGAAGCCACCGCACATCGAGCACAGCAGTCCGGAGAGGATCAGCGCCACAGTGCCGATCCACTCGACGTGACCCTCGTAGCTCTGCGAGTAGAAGCCGTAGACGATCGCCGCGCCGAAGAGGAAGGCGGCGACCCCGACGAAGATCTTGTATTCGGTCTTCACGGTCTAGCTCACTTCCCCGCGGTGGTGCCGGCGGCGACAGAGTTGGTCTGGTTCCAGCTGTGCTGCTGGCGGCGGGTGTCGAACGGCTCGGTGGTCACCGCGTACTGCTGGTCGCCGGTGAAGCCGATCGCCGCCATGCCCTCCTGGGTGGTGGCGCCGTTCTTGCGGGCCGCGAGATATTGGTCGAACTTCTCGGGCGAGACCACGACCAGCTCGAACTGCATGAACGCGTGGTACGTGCCGCAGAGCTCGGCGCACCGTCCGACGTAGCGGCCCTCGCGGTCGAGGGTCACCTCGAACTGGTTGCGCACGTTGCCCGGGAAGACGTCGCGCTTGAACAGCATCTCGGGAACCCAGAACGAGTGGATGACGTCCTTGCTCGTCTCCTCGAACCGGATCTTCTCACCGGTCGGCAGGACCAGCAGCGGGATGACGTCGGACGAGCCGACCGTCGAGGCCACCGTGTTCGCGCCCTCGCCCAGCCCGTCGCGGTAGTTGAACTGCCAGTTCCACTTGAACGCGACGACCTCGACCACCTGGTCGGGGTTCTTCGACAGCTTGTCCACGTCGGTCTGGATGATGGCCGTGTAGTAGAAGAGCACCGCCACGATCAGCACCGGGGTGACCGTGTAGAGCACCTCCATCGGCATGTTGAACCGGGTCTGCACGGGCAGCTCGTCGCCGCGCTTGCGGTACCGGATGATGCACCAGAAGATCAGGCCCCACACGAAGATGCCGACGACGAGGGCCGCGATCACCGAGGCGATCCACAGGTCGTACATCCGGTGTGCCTGGAGGCTGATGCCGTTGCTCGGCCACCCAAAGTGGCTGAACGCATCGCCGATGCCGTTCACCGAACAGCCCGAGAGCAGCAACAGCAGCGCCGACCCGCCGAGGCCGAGCCCGGCGAACCGGACTGCCGATCGCGGCCGTACGGCCGAACTCTTTGCGCCCACCTGCTTTTGCCTCCCTTAGCAGCACCGCCCCGCCCGAAACCGGACACCGAGCGGCAAGGCGTCACCGTCGGTCGCAGATTACTCGACCTGGCCTTAACGTCCGGGCCGGGGGGTCGGATCTTCGACGGTGCACGGTTACCCCTCAACAACCGGACGATACCGTTCCCGAGTGGAATACATGGGCGTTCCAGGTGGTCCGGCGGCATACATGGACGCCGCGACCGCCGCTCCACTGCATCCGGTGGCCCGCGAGGCGCTGCTGGCCGCACTCGACGATGGATGGGCCGACCCGGCCCGCCTCTATGGCGCGGGCCGGCGGGCCCAACAGCTTTCGGAGGCGGCGACGGCCGCTTTCGCCGAGGCATTGGCCGTACGACCGGACGAGGTGTCCCTCTGGCCCTCAGGCACGGCGGCGGCGCAGGCCGCGGTGCTGGGCGCCCTGGGTGGACGGGCCCGGCAGGGCGACACGCTGGTGCATTCGGCGATCGAGCATTCGGCCGTGCTGCACGCGGCCCGCCGCGGCCGGGCCGTCGAGGTGGGAGTGGACCGCCGGGGCCGGCTCGACCTGGACGCCTGGGACGCGGCGGTGTCCACACCGGGCGTCGCGGTGGCCGCGCTGATCAGCGCTAGTCACGAGGTGGGCACCGAGCAGCCGGTGGCGGCGGCCGCCGGTTACTGCGACGAGGCGGGGGTGCCGTTGTTTGTGGACGCCGCCCAGTCGATCGGGCGCGCGCCGGTGGCGCCGGGCTGGTCCCTGCTCAGCGCGAGCGCGCACAAGTGGGGCGGCCCGCCCGGGGTCGGCGTCCTCATCGTACGCAAGGGTGTGCGCTGGATCTCGCCGTTTCCCCAGGATGATCTTTATCGCCCGGGCGTGTCGGGCGCCCTCGATCTGCCGGCGGTGGTGGCCGCGGCGGCCAGCCTGCGGGCCGTCCTCGCCGAGGAGCGGACCGAGGCCGTACGTCTGTCGGCCCTGGTCGACCGGATCCGTGAGCGGGTGGCGGCGACCGTGCCCGACGTCGAGGTGGTCGGCGACCCGGTGAACCGGCTGCCCCACCTGGTCACCTTCTCCTGTCTCTACGTCGACGGCGAGGCGCTGCTGCACGCGCTGGACCGGGCCGGGTTCGCGGTCTCGTCCGGCTCGTCGTGCACGGCGTCGACGTTGCGGCCGAGCCACGTGCTGGAGGCGATGGGCGTGCTCAGCCACGGCAACGTGCGGATCTCGCTGCACCGCGGGACGACCGGGGACGAGGTGGAGCGCTTCCTCGACGTACTCCCCGGGCTGGTGGAAAAGATCCGGAAGGAGGCGGGGATGTGATCGAGCTCGACTGCCGGGGCGAGAAATGCCCCCTGCCGATCATCCATCTCGCGCAGCGGATCAAAGACGTCGAGATCGGCCAGATCGTACGGGTTCTGGCCGACGACCCGGCCGCGGCCAACGACATCCCGGCCTGGTGCCGCATGAAGGAACAGGAGTACCTGGGCTCGCCCGGGCCGAACGCCTTTGAGGTGCGGCGGCTCAGCTGAGGTATTCGAGGACCGGGCCGACCGGGTCCTTGGCGAAGAACGTGTCGACGACCAGGCGGCGCCCCAGGTACGGCTCGTACTCCTTCTGCCGTTCCAGGACGCGCACCCAGTCGGGAACGCCGTCGTGGTCGCGGGTCTCGTAACGCTTCTCGACCCGGCGGCGATGCTCGGCGTCGTCGCCGCAGACCACCTCGACCACGCGCAGCGGCACGCCGAGGCGCTCGGCCAGGTCGACCCAGAGCTGCCGGGCCGCCTTCACCGGGTTCACCGCGTCGATGATCACGTGCTGGCCGTTGGCCAGCTGCACCTCGGCCAGGGCGGCCACGACGCCGTAGGCCGCATAGCCCGGCCGCGGCTCCGTGACCTCGTACCGCTGAAGTGTGAAGTCGACGGTGTCGACGGCGAGCACGCACGCCGGCAGCTCGGTGGCCACCTTCGCGGCGAGCGTGCTCTTCCCCACGCCGGGCAGACCGGCAAAGACCGCCAACACCATGCTTCTTCCTTACACGACCGGCAGGAACAACTTGATCTCGGCGGCGGCATCGTCACCGTACGAGTCGGCGAAACGCTTGATGAAGTCGCCGGGGCGCACGTCGTACTCCTGAGCGCCGTCCGACTCGAGCACCAGGGCGGCCACCAGCGAGCCCACCTGGGCCGCCCGCTCCAGGCCGAGGCCCCACGAGATGGCGGCGAAGAAGCCGCCGCGGAAGCCGTCGCCCACGCCGGTCGGGTCGGCCGGGATGACGTCGCGGGCCACCGGCACGTGAATGCGCTCGATGCCGCGGCCGGTGATCTCGACGCCGTCCTTGCCCAGGGTGGTCACCCGGATCTTGACCTGGTCGAGGACCTCGTCGGCGGTCAGCCCGGCCTTGGTCTCCAGCAGCGACCGCTCGTACTCGTTGGTCAGCAGGTATTCGGCGCCGCTGATCAGCGTCAGCACGTCACTGCCGTCCATGCGGGCGAGCTGCTGCGACGGGTCGGCCGCGAACTTGAAGCCCCGCGCGCGGCACTCCTGGGAGTGGCGCACCATGGCCGCCGGGTCGTTGGCGGCGATGATCACCAGGTCGAGACCGCCGGCCCGGGCGTCGACCGGGGCCAGCTCGATGTTGCGGGCCTCGGCCATCGCGCCCGCGTAGAACGAGGCGATCTGGTTCAGGTCCTCGTCGGTGGTGCAGACGAAGCGCGCGGTGTGCGCGACGTCGCTGACGTGCACCGAGTCGCAGTCGACGCCGTGCCGCTCGAGCCACGAGCGGTAGTCGGCGAAGTCGGCGCCGACCGCGCCCACCAGGATCGGGTGCAGACCGAGCTTGCCCATCCCGTACGCGATGTTGGGGGCCACGCCGCCGCGCCGGACCACCAGGTCGTCGACGAGGAAGCTGAGCGACACCTTGTGCAGCTGGTCGGCGATGAGCTGGTCGGCGAACCGTCCCGGGAAGTGCATCAGGTGGTCGGTGGCGATCGAGCCGGTCACGGCGATCTTCATGATGGGCCCTTGGGTCGAGAAACGGGGGGCTTACGTACGCAGCCTACCGGCTGGGTAACGCACAGCAGGCCGCCCCGTTAACGGGACGGCCTGCTGGGTGGTTCCGCGTATTACCGAACGATCAGTGGAAGGAGTCGCCACAGGCGCAGGAGTTCTGCGCGTTCGGGTTGTCGATGGTGAAGCCCTGCGCGTCGATGCGGTCGGCGAAGTCGATGGTGGCGCCGGCCAGGTAGGGCGAGCTCATCCGGTCGACGACGACCTCGACGCCACCGAAGTCGCTCACGACGTCACCGTCGAGCGAGCGCTCGTCGAAGAAGAGCTGGTACCGCAGGCCGGAGCAGCCACCGGGCTGCACGGCGATACGAAGGCGCAGGTCGTCGCGGCCTTCCTGCTCGATCAGGGCCTTGACCTTCACCGCGGCGACGTCGGTCAAGAGAACGCCGGTCGGGGCGGCGGTCGCCTCGGTCGACGGGGTGTGCGCTTCAGCAGTCACTGCGTATCTCCCTGCAGGGTGCGGTCAGGTGCAGTACTTGCCAACGCTAACCCCATTCCCTGAGATTCCCAATTGGGGTGGCTTACTTCACCGGCTCCACTGAGAGGCCAGGCGAGCCGAGAGTTCTCGCAGGCCACGGGCGGGCTCACGCATGGCGATTTCCTCGCTGCCGAAGTGCTCGGTCAGGGAATAAGTCTCGGTGACGCCTGCTGAGGCGGCCTCCCGGAAGCCGGTTTCGTTCCGGCCGCAGAGCACGACACAGGGCAGACCGCGGTCCCGGGCGCCGCCGGCGATGCCCGCGACGACCTTCCCGCGCAGTGACTGGTGGTCGAAAGATCCCTCTCCCGTGATCACCAGATCGGCCGCGTCCAGCTCCTTCTCCAGGCCGATCGCTGTCGAGACCAGCCCGATCCCGGAGACCACCCGCCCGCCGAGGGCGATCAGCGCGGCTCCGATCCCACCGGCCGCTCCCCCACCAGGGGCAACTTCCAGATCGGTCAGACCAAAGGCCCTTTCCAGTACGCCGGCGAACTGCTCCAACGCGGCGTCGAGCCGATAGACGTCTTCCTCGCTCGCGCCCTTCTGCGGCCCGAAGATCTTGCTGGCCCCATGCAGGCCGGTCAGCGGGTTGTCGACGTCAGTGGCGGCGATCAGGCTCACCTGGCGCAGTGTGGGCGTCCCACCGAGCGAGGCGGCCGCGTTCAGATAAGCGCCCCCGTACGGGAGTGCGTACCCGGCTACGTCCACCGGTGGGGCGCCGAGCGCGGCCAGCATCCCGGCCCCGGCGTCGTTGGTGGCCGAGCCGCCCAGCCCGATCACGACCTCGGCCGCACCCGCCTCCACGGCCGCCAGGAGCAGCAGGCCCAGCCCGTACGAGCTGGTGGTGTTGGGGTCCCGCTCCTCGCGGGTCAAAAGGTGGAGACCGCAGGCTTGGGCGCTCTCGACATAAGCCGTGGAACCGACCAGCAGGACCTCACCCGGCACGGGGCGGCCCAGCGGGTCGACGGTGTCGACCGGGATGCGGCGGCCGCCGAGCGAACCGGCCAGTACCTCGATGAAGCCCGGCCCGCCGTCGGCGATCGGCCGGCTGATCAGCTCATCCTCGCCCGACCAGCCCTCGACCACCGCCTCGGCGACCTCGGGGGCGGACAGCGTGCCGGCGAATTTGTCAGGGCAGATCAATACGCGCACGCCAATGAGTGTGACAGCCCACTCCTTCAGGAAGCGATGACCATCTCGCGCTGTGCGACGATGACCAACGTGACGTCGACCTGGACCGAACCCTCGAACACCGCCACCGCACTGCTGCTGCTCGGCCGGGGCACCGACCCCGCCTCCGAGCGCGGCGTCGACTGCCCGGGCGACCTGCCCGCACCCAGCGACCCCGACCTGGTCGCCCGTGCCACCGCGGCCAAGGCCGCCCTCGGCGACCGCGTCTTCGTGCTCGGCCACCACTACCAGCGCGACGAGGTCATCCAGTTCGCCGATGTCACCGGCGACTCGTTCAAGCTCGCCCAGCAGGCCGCGGCCCGCCCCGACGCCGAGTTCATCGTCTTCTGCGGCGTGCACTTCATGGCCGAGAGCGCGGACATCCTCACCAAGCCCGAGCAGAAGGTGATCCTGCCCGACCTGGCGGCCGGCTGCTCGATGGCCGACATGGCCGTGCTGGGCCAGGTCGAGACGGCGTGGGAGCGCTTCGAGGACCTCGGCATCGCGGGCGACATCGTCCCGGTCACGTACATGAACTCGTCGGCCGACATCAAGGGCTTCGTGGGCCGCAACAAGGGTGTCGTCTGCACCTCGTCGAACGCCAAGCGGGCCCTCGACTGGTCGTTCGAGCAGGGCAGCAAGGTGTTCTTCTTGCCCGACCAGCACCTGGGGCGGAACACAGCCGTACTGGAAATGGGCTTCGATCTCGATGATTGTGTCCTCTACGACCCGCACAAGCCGGGTGGCGGGCTGACCGACGAGCAGCTGCGGAACGCGCGGATGATCCTGTGGCGCGGGCACTGCTCGGTGCACGGGCGCTTCACCATCGACAGCGTGCGTGAGGTCCGCGAGCGGGTGCCGGGCGTCAACGTGCTGGTCCACCCCGAGTGCCGGCACGACGTGGTGCGCGCGGCCGACTACGTCGGCTCGACCGAATACATCATCAAGGCCCTGGACGCGGCGCCGTCCGGCTCGGCCTGGGCGGTCGGCACGGAGCTCAATCTCGTACGGCGTCTCGCGCTCGCCCACCCCGACAAGCAGATCATGTTCCTCGACCGGACGGTCTGCTACTGCTCGACGATGAACCGCATCGACCTGCCCCACCTGGTGTGGGCGCTCGAAGAGCTCGTCGCCGGCCGGGTGCCGAACGTGATCACCGTCGACGACGACACGGCGCACAACGCGCGTGTCGCGCTGGACCAGATGCTCGCCTTGCCGTAGTGACTCTGGGTAGTCGTCAAGATCCGCAGCGCGTCCGGGATTCTTAACTCTGTCCTATTTACCGTCCGCTGGGCGTTGTGATGGCTTCCTAATTTGTCACTCAGCGCTATGCTTCCTCGGTTGCAGAAGCGGGTACCCCCATCCGGCTTCCGCCCCCTCGATCATCTCGGGCGCCCCAACGCCCGCCAGCTGGAGGTTACGTTGACCGACGACGTCCTGGTCGTGCACGGCGGTACGCCGCTGCAGGGTCAGATCCGGGTCCGTGGCGCCAAGAACCTCGTCTCCAAGGCGATGGTCGCCGCCCTGCTGGGTGAGTCACCGAGCCACCTGTACGACGTGCCGGCCATCCGCGACGTCGAAGTCGTTCGCGGGCTGCTCGCGCTGCACGGTGTGAAGGTCAGCGACGGCGCCGACGACGGCGAGATCGTCATGGACCCCACCAACGTCGAGAGCGCCAGCACCGACGAGATCAACGTGCACGCGGGCTCCAGCCGCATCCCGATCCTGCTCTGCGGTCCCCTGCTGCACCGCCTCGGGCACGCGTTCATCCCGGACCTCGGCGGCTGCCACATCGGCCCCCGGCCCATCGACTTCCACATCCAGGCCCTGCGCGAGTTCGGCGCGGTCGTCGACAAGGCGCCCGAGGGCATGCACCTGAGCGCGCCCAACGGCCTGCACGGCGCCAAGCTGGAGCTGCCCTACCCGAGCGTCGGCGCGACCGAGCAGGTGCTGCTCACAGCCGTACGGGCGGAAGGGGTGACCGAGCTCCGCAACGCCGCCATCGAGCCCGAGATCATCGATCTCATCTGCGTCCTGCAGAAGATGGGCGCGATCATCACGGTGCACACCGACCGGGTCATCGAGATCCAGGGTGTCCGCAAGCTCCACGGCTACAAGCACAAGCCGATCCCCGACCGGATCGAGGCGGCCAGTTGGGCCGCGGCCGCCCTGGCGACCAAGGGCGAGATCGAGGTCCTGGGCGCGCGCCAGGCCGACATGATGACGTTCCTGAACGTCTTCCGCTCCATCGGCGGCGAATGCGAGATCACCGACGACCGGGTGGCCCGCGACGGCGTGACAGCTGTCGAAGGCGGCATCAAGTTCTGGCACCCCGGCCACGAGCTCCAGGCGGTGGCCCTCGAGACGGACGTCCACCCGGGCTTCATGACCGACTGGCAGCAGCCCCTGGTGGTGGCGCTGACCCAGGCCCGCGGCATCTCGATCATGCACGAGACCGTGTACGAGCAGCGGCTCGGCTACACCGACGCGCTGAACCAGATGGGCGCGACCATCCAGGTCTACCGCGACTGCCTGGGCGGCACCCCGTGCCGCTTCGGCCGGCGCAACTTCATGCACTCGGCGGTCATCGCCGGCCCGTCCAAGCTGCACGCGGCCGACCTGGTCATCCCCGACCTGCGGGCGGGCTTCGCCCACCTGATCGCGGCGCTGGCGGCCGAGGGCACCTCCCGGGTGTACGGGGTGGACCTGATCAACCGGGGTTACGAGGACTTCGAAGGCAAGCTGGCGGCCCTCGGCGCACACGTCGAGAGGCTGTAACAGGCTCCGGTTTCATCACTATCAGCGGCGCGGTGTGAAAGACACCGCGCCGCTTGGCTACTCTCTGAGCGTGCCCTCGCTTTTCCGCCGCAAGCAAGACGACACCCCCACCACCGAGGTCGTGGAGGAGGTGACGCCTGAGGTTGCGCGCCCCAAGAGCTACACCCCCAGCAAAAAGGAACTGGGTGTGGCCACGCCCAAGCGGACGAGCACGGGCCGCCGAGTGGCGGAGCCGACGCCGACGAACCGCAAAGAGCAGCTCAAGCAGATGCGCGAGCGCCAGCGCGAGGAGCGGGCGGAAGCCTCGGCGGGCATGAAGGCCGGAGACGAGCGTTATCTCCTGGCCCGCGACAGGGGGCCGGAGCGCTCCCTGGTCCGCGACATCGTCGACGCGCGGCGCACGGTGGGCACGTGGTTCTTCGGCGGCGCGCTGATCGTGCTGATCGGGTCGACCGTGCAGATCGCGGCGGTGCAGCTGGCCAGCAATGTGCTGTGGCTGCTGCTGGCGCTCGGCGTGATCGTGGACAGCGTTCTGATCTCCCGCAAGGTCAAGCGGCTGGTCAACGAGCGCTTCCCCAAGCACTCGCAGCGGATGGGGTCGCTTCAGCTTTACGGCGTGATGCGTGGTTTGACGTTCCGCCGGATGCGGGTGCCCAAGCCCAAGGTCGATCTCGGTCAGGCTGTCTGAGGCCGGGTCTTACCCTCACCGCCTGTGAGCCAGAGCGGAAGTCAGGCGGCGGCGTTCTTCAAAGAGATCGCCCGCCATCGGACCGTCTGGTACGTGCGCGACGACCTGGGCAGCCTCCCTGCGGAAGTGGCAGACCGAAGACCTTCCCGAACTCTCTGACGAAGGATTCCGGATCGGAATCAACTGGACGGGACCCCGCCTCATGGGTTGGGACTTCACCGTGCCCGAAGTCCTCAACCGGCTGGCTCATGTTCTGCGCGAAGGGCCGTACGCCGATACGCCACGCCAGCGGACGTGAGCTCCGCGGCGCGCTGGGGAGGGCAGGTCACACGCCGCTTCGGTGGGTGTGGTTCAAGTAGCTGACGCCGGTCAGGGTTTCCGCTGCTGTCCAAAGACGGGTGCCTCTTGTCGGGTCCAGGGCGTCGTGGCTTGCGTGGGCATCGGTTACGCGGCCTCTGGTCTCGGCCAGGTGGGCGGGGCCGAAGAACTGGCCGCTGTGGGCGCCGGGGTCGGTGGCGGCGCGCAGTTGGGGCCGGGCGCCCTGGTCCAAGGGCTGGGTGGCCAACAAGCCGGCCCAGGCCATCAGGCGGCCCAGGCGGGGGCGGTGCTCCCAGGCCCGCGGGGTCAGGTTGGTGCGGGTCAGGCCCGGATGGGCGAGGGTGCTGACGACCGGCGAGGTGGTGGCCCGCAGGCGGCGGTCCAGTTCGAAGCCGAAGATCGTGGTGGCCAGTTTGGAACGGCCGTAGGCGGGCGCGGCGCGGTAGTTCCGCTCATACATGAGGTCGTCGAAGTCCAGGTGGGCGTTCTTGTGGGTGATCGAGCTGAGGCTCACCACCCGGGCCGCGGGAGCCGCGGACAGGGGGCCGAGCAGCAGGCCGGTCAGGGCGAAGTGGCCGAGCATGTTGGTGCCGAGGTGGAGCTCGAAGCCGTCGGCGGTGGTGCGGCGGGGGCCGAGCAGCACCACGCCGGCGTTGTTGACCAGCAGGTCGAGCACCGGGTGGTCCGCGGCCAGGCCGGCCGCGAAAGCCCGCACCGAGGCCAGCGAGGCCAGGTCCAGCTCGCGGACCTCGACGTCACCGCCGATCCGGCGGGCCGCCTCCCGGCCGGCCGTGGTGTTGCGGACGGCCAGCACCACGTGGGCGCCGTGCCGGGCCAGTTCGGTCGCGGTGATCAGGCCCAGCCCCGAGTTCGCGCCGGTCACCACGGCGGTCCGGCCGTGCTGGTCGGGGATGTTCTCGGCGGTCCATCCGGTCATCTGCTGCTCCTCGGGTCGGTGCGGTCACCGGTGACGCTAGGGGCGGCGGCGAGGAGTTCGGTCGTTCCGCCAGACCTACCTTGGTGGTCACGCCGGGCGGGACACTTGCGGCATGACCCATCCGTACGCCCGTGAGCTCGGCGACTTCCTGCGCGCCCGGCGCAACCGCCTCAGCCCTCGCGACGTCGGCCTCGAGCCGGGCGGCCGGCGCAAGGTGGCCGGGCTGCGCCGCGAGGAGCTGGCCCTGCTGGCCGGGCTCAGCACCGACTACTACCAGCGGATGGAACAGGGCCGGGAGGTGCACCCGTCCGACGACGCCCTGGACGCCATCGCCGGCGCGCTCGCCCTCGACGATCAGGAACGCCGGCATCTGTTCACCCTGGCCCGCGCCGCCCGCCGGCCGATGCCGGCCCGGGCCGAGAGCACGCCCGAGCGGGTGCCCGACAGCACCCGGCGGCTGCTGCGGGTGCTGGACACCCCGGCCGTCGTGCTCGGCCGTCATCTGGACCTGCTCGACTGGAACCGGATGGCCGAGGCTTTGCTCGGTGACCCCGACGGCTACCCGGCCGACCGGCTCAACATGCTCCTGCTGATGTTCGACGACACGCTGACCAGCCAGCGCAGCTGCCCGGACTGGGAACGGCAGGCGCTGGACTACATCGGCATGATGCGCGCCGCCGTGGCGACCGACCCGGCCCATCCGAGGGCGACCGCGATCGTCGGCGAGCTCAGCATCCGCAGCGCCGAGTTCCGCCGGCTCTGGGGCCGTCACGACGTCCGCGAGCGGGTGTCCGGCACCAAGACCTTCCGGATCCCGGAGGTCGGCGACATCGACCTGGCCTGGGACACCTATCCGCTGCCGGGCAGCCCGGGGCCGGTCCTGCTGGTCTTCACCGCCGAACCGGGCAGCGCCGACGAAAAGCGGCTGCGGCGGCTCGGGTCAGGGCAGGCCGGCCAGGCGCAGGAGGGCGGCGGATGCGGCGGCGGCCACGACGACTATCACGAAAGGGGCCCGGCGCCAGGCCAGGAGGGCGCCCACGGCTACGCCGGCGGGGCGGGCCACGCCGGCGAAGTCGCTTCCGGCCATGATCGTCGAGGTAGCGGCCAAGGCTGTCAGCAGGGCGGCGGCCGACATGGGTAGAAGCCGCTGGACGCTGTCGGAGAGGTGAAGGCGTTCGCGCAGCAGGACGCCGCCCAGGCGCATGGTGTACGTGCCGATGCCCAGAACGATGACCGCGGTGATCAGCATCAGGACTCCTTCGCGGGGCGACGCAGCAGGGTCAGCAGGCCCAGCAGGGCGCACAGGATCGGCAGGCCGGCCGGGAGCAGCGGAGTCAGGGCCACCGCTACGACCGCGCCGGTCAGGGCGACCACGCGGGTCGGGCGGTCTTTCAGCGACGGCAGGATCAGGGCGATCAGCGCGGCCGGGAACGCGGCGTCCAGGCCCAGGGCGTCCGTGTCGGAGACGGCGCCGCCCAGCAGGACGCCCAGGGCGGTGCCGATGTTCCACGACGTGAACAGGGTGATGCCGATCAGCCAGTACGTGTGACGGCGGCGGGAGGCGTCCTTCTCGGCCAGGGTGAAGGCGACCACCTCGTCGGTCATCACGTGGCTGCCGATCAGCCGGTCCCGGAGGCGGGGGCCCATGGCGGTGCCGATCGCCATGCCGAACGGCAGGTGGCGGGCGTTCAGGAGCAGGGCGGCCAGGACGGCGGCGATCGGGCTGCCGGCGGCGAAGAGGCCCACGGCCAGGAACTGGGAACCGCCGGCGAAGACGACAGTGGACATCAGGAACGGAAGCCAGGTCGGCAGGCCGTACGCGATGGTTATGGCGCCGAAGGAAGCGCCGACGGCGATCATGGCGGCTCCGATGGCCGCGGCGTCGCGAAGCAGCGCGCGGGGCGTTCGCTGTAACGTACGCATGGTTCAGAATATTGAACGACACCGGCCGCGTTCGTCAAACCGAACGACTCGATCGATGGAGCGAACATGCACGAATCGGCGCCACCGCTCGCGACCATCGCTGCCGCGCTGAGGCGGGAGCGGGAGCGGGCCGGGATCTCGCTGGCCGAGCTGGCCCGGCGGGCCGGGCTGGCCAAGTCGACGCTGTCGCAGCTCGAGGCGGGCACCGGCAACCCGAGCATCGAGACGCTGTGGTCGCTCGGGGTGGCGCTGGGGGTGCCGTTCAGCCGGCTGGTCGAGCCGCCGCCCACGCGGGTGCGGGTGATCCGGGCCGGCGAGGGGCCGCGGGTGCAGTCGGACCGCGCCGACTTCGTGGCCACACTGCTCGCGGCCGGGTCGGCGCACACCCGGCGCGACCTCTACGTCATGGAGCTGGAGCCGGGTGAGGCCCGCGAGGCGGCCGCGCACATCCCGGACAGCGTCGAGCATCTGGTGGTGGCGGCCGGCCGGATCCTGGCGGGCCCGGCCGGCGAGCAGGTGGAGCTGGGGCCCGGCGACTATGTGTCGTTCCCGGGCGACGTGCCGCACTACTACGAGGCGCTGGAGCCGGCCTGGGCCGTCCTCGTCATGGAGCACCGTTAGGCGCGGCTGGAGATCTGCTGCACGGCCCAGCCGTTGCCGTCGGGGTCGCTGAAGAAGACGAAGCCGACGTTGTCCAGCGGGTCGGGCACGGGGCGCGGGTTCTGGCCCAGCGTCTGCACCTCGCTGCACTCCACGCCGCGCTCGACCAGCTCGGCGTGCGCCTTGCGGATGTCGGGGACGACCAGTTGCAGGCCCTTGAGCGAGCCGGGCGGCATCTCGGGCACGGCACCCTTGCCGATCACCACCGAGCAGCCGGAGCCGGGCGGGGTGAGCTGGATGATGCGCACGTCGTCGCCGAAGCGGGTGTCGTGGTCGACGGTGAAGCCGAGCCGGTCGGCGTAGAACTCCTTCGCGCGGTCGAGGTCGGTGACGGGGACGACGACGACTTCCAGGGTCCAGTTCACGATGAGCCTCCGTACAGAAGAGTGTCGAGTCTTTCGAATCCTTCGCCGATGCCGCGGGCCATGGGATACGACAGCGCACGCTCCCGCCCCGCGGGGGTGGCGTAACGGACGACGGTGGTCAGCACGGTGCCGTCGCCCTCGGCGCGGAACTCGTGGCTGATCAGGGTGTCGCCGGGGTAGGACTGGTCGTCGAAGCGCTCGGTGTGCAGCAGCCGGTGCGGCGGGTCGACGACGCGGTAGGTGCCACGCTGGGTCATCCGGTCGCCGCCGGGCCCCTCACTGACGAACCGGTAGGCGCCACCGACCCGCAGGTCGATCTCGCACTCGACCAGATGCCAGCCCCGGGCGCCGTACCAGCGGGTCAGCAGGGCGGGCTGGGTCCAGGCGGCGAACACCCGCGAGGGCGCCGCCGCGAAGGACCGGGTCAGCACGATGTCGCGATCGCCGGGCGCCGAGACGCCCAAACCACTCACGACTCTTCCTCCAGGGAGCCCAGAACCTCGTCGAGGCGCTGGAAGGACTCCTCCCAGTAGTCGCGGTAGTCCTGCAACCAGTCGACCGCCTCGCGCAGCGGCCGCGCCTCCAGGCGGCAGGGCGCGCGCCGGTTGCCCGGCCCGCGCGAGACCAGGCCGGCCCGTTCGAGGACCTTGAGGTGCTTGGTGATCGCCGGCTGGGTCATGGCGAACGGCGAGGCGAGCTCGGTGACGGTCGCTTCGCCCCGGGCGAGGCGGGCCAGGATGGCGCGCCGCGTGGGGTCGGCCAGCGCGGCGAAGGTGGCGTCCAGATCAGTTTTCATAACCGATCGGTAATCTATCAGGCGGGAACGCCACCGCGCCAGACCGAGATGGGCCCGACCGTCATGGTCCGAGAGGAGAAGGTCGGCTCGGCGTCGCCCGCGTCGAGGGGAACGCCCAGATCGGTGGTGCCCTCGCTCCAGTCGTACGACCGGCCGGCCAGATGCACGGCCGACTTGGCCAGCGTGGGCTCGCTGCCGGTGCCCTCGAAGATGTCCAGCTCGCCGCAGGCCGGCCAGCCGGCGCTGGGCATGTTCGCGCCGAGCAGCCAGAACGCCGGCCACACGGCGTCACCGGTGGGCGCGGTGATCGAGGCCTCGACGTACGAGCCGGGCGCGATCGTCACCTTGCCCTGGGTGTTCAGCCGCGCGCTCGTGTAGCCGCCGCCGTCCGTCCGCAACGCGGTGATCTTCAAGTTCCCCGCGCCGTCGACCCGCGCGTTCGCCGTACTGCTGGTGTAGGTCTGCCGCTCCCCGTTCCCCCAGCCGCCGGCGCCGGTCTGCCGGTTCCAGACCGCGGCGTCGGGCGCGGTGCCTTCGGCGCCGGAGAAGCCGATGGTCCGGGTCGGCGCGCTTCGCACGCTTCTTGGGGTGTACGCCGTGACGGCCTGGACAGAAGCATTGGCGATCTGCACCGTGAACGCGCCCGACGCCGGCAGCGCGAAATAGAGCCCGGTGTCGGCCGCGCCCGGCGCCGTGGCCAGGAACGTGCGGGTGATCCGCTGCCACCCGGCGTTGGCCGGGCTCACGTACTCCGCCACCTTCGCCGGCCGGTGCTGCCACGACCCGTTGGCCAGCAGCATCCCGTACCGCCGGCCCGCCCCGCCGGGATCACGCAGGTAGGCCGTCATCCGATAGGTGCGGCCGACCTCGAACGTCAGGCCCTGGACCGAGCTCAACGCGTACGCCCAGGAACCGAAACCACCCTCGCTCCGCACCTCGACCGCGGTTGTGGCGGGCCCGCCCTTCAGGGCGGTGACCCGCCGCAGCGTGACCGAGCCGCTCGCCGAGGCCACCGACCAGCCGGCGGGATCCGGCGGCGCGGCCGAAGCCGGCACGGGCGCCACCAGCGCGAGAGCCACCGCGGCGGCGATCAACGACCTCATGGTGGGACGTGATCGGCCGACGGCCGCTGATCATTAGCGGGGCGCCGCGTAGAGCTTCGCGACGACGTCCTCGATGTCCGGCTCGACCACCGAGAGATCACGCACCGCGGCCGCTCCGACCAGACCGGCCACCGCGGCGCCGGCGGCGATCGCGTCGAGCGTGAAGGTCACCCGGTGCCCGTCCGCCTCGGCGCCGGTCATGGTCGCACCGGGCAGCGTGAAGTCCGGCGGCAACGGCGTGTCCAGATCGACCACCAGGCGCCGCCGGGAGCCGTACCGGGCATGAAGCTCCTCGATCGTGCCGTCGTGCACCACGCGGCCGTGGTCGATCACCACCAGGCGGCGGCACAGCCGCTCGATGTCGGCCAGGTCGTGCGTGGTCAGCACCAGCGTCACGTCGCCGCCGCGGCCGAGCTCGGCCAGGAACGAGCGGACCGCCTGCTTGCTGACCACGTCGAGACCGATCGTCGGCTCGTCCAGGAACAGGACCTTGGGACCGTGCAGCAGGGCGGCGGTGAGCTCGCCGCGCATGCGCTGGCCGAGCGAGAGCTGCCGCACCGGGGTGTCCATGAACGCGTCGAGATCGAGCAGCTCGCGGCACCTCTTCAGCCGCTCCCGGTGGGCCGCCGGATCGACCCGGTAGATGTGCCGGAGCAGCCGGAACGACTCGGCCAGCGGCAGGTCCCACCACAGCTGCGAGCGCTGGCCGAAGACGACACCGAGCTGAAGGGCCAACTTCGTTCTCTGCGGTACGGGCTCCAGCCCGCACACCCGTACCTCTCCGCTGGTCGGGGTCAGGACGCCGGTGAGCATCTTCAGCGTCGTCGATTTGCCGGCGCCGTTCGGGCCGATGTACCCGACCATCTCGCCCCGCTCGATGGCCAGGCTCACCCCGTCGACGGCGCTGACCGTGCGCTTCTCGCGTCTCAGGCGGCCGGCCTTGAGGCGTACGACGAAATCTTTGCGCAGATCCTGCATGTGAATCATGACCCGGTGCTCCGGTAGTGACGGACGCCGGTGCGCCACACCAGCCCGGCGATCGCCGCCGCGGCCAGCGCGACGAACGGCGCGGAATATCCCGCCCAGGCCGGCAGGCCCAGCGGGTCGGTACGGCCCAGGATCACGAGGGCCGGCTGATAGGCGACGAAGGCGAAACCCAGGGTGTACGCGAAGACGGCACGGAACCACCCGCCGTAGACCGTGATGGGATAGGAGGCGAAGTCGCGGCCGCCGTAGGTGAAAGCGTTGCCGAGCTGGCCCGACTCGACCCACCAGAACGAGAAGCTCCCGGCGATCACGAAGAGCGAGCCGAAGAAGACCCCGGCCGAGACGGGCGCGACGATCAACAGCAGGACCCGGACCGGGTTCCAGTCGATGTCGTTCATGGCGACCGCGGTGACCAGCACCCCGATGCCCACAAGCAGGCGCATCAGCTTGCGAAGGGGCAGATCCATGCAGACCAGCTGCGGCAGCACGCCGAGCGGGCGGACCAGGACGGCGTCGAGGGTGCCGCTACGGACGTACATCCGAAGATCGTCGATGTTGCCGACCGTCATGTCGGCCAGGACGAAGCCGGCGCTCGTGATCCCGGTCATCATCAGCGCCTCGGCCAGGGAGAACTCGCCGATCGTGGTGGCCGCCCCGAACAGCACGAAGACGGTGGCGACGTCGATGACCGTGCCGGCCGCGTTGGTGATCAGCTCCATGGCGAAGCTGGCCCGGTAGCTGGCCATCGAGCGCAGCTTCGCGCCGAGCAGGGCCAGATAGGGGTTCGTGTTGCCGTCAGCCACCCTGGATCACCAACTTCCGCTCCGCTCTTTTCTGGACGGCATGGGCGGCCAGGAGCATGAGTACGGCCCACACGGCCTGCAACGCGACCAGACCGGCCTGAACGGCGGGGCCGTCGCGCTCGACGAACACGTCCAGAGGCGTCTGGAGCAGGCCGGGCAGCGGGGTGGACACCCAGAGGGTGACAGTGAGCCAGTCGGGAAGCAGACGCAGCGGGAAGTAGAGGCCGGCCAGCACGCCGCTCGCCAAGGTCCAGAACCCCAGAGGCCCGCGGGCGTCGTGCAGCCAGTACGCGGTGGCGTTGACCAGATAGCGGCACCCGAAACAGCCGACCACCGCGAGAACGATCGAGAGCGCGAAAAGAGGCACAGTCTGCCAGCGCTCCGGCTCCCGCAGACCGAAGAAGACCGCCCCGGCGATCACCGGCGGAACGAACCGGGTGAGCAGGGCGTGCAGGCCACGGCCCAGATCGGCGGCCAGATAGGCCGTCACGGGAGGGATCGGTCGTAACAAGTCGGCCGCGACATCACCCGAGCGGATCCGGTCGGAAAGGTCGGTCCATCCCCAGATGCCCACCACGGCGAGTAACCCCTGGCCCACCCAGACGAACGTGGCGAGCTGCTCGGTGTCGTAACCGCCGGGCCGGCCGCCCGGTGCTCCGGCCGCGACGGCCAGGAGCACGTAGCAGCGGAGAAAGCCAAAGACTATGTTGGTGAACGCTCCGGCGGCGGTGGCCTGACGATAGGTCGCGTACCGCCGGAAACCCGACCAGAGCAGAGCACCGAAAGTAGTGAAGGAGGCCCGCGACCGTGTGCCGGGAGAGATCGTCAGCACCCTGGCGTCAGTCCCGCTCACGCCGTTAACCTCCTAGTGCCCTTTTCCCTTACGAAAGCCGGGCGACCTTACCCGGATCCCCGGCCGGCCGCCTCAGAATTACGACCAGAAGTGGATCTCGCCGTGACGGAGCGTCGCCGATGAAGGGCTGGGGCTCTTCGGACTCCTCCTCGGGCGGCGGCGCCAGCAGCTGGGGCGCCTGGGCCGACGAGCCGGCATGGGTCTACGAGATCACCTGGGAGTGGGAGCCGGTCCCGGGCCAGCGCTACCCGGGCGACCCGGGCCGCCGAAAGGCCGTGCACACCCCGGTCTACGAGGCATCGGACGGCGCCTCACCGGCATCATGGTCCAGCCCCGAAGATCAACCCCCGACGAGGTACGCCCACAGTCCCGTGCCGAACGACGCCCCACAGCCCTCGCCATACACCGGACCGCAGGCGGGCTCGCACGGCCGCGCGCAGGGTGTGCCCGCTTCCCGCTCCGGTTGGGAGGGCGGGGCCAGCGCTCATCAGCCTGGCGCCTCGCAGCACGGCGGCACCCACCAGCCCAGCGGCCCACAGCACAGCGGCGCCCATCAGCACGGCGGCGCTCCGCAGCACGGCGGCGCTCCGCAGCACGGCGGCGCTCCGCAGCACGGCGGCGCTCCGCAGCACGGCGGCGCTCCGCAGCACGGCGGCGCTCCGCAGCACGGCGGCGCTCCGCAGCACGGCGGCTCGTATGGCGCGCCGGCGCAGGCTTCGCCCGAGCGCACCCAGCCCCTGTGGAACCGCCCCGCCCAGAGCCACCCCATGCCACCGCGCGAGCCCGACGCTTCCCGCCCCGACCAGGGCACCGCCCCGTACCGCCCACCCACGGACGGACACCCCGACCAGCGCCGAGGCGCGGCCCCGGTATACGGCCGCCCCCAGTCCCCCGCCGGCGGCGAAGGCTGGAACGCCCCACAGCAGCCGGACGCCCCCGCGCGCGACCCGCGGGCCCAGTCCCCGGCCGACCTGCCACAGCGCCACGCTCAGCGCGACCTCCCACAGCGCAACCAGCCCCAGGGCGGCCTCCCCCAGCAGCCACAGGGCGGATATCCGCAGCGCCACCAGCCGCAGGCCCCTCCTTCACAGCAGCCCCAGACCGGCTACCAGCAGCGCGACCTCCCTCAGCGCGGCGCCGCTCAGCAGGACCTCCCTCAGCGCGGCGCCCCTCAGCAGGACCTCCCCCAGCGCGGCGCCCCGCAGCAGGACCTCCCCCAGCGCGGCGCCCCGCAGCCCGCGGCCCAGCAGCGCGACCTACCCCCACGCGACGCTTTCCGGGCCGCCGTAGTGCCGCAGCCTCCCTTCCCACCCGGCGTCCAGCCACCCAGCGACCCCTATTCCTCGACCGGCCCTCGCAGCCCCCAGGCAGCCAGCCCTTACGCGGCCCCTTCCCCGACCCCGGGCTCCCCCGCGCGGCCCACCCCCACGCAGGCCGCCGGCCGCGCCACGTCACCCGGCGTCTACGGCGCCGCCCGCCCGCCGGCCACCGCCACCCCCGCCGGCGCTTACTACGGCCGCCGCCACGCCCCCGACGAGGAGCAGCAGGACACCTCGCGGCCGGTCTCCCCCGCCTACGGCAACGCCCGCCCGGCCCCCGCCGACGCTTTCCCCACCCGCCCCGGCCAGCGCCCAGCCCCCGGCCAGCGCGACGGCCGAGACTCCGACGCCCCCTTCGACCTGCGCCCCGCCCCACAGGACCGAGGCACCCCCGCCCAGTCCCGCCCGGCCCCCCAGCCAACCCGCGTCACTCCAGAGCGCCCCGCGGACCCGGCCCCGCTCTACCCCACCGCCCCAGGCTCCGCCATCCCTGCCCCAACCCCGGTCCGCCCGGTCTCGGCCCCCACCCCGACCCACCCGACCTCGGCCCCCGTCCGCCCGGTCTCGGCCCCGGCCCCGGCTGCAGTCCGCCCGGTCTCGGCCCCGACCCCGGTCCACCCGACGTCCGCCCCGGCGCCGACCCAGGCGACCCCGACCCATCCGGTCTCGGCCCCGGCCCAGCCGCCCACGGTCCCCATGCAGCCCGCAGCCTCGGCCCAGCCGCCCATGGTCCCCATGCAGCCCGTGGCCTCGGCAAACCCCGCCTCTTCACCGCCGTATGCCGCACCCGTCCAGGCAGGTGAACCAGCCTGGCCTTCGGCCGGCGCAGCCCACTCACCGACTATTCCCGGACAAACTGGTCCTTCCGGACCAATTCGCCCGGTTTCCGGACCCGCATATCCCGCTCCCGAGCCGGCCTACCCAGGCTCCGCACCCGGATCCCCGACGCCCGTCTCCGGGCCCATCCGACCCACCCATCCGACCTCGGGACCCGCGCAGCCCACCTCCGGACCTGCCCAGCCCACCTCCGGACCTGCCCAGCCCACCCAGCCGATCTCCGGACCCGCACAGCCCATCTCGGGACCCGCCCAGCCGATCTCTGGACCCGCGCTGGCCGCCTTCGAGCCCGCGCAGCCGGGGGAATCGGCGTGGCCGGCTTCGGGTGCTGTGCAGTCCGGTTCGGCTTGGGGCGATCATCCGTACGCGGGGCAATCGCACGCACACGCTTCACCTGGGCGACCGGAAGATGCGGCCCGGCCCGTCTCCGGGGTCGTGCAGCCGCCTATGGTGCCGGGTCAGCCGAGCGCTGGAGCGCATGGTTCACCTGTCCACCCCGTGTCCGCTCCCGGAGACTTCGACGCGGGCGCTTCGTCGCACGGACCGGTGGCCGCCGAATTCCGGCAGGGCGAGTACTACGAGCCGGAGCAGGCCTACCAGCCACGCCCGGACCAGACGATCACGCCCGACCGCGACGCGATCGAGTACGACCGTCCGGAGCCCGTCACCGCACCGCCCTACCTGGTTGCCGACGCTGGAGCAGCCGGCCTCGAGCAGTACGACCCGTCGGTCAGCCCTGTCTCCTCGCTGCCCGCGGATCAGCCGCTGCCGACCGGCCCGATCGCCGGCCCCAGGACCGAGCCTGTCGCCGAAGCCGTCGATATCCCGGCCGCAGCGGCGCCCACTATCGACAGGGCGACTACCGAAGAGCTCGGTACCGGTACCGCCGCCGGCGAGGCACCCGACGCCGGGACGCCGGCCGCCGAGGCGCCGGCGGTGGAAGAGCCCCGCGGGCTCGGCTGGCTGCTGTCGCAGAGCGGCCTCGGCGCCATCACGCCGCTGCCGCCGCCGGAGCCCCTCCTGGCGATGATCGAGCAGCCGGTGGCTGAGCCCCAGCCCCAGCCCGAGGAAATTCAGCCGGTCAGCGGTGCCCCGGAGAACCAGAACTGGTTCGTGCCACCCGTCGACGACGAACTGGCCACTGACGCCACCGCACCCGACGAAGACCAACCGGCCGCTACCGAGCCCGAAGCCGACCACCCGATCGCCGCCGAACCCGAAGCTCATCACCCGGTCACCACCGAGCCCGAAGCTGATCACCCGGTCACCACCGAAGTCGAAGCCGACCACCCCTTCGCCGCCGAGGCCGAAGCTGATCACCTCGTCGCCGTCGAGGCCGAAGCTGATCATCTGGTTGGCGCCGAGCAGCCCGAAACCGAGCAGCACTACGACGCCCCCACCTCAGCCGAGCCGGTTTCAGGGGAAGAATCTGCCGTCTTCGAGCACCCGTGGGAAGAGCCGGACGCCGACCTGTCCTCCGGCGAGCACACGGACACAGAGCCGCAGGTCTACGAGCCCGCCGACCACCTGGACTTGGAACCGCACGCTCCCGAGCCCGCCGCTGACCTCGTGGACTTGAAACCGCAGGCCCACGAGCCTGCCGCTGACCACCTGAGCCCGGAGCCGCAAGCCCTCGATCCGGACGACGACCAGTTCGACTCGGAACCGCAAGCCCTCGTGCCGGACGTCGCCTATGCGGTCGAGCCGGAGCCCTATGCGCCCGAACAGGGAGCAGACGAGTTCGACGCCTCGTCGGTCATGGAGCCCGAGGCGGCCGCAGAGCCCGAGGCGGCCGCAGAGCCCGAGGCAGCCGCGGAGCACGAAGCGGCTGCGGAGCACGAAGCGGCCACGGAGCACGAAGCGGCCAAGGAGCACGAAGCGGCTGCGGAGACTGAGGCGGCTGCGGAGCTGCGGGATGAACAGCCCGTCTCCGATCAACTGGACGCGGAACCGCAGGTAGACCAGCCGACCTTCGGCCACGAGGACTCTGAGCCGGCCTACCAGCCTGCGGGCGAGGTTCCCGCTGCGGAGCCGGAGGGCGAGCAGGGCGCGGCCGACCTTCTGGAGGCCGGGCCGCAAGACGCGGTCGAAGCTTCAGAGGCGGAGCTGCGGGAGGAACCGCTCGCGGTTGAGGTTCAAGACGCTGGGCGGGTCGACGGCGAATATCCGGACGCGGAGCCCGATGAGGGCCAGGCCGTTTCCGCCGAGCAGGTCGCAGAAGCCGCCGCTGAGGAGCCGCGGGATCTCCGGGGCGTGGAGACTGAGGAGCACGAGGCGACGCACATCGAGTTCGAGCTGGGACCCGAATGGGCTCAGATCGAGGACGATGATGTGGCGGCGGAGGTCGATGAACTGCTGGAGGTGGCTGAGGCGCCTTCGGCTGAGTTCGGTCCGGCGGAGTCGGCTGATGGGGAAGCCGTCGATGTCGAGCTTCTGGAGCCCACGCCGGAATCGGCGGCTGAAGAGGTCGCGGATGAGATCGTCGACGCCGAACTGGTCGATGAGTCGCGGCCGGAGCTTGTCGCGGCGGTCGAAGGCACCGATCCCGAGCCGACGGCCGACGACGCCGAGCCCACGGAGCTGACGCGAGCCGAGGCCGAGACGCCAGAGCCGACGGAGGCCGAAGCGCCGGAGCTGGCGGAAGCCGAGAAGACCGGAACGGCGGAGCCGACGGAAGCCGAGACCGGAACGCCAGAGCCGACGGAAGCCGAGACGCCGGAGCCCGCAGCCGGCGAGATCGAGGCCGAGACCGAGCCGACAGCGGAAACAGAGTCGGAAACACCGGAAAAAGCCGAAATAACGGAAACGGACGAGGCCCCAGAGACGGCGGAGGCGGGCGCGATCGCGGAAACGGCGCCGACTGCGGCGCCCGGTCTCGTGGCGGTGCCTCGCGTGCCGGCGGTGCCCATTCGGCAGCGTGGGGACAAAGTGGGGCCGCAGGATCGGCGCGCTGATCCGGAGCAAGTGCTCTCGGCGTACCCCTGGGTCTTTGATCCCGCGACGCTGCGTGAGCGTATCGAGGAGATCGACCCCATGGGGGTGGTCATCGACCGCCTCACCGACAAGTTGGAGTACGCCGAGCGTGACTCCGTCCGCGCTCGCCTTCTCAGCCTTCGTGCTGTCGCCGAGCGGCTCCTAGACGAGCTCGACCCCGCCCTCGAAGACGCCGAAGCAGGTCTGGAGCATGCCCGCCGGGCCGGCGATCCTGTTCTCGAGGCCACCGTGCTCGGGCGGCTCGCCCATGTGCGGCACTGGCGAGGTGAGTACGCCGAGGCCGACCGGCTCTATGCCGAAGCCTCCTCGCCCGAGCTTCCCACGCGGCTGCTGGCCGAGCTTCACGAGCTGGCCGGGCGTTCCGCCTTCGAGCAGGGGCGCTATCTCGAAGCCGTGAACCACTTCGAAACCTCGCTCGACCTGCGCAAGGGCACCGACCCTGATCTGGTCGAGCGGATCGAGCTGGCCCTCGACACGATCACCGGGTTGACCACCGAGGGATGGGGCCCGTATCCGCGTACGGCCGAGGAGATCGGCGGCGAACGGCCGGCCTCCGGACCCACGCTCTTCCAGGACGAGAACGGCTGGGGCGCCGTCGACGCGGACGGGCAGGTCGTCGTCGAGGCCCGGTACGACCGGTTTGCCACCGTGCTCGCCACCGGCGCGACTCTCGACGGCTTCACCGCTGAGGGGCTGGCCGTCGTGGAGAGCGACGGGCGGCAGGGCGTCATCGACCGCACGGGGCAGGTCGTGCTTCCTCTGGAGCATGCCGAGGTGCGCATCCACCCGGCCGCGTTCCTGGTCGCCGACCGGTTCGGGCTGTGGGGGGCTCTCGGGCGGGACGGCGCGCCCATGGTCGAGCTGACGCACTCCGAGCGGGGCGACGTGATCGAGGAGATAGAGCGGCGTGTGCCGGCCACCCGGCCGGTTCTGTGAGAAGGCAATAGTGTCAGGGCATGGAGTTTCGTCATCTGGGCCGTTCCGGCCTGCTCATCAGCGAGATCGCCTACGGCAACTGGATCACTCACGGTTCGCAGGTCGAGGAGGACGCCGCGCGTGACTGCGTGCGGGCCGCGCTCGACGTCGGCATCACCACGTTCGACACCGCCGACGCGTACGCGGGCGGGCGCGCCGAGGAGGTGCTCGGCCGCGCGCTGAAGGGTGAGCGCCGCGCCGGGCTGGAGATCTTCACCAAGGTGTTCTGGCCGACCGGGCCGGGGCCGAACGACCGCAGCCTGTCCCGCAAGCACATCATGGAGTCGATCGACGCGTCGCTGGGCCGGCTCCAGACCGACTACGTCGACCTCTACCAGGCGCACCGCTACGACTACTCGACGCCGCTCGAGGAGACCATGCAGGCGTTCGCCGACGTGGTGCGCTCGGGCAAGGCGCTCTACATCGGCGTCTCCGAGTGGACCGCCTCGGAGATCCGGGCCGGGTGGGAGCTCGCCCAGGACCTGAAGATCCCGCTGGTGTCGAACCAGCCGCAGTACTCGGCGTTGTGGCGGGTCATCGAGGCCGAGGTGGTGCCCACCTCGATCGAGCTCGGTATCGGCCAGGTCGTGTTCTCGCCGATCGCGCAGGGCGTGCTCACCGGCAAGTACAAGGTGGGCCAGCAGCCGCCGGAGGGTTCGCGGGCCACCGATCAGTCGGGCGGCGCCGGTTTCATCCAGCGCTACCTGAACGACGAGGTGCTGGGCGCGGTGGCCCAGCTGCAGCCGCTGGCCGAGCAGGCCGGCCTGTCGCTGGCCCAGCTGGCCGTGGCGTGGGTGCTGCAGAACTCGAACGTCTCGGCCGCCATCATCGGCGCGTCGCGCCCGGAGCAGGTGCGTGACAACGCGGCCGCCTCCGGCGTGAAGCTCGACGCCGACCTCATGAAGGCGATCGACGCGGCCCTGGACGAGGTCGTCGAACGCGACCCCGCCCAGACCAAGTCCCCGGCCCGCCGGCCCTGACAGCGGATGGTCCGGCAGCTCAGCTGCCGGACCAGAACCGCATCAGCTCTAGCCCTACCTGGATCAGGGCCTCGGACAGGCCGATCTTCTCGCCCAGCCAGAACACCACGTCGTAGAACCACTGCCCGACCTTCGTCTGCCACAGCAGCAGGAAGAGCAGGATGAAGCCGTACGGCGCGAACAGGTTCCACGCCCGCTGATAGGCCGGGCTCATCCACGGCGCGATGATGCCACCGCCGTCGAGGCCCGGGATCGGCAGGAAGTTCAGCACGCTCGCGGTGATCTGCAGGAACGCCAGCGCGGCCAGCGCGGCCCAGAACTCCAGGTGGTCCGTCGAGCCCGTCAGGGCGTACCCCCCAAGCGACGGCACCAGCTTGGGACCCGCGCCGATCAGGAACGGGATCGACACCACCAGCGCCAGGATCACGTTGGTGAACGGGCCCGCGAAGCTGATCAGCGAGTCCTTGACCTTGCTGCGGATGTAGCGGTGGTCGACCCAGACCGCGCCGCCGGGCAGGCCGATGCCGCCCAGGATGACCACGACGACCGGCAGCACGATGGACAGCAGCGGGCTCGTGTACTTCAGCGGGTTGAGCCGCAGATAGCCGCGCTCGGCCACGGTGTGGTCGCCGGAGAAGTATCCGATCAGCGCGTGCGCGTACTCGTGCAGGCAGAGCGACACGAGCCAGCCGGAGACGATGAACAGGAAGACGTCGACCCGTACGTTGCCGAATCCCGTCCATGTCATCCAGCCGCTCACCGCGAAGATCGCGACGATGCCGACGAAGACCGGGCTCGGGATGAAGGCGTTGCGCGGCGTCCGCGTGTAGACCGGTTCGTAAGTCACGTCACTCCGCCGGTAGCAGGCTCATCCGGTAGTCCACCCGGTCGTCCTCGACCAGCACGACACCCGCCACGCCGGACTCGGCCAGCTGCCGCCACTCCTGGCCGATCCAGGACTCGGCGTCGGACTGGCTGCTGAACGTCTCCGGCGGACCGGCAACCGGTTGCCCGTCGACGTTCTCGTACCGCCAACTCCACGGCATTCGCCGCCCCCTCACGTCCTCGGTCGGTGCGTCTCCACCCTACGGCGTCACGCTGTGCGCCCCGGCCTTAAGGTACGGGGCATGTCCGATGATCGGTGGCACAGCGTCCTGGTGCTCGGTGGCATCCGCTCCGGCAAGTCCGAGTTCGCGGAATCGCTCGTGGCGGACGCGCCCGCAGTCCGATATGTCGCCACGGCCGTGGGCGGTGAGGACGATCCGGAGTGGCTGGAGCGGATCGAGTCGCATCAGCGGCGCCGCCCGCAGGCCTGGTCGACCGAGGAGACGGGCGCCGACCCGGCCCGGCTGACCGAGCTGCTGACCGAGGCCAAGCCGGACGACACGCTGCTGGTCGACGATCTGGGCGGCTGGGTGGCGGCGCTGCTCGACCCGGCCCGCCAGCCCAACGACGATCAGGCCGACGTGGCCGCTCTGGCCGCCGCGGTCCGTGACTGCGAGGCGCGTGTCGTGCTGGTCAGTCCCGAGGTGGGCCTCACGCTGGTGCCGACGACGCCGGTGGGCCGCGCTTTCGCCGACGCTCTCGGCACGACCAACCAGGCCTTGGCGCAAGCTTGCGACGGGGTTGCGCTGATCGTCGCGGGCCAGGCCGTCTGGCTCAAAACAGCAGATGTACGGAATTACACAACCACCCCACCGCAGCCGACGGCCTCGACAGTCCACGACATCGTGGCCGCTTCACCGGCCGCGCAGGCTCCCACCGCCGCACCGGTCGCGGCGACGCCGATCGCCTCGCCGCCGGCTGCGTCTCCGGCTTCGCCGACGGCCGAGCCGATCCAGCCCCCACCGCCGGTCGAGCCGCCCGTCGTCCAGCCGGCCCCGGTCACCGCTCCCGCCGAGACGACCGCGACAGCCGCGGCGACCGGGACGACCGGGGCGACCCCGCTGGCCCGCGTGCTCGACGAGCCGACCATGAGCCTCCCGGCGATCGGCGCCCGCCCGGTCTTCGAGCCCGGCATGGACCTGCCCCTGCCCGACACCGAGACCGGTCCCGAGGCCCGCGACCGCCTGGCCACCGTCGACTTCCCCGGCTCCGGCCTGGGCGCCCTCGTGGGCGCCGTCGAGTTCGCCGCCGCCACCCAGGGCACCGTCACCCCCCAGCCCTGGTCGTCCCTCCGCGTGCTGCTGCTCTCGGGCCGCCACGCCGGCGGCGCCGGTGCCGGTGACGACGTCGTCGACGTCGAGCGCCGCGTGGCCCAGGTCGAGAACGGCGAGGGCGTCCTGAGCCGCCTGGCCGGCGCGGCCGGAGCCGACATCGCGATCCTCCGCACCGGCGAGTCGACCGCCATGGAGGACAACCCCGTCCTGACCGCCGACGAGGTCGAGAGCAACCTGCAGACCGGCTGGCAGCTGGCCGAGGCCGCCGCCGACGCCGGCAAGGACCTGCTCGTGCTCGCCGCGATCGGCGTCGGCACCGACGCCGTGGCCACCGCCGTCACCGCCGCCACCACCGGGGCCGAGGCGGTCGCCATCCTGCCGCGCGTGCTGCTGCCCGGCGGCACGTACGACGACGAGTCCTGGATGCGCCGCGCCGCCGCCGTCCGCGACGCCCTGCACCGCATCCGCCGTGAGCCCCGGGGCGCCAAGGACCTGCTCCGCGAGCTCGGCGGGGCCGACATGGCCATCGCCGTGGGTGCCATGCTCGGCGCCACCGCCCGCAAGCTCCCGGTGCTGGTCGACGGCCCCCTCGGCATCGCCGCCGGCCTGATCGCCCGCGACCTGGGCAGCCAGGCCAAGCACTGGTGCCTGCTGGCCGACTCGGGCGGCCTCCAGCTGGTCAAGGAGGGCGGCGACTTCCTGGGCCTCACCCCGGTGCTCGATCTGGGCCTCGGCCTCGGTGAGGGCGCCAACGCGCTGGCGACGCTGCCCCTGCTGCGTACGGCGATCGGACTGGCCGGCACCGTCGCCGTCCACCCCGCCATGCTGGCGGAGCTCGGCGACGGCGGCGCCTCCGACCTGATCGTCCCCAACGACGACGAGGACGTCGACTTCGCCGAGCCGGAACCCGACGGTCCCGGACCCGCCTCGACCACGGAGTGACACTGCTCGACGGCCTGAGGCTCAGCCTCACCACCTTGACCGTCCTGCCCGTACGCGGCGGCCGCGTCGACCGCGCGACCGCCGCCGTGGCAATGAGCGCCGCCCCCGCGGTGGGTGCCCTGCTGGGAGCGATCCTGGCCGCCCTGCTCTGGCTGCTCCGCGAGGCACACGCTCCGGCTCTGGTCGCCGCCGCCGTGACCGTCACCGCCGCCGCCTTGCTGACCCGCGGCATGCATCTGGACGGCTTGGCCGACACCATCGACGCCCTGGGTTCCTACCGCCGAGGCGAAGCGGCCCTGGAAATCATGAAAAAGTCGGACATCGGCCCGTTCGGGGTGGCCGCCATCGCCGCGACGATGCTGATCCAGACAACGACGATCAACGCCCTGGACCCGGCCGCGCTGATCATCGCCTGGGCCGCCGGCCGTCTGGCCATCCCGCTGGCCTGCCGCCGGGGCGTCCCGGCCGCCCGCCCCGAGGGCCTTGGCGCGCTCGTGGCCGGCACGGTCGGGCTCCCGGCCGTCGTCACCGCCGCCGTCGTGATCGCCGCCGCCGGGATCGCCCTGCCCCACCATGCCGGGCAGGGCCCCGGCGCCCTGCCCGGCCATGTCTGGCAGGCCCCCGTCGCCGTGGCGGCCGCGCTCGCGGTGACGCTGCTGCTGGTCCGGCACTGCGTACGCCGGTTCGGCGGCATCACCGGCGACGTCCTGGGCGCCGCCGTCGAGCTGTCGACGGCGGCGGCGCTGGTGGTCCTGTCGTTGCGTTAGCGCACCGACGGCTGGACGAACGGCGGCTTCACCACGCGGGCCTCGACGCGCTTGCCCCGGATGTCGATCTGGACCAGGTCGCCGTCGGCCACACCGGCCGCGGTGTCGAGGAGGGCCAGCGCGATACCCACCTTCTTGGTCGGCGAGAACGTGCCGCTTGTGGTCTCACCGATGCGCTGCTCACCGGCGTACACCTCCATGTGCCCCCGCGGAATGCCGCGCCCGGTCAGCTCGAGCCCCCGCAGCGTCCGCCTGGCCCCCGCGGCCTTCTCCGCCGTCAGCGCCTCGCGCCCCCAGAACGCCGGCTTGGTCCAGCCGACCGCCCAGCCCGAGCGCGCCTGCACCGGCGAGATGTCCAGCGACAGCTCCTGCCCGTGCAGCGGATAGCCCATCTCAGTGCGCAGCGTGTCACGCGCGCCCAGACCGCACGGCCGCACTCCGGCCGAGATCAGCGCGTCCCACACCGCCGCCGCGTCGTTCCACGGCACCACCAGCTCGTAGCCGTGCTCGCCCGTGTAGCCCGTGCGGCAGTCGATCAGCGATACCCCGCCCAGCGTCGCCGTGGCGAACGACATGTAGCCGTGGTCCGTCGGCAGCCCCAGCTTCGCCAGCACCGCCGCCGACTCCGGTCCCTGGACCGCCAGGACCGCGTACTCCTGGTGCTCGTCCACGACCTCGATCCCGGAAGGGGCCGCCGCCGCGAGCCGGCGCACGACCTCGGCCGTGTTGGCCGCGTTCGGGATCAGGAAGACCTCGTCCTCCGAGATCAGATAGGCGATCAGGTCGTCCACCACGCCGCCGTTGTCGTCGCAGCACAACGTGTACTGCGCCTTGCCCGGCTCGATGCGCCCCAGGTCGTTCGTGAGGCAGGAGTTCACAAAGGCCGCCGCACCGGCGCCGCGGACCCGGGCCTTGCCCAGGTGGGAGACGTCGAAGACACCGACCGCCTCGCGGACCGCCGCGTGCTCTTTCAGGACACCGCCGCCGGCGTACTCCAAAGGCATCTCCCATCCGCCGAAGGCGGCGAACTTGGCACCCAGCGCGACGTGGCGCTCGTGCAGGGGAGACCGGAAAAGGGCGTCGGTGACCTCGGCAGACATGAGAGTCAACTTACCCGTGACCTTGCATGTGGTTAGAGTCGCGGGGACACCCCACATCGAACCAGCCGGTGTGCGCCCATGAGGCGCCCGGCCCTGAACGTCCGCGGAGAGCCCGAGTGAGCCAGCCCAGCCTCAGCCTGGTCGACACCGACCCGGCCGAATTGGCCGTCGACGCCATCGTCATCGGCCTGCACAGTCAGCCCGACGAGGGCGGCACCCTGCTTCCGGCCGCCGGCGCCGAGAGCATCGCCGCCGCCTTCGACGGCAAGCTGACCTCGACGCTGGCCCTGCTGGGCGCGAGCGGCGCCCCCGGCGAGGTGACCAAGCTCGCCACCCTCGGCACGGTCAGCGCGCCGCTGATCGTGGCCGTCGGCCTCGGCGACGAGCCGTCCGGCTCGGCGCCCAACCTGGAGACCCTGCGCCGGGGCACCGGCGCCGCCGTGCGGGCGCTGGCCGGCAGCGGCACCGTCGCGCTCGCCCTGCCGCTCCCGGACGACGCCGACGCCCCCGGCGTGCTGCGCGCCATCCTCGAGGGCGCGCTGCTCGGGTCGTACAAGTTCGCCGGCTACAAGACCAAGCCGCAGCCGAACCGCCGCGAGCCGGTCGCCGCGCTCCAGATCCACGTGCCGGACGCCTCCGACGCCGCCGCGGCGGCCGAGGTGACCCGGGCCGAGACCGTGGCCAAGGCCGTGCGCCTGACCCGCGACTGGGTCAACACCCCGCCGAACGCGCTGCGCCCGCCGGAGTTCGCCGACGCCGTGGTGGCCGCCGCCAAGGGCACCGGCCTCCAGGTCGAGGTGCTCGACTTCGACGAGCTCAAGGCCGGTGGCTACGGCGGCATCGTGGCCGTGGGCCAGGGCTCCGAGGCCAAGCCGCGCCTGGTCAAGCTGACCTACGTGCCCGAGGGCGTCGAGGACCCGACGCGGGTGGCCCTGGTCGGCAAGGGCATCACGTTCGACACCGGCGGCATCAGCATCAAGCCGGCCGCCGGCATGTGGGAGATGAAGTCGGACATGGCCGGCGCGGCCGCTGTCGGCGCCACCATGCTGGCCATCGCCGCGCTCAAGCCGGGCGTCGCGGTCAGCGGCTATCTGGCCATCGCCGAGAACATGCCGTCGGGGTCGGCCTACCGGCCGGGCGACGTGCTCACCATGTTCAACGGCAAGCGGGTGGAGATCTTCAACACCGACGCCGAGGGCCGCCTGGTGCTGGCCGACGCGATCGCCCGGGCCTGCGCCGACGGCACCGACTACGTGCTCGAGGCGTCCACGCTCACCGGCGGTCAGGTCATCTCGCTGGGCAAGCGGATCTCCGGCCTGATGGGCTCGGAGGGCGCCATCGACCTGGTGAAGGCGGCCGGCGACGCGGTCGGCGAGCCGGTGTGGCCGATGCCGCTGCCGGAGGAGGTCCGTAAGGGCATGGAGTCCGACATCGCCGACATCTGCCAGACGAACGCGAACCTCGACCGGGCCGGGCACATGCTCCAGGGCGGCGTCTTCCTGCGCGAGTTCGTGGCCGAGGGCGTCGAGTGGGCGCACATCGACATCGCCGGCCCGAGCTACCACACCGGTGAGGCCACCGGTTACTGGGCGAAGGGCGGCACCGGCGTTCCGGTCCGCACCTTCCTGGCCGCGATCGACGCCCTGAGCTGAGTTTTTAAGACATCAGGCGGGGGTTTCGGGGCGGTAGGCCCCGGAGCCCCCGGGATCGCGGCCGAGCTTCTTCTGCCGCGAGATGTAATCGCGCATCCGCTGCGGATAACCGAGCAGGCGGATGTCGTAGATCGGTAGGCTCAGCTGGTGTGCCCATCTCCGGGCGATCTCGGGCGATTCGATCCGTCGGCGGGTCCACTCGCCGTCGTGTGCCACAAGCAATACGGTGGTCTCGGTCACCGTGGTGCGAGGCTCGATGAACGCCTCGACCCCGCGACGACTGCGGACGAACTCCGCGAGATACTCAAGATCGGCACGGTCAACCGGCCGGCCGGCCGCCCGACGCGGCTCCCGGCTCCGCCGAAACCAGGCCAACACCCGCTCCTCACGCTCTCGTGTGTCGCAAGAGTACGTCGAGCGGGCATGACTGTGGGGAACCTGGCTGCATCGATCGGTTCCACAAGTGACAAGATGGCCTGGACATACTGTGACCGTTTCCATTGTGTGACCCGCATGGCAACGACGCGAACACTGGAGTCAACGTGAGCCAGCCGAACGGCGGAAACTTCGACATCGTCATTCTCGGCGCCGGTAGCGGCGGCTATGCTGCCGCCCTGCGCGCGGCCGAGCTCAATCTTTCCGTCGCGCTGATCGACAAGGCCGAGCTGGGCGGCACGTGCCTGCACCGCGGCTGCATCCCGACCAAGGCGCTGCTGCACGCGGCCGAGATCGCCGACCAGACCCGCGAGAGCGAGCAGTTCGGGGTCAAGGCCGACCTGGTCGGCATCGACATGGCGGGCGTGAACGCGTACAAGGACGGTGTCGTCTCCCGTCTGTACAAGGGTCTGACCGGTCTGCTGAAGCAGGACAAGATCACGATCGTCTCCGGCGAGGGCAAGCTCGTCGGCAAGGACACCGTCGAGGTGAACGGCCAGCGCTACACCGGCCGCAACGTCATCCTGGCCACCGGCTCGTACTCCCGGTCGATCCCGGGTCTCGAGATCGACGGCAAGCGGGTCATCGCCAGCGAGCACGCCCTCAAGCTCGACCGCGTGCCCTCCTCCGCGATCGTGCTCGGCGGCGGCGTCATCGGCGTCGAGTTCGCCAGCGTGTGGAAGTCGTTCGGCGCCGACGTCACCATCATCGAGGCGCTGCCCCGCCTGGTCGCGGCCGAGGACGAGGACATCTCGAAGACGGTCGAGCGCGCGTTCCGCAAGCGCAAGATCAACTTCAAGGTCGGCAAGCCGTTCGAGAAGGTCGAGCACACCGAGAACGGCGTGCGCGCGACCATCGCCGGCGGCGAGACCGTCGAGGCCGAGGTGCTGCTGGTCGCGGTCGGCCGCGGCCCGACGACCGCCAACCTCGGCTACGAGCAGCAGGGCATCACGATCGACCGGGGCTTCGTGATCACCAACGACCGCCTGCACACCGGCGTCGGCAACATCTACGCCGTCGGCGACATCGTCCCCGGCCTCCAGCTCGCGCACCGCGGCTTCCAGCAGGGCATCTTCGTCGCCGAGGAGATCGCCGGGCTCAACCCGGCCGCGATCGACGAGGCCGGCATCCCGCGCGTGACCTACTGCGACCCCGAGGTCGCCTCGATGGGCCTGACCGAGGCCAAGGCCAAGGAGAAGTACGGCGCCGACAAGGTCACGTCGTACAACTACAACCTCGGCGGCAACGGCAAGAGCCAGATCCTCAAGACCGCGGGCTTCGTCAAGCTGGTCCGTCTCAACGACGGCCCGGTGCTCGGCGTGCACATGGTCGGCGCCCGCATGGGTGAGCTGGTCGGCGAAGCCCAGCTGATCTACAACTGGGAGGCCTTCCCCGAGGAGGTCGCGCAGCTGGTCCACGCCCACCCCACGCAGAACGAGGCGCTGGGTGAGGCGTTCCTCGCGCTCGCCGGCAAGCCCCTGCACGCACACAGCTGATCGTCGTCAAAGACGTGGTTAAGGAGTACTGAGACATGCCGGTATCGGTCACCATGCCGCGGCTGGGTGAGAGTGTCACCGAGGGCACCGTCACGCGCTGGCTCAAGCAGGAGGGTGAGCGCGTCGAGGCGGACGAGCCCCTCCTCGAGGTCTCGACCGACAAGGTCGACACCGAGATCCCCTCGCCGGCCGCCGGCGTCCTCACGCGGATCGTCGTGGGCGAGGACGAGACGGCCGACGTCGGCAGCGAGCTCGCCGTCATCGCCGGCGACGGCGAGGACACGGGCTCGGCCCCCGCGCCGGAGCAGCAGGAGCAGAAGCAGCAGGAGCAGGCGCCCGAGCCGGAGCCCGCCGCGCCGACCACCCCCTCGACCGAGAAGCCGGTCGAGCAGGAGCAGCCGGCGCCGCAGACGGCCTCGTCGTCGTCCGGTGGCACCGCGGTCAAGATGCCCGCGCTCGGCGAAAGCGTCACCGAGGGCACCGTCACCCGCTGGCTCAAGCAGGTCGGCGACACCATCGAGGTCGACGAGCCGCTGCTCGAGGTCTCCACCGACAAGGTGGACACCGAGATCCCGTCGCCGGTCGCCGGCACGGTCCTCGAGATCAAGGTCCAGGAGGACGAGACCGCCGACGTCGGCGCCGACCTCGCGATCATCGGATCCGCCGACGCGAAGCCGGCCCCGGCGCCCGAGAAGCCCAAGGAGTCCCCGGCGCCTCAGCAGCCGGCCGCGCCGAAGATCGAGTCGAAGCCGGCTCCGGACTTCGGTTCGGGTGGCGAGTCGTACGCCGACCCGGCCCCCGAGGCCGAGGTGGCCAAGGACCCGGTCGCGGCCGAGCGCAACGCGGAGCCGCCGGCCCCGACGTCGAGCCCGTCCCGCGAGACCGTGCAGGCCAACGGCGCCGGCGACGCCGGCTACGTGACCCCGCTGGTGCGCAAGCTGGCCGCCGAGAAGGGCGTCGACCTGTCGACCCTGACCGGCACCGGCGTCGGCGGCCGCATCCGCAAGCAGGACGTCATCGACGCCGCCGAGAAGGCCGCCGCCGCCAAGGCCGCTCCGGCCCCGGCTGCTCCCGCGGCGAAGGCCCCGGCCGCGAAGCCGGCCACCCCGGCGCCGAGCCCGCTGCGTGGCCGCACCGAGAAGCTGACCCGCACCCGCGCGACGATCGCCCGTCGCATGGTCGAGTCGCTGCAGATCTCGGCCCAGCTCACCACTGTGGTCGAGGTGGACGTCACCAAGATCGCCCAGCTGCGGAACAAGGCCAAGGCCGACTTCCTGGCCAAGAACGGCGTCAAGCTCAGCTTCCTGCCGTTCTTCGCCCTGGCCGCGGTCGAGGCGCTGCGCCAGCACCCGGTGGTCAACTCCTCGATCGACCTCGAGGCGGGCACCGTCACGTACCACGACACCGAGCACCTCGGCATCGCGGTCGACACCCCCAAGGGCCTGATCGTTCCGGTGATCAAGGACGCCGGCGACCTCAACCTGGCCGGCCTGGCCAAGCGGATCGCCGACGTCGCCGACCGCACCCGGAACAACAAGATCGGCCCGGACGAGATCTCGGGCGGCACGTTCACGCTGACCAACACGGGCAGCCGGGGCGCGCTCTTCGACACGCCGATCATCAACCAGCCGCAGGTCGGCATCCTCGGCACCGGCTCGGTGGTCAAGCGGGCCGTGGTCGTGAGCGACCCCGAGCTCGGCGAGATCATCGTTCCGCGCTCGATGGTCTACCTGGCCCTGAGCTACGACCACCGGATCGTGGACGGCGCCGACGCCGCCCGCTTCCTGGTCACGCTGAAGGAGCGCCTCGAGGGTGGCCACTTCGAGGGAGACCTCGGTCTCGCGTAATTAGTCACCGAAAAGGCCCGCTCGTGATCGAGCGGGCCTTTTCGCGTTTTGAACGGGTTCGAGACGGGGCACAATCGAAGGCATGCGGATCCTCATGGCCGGCGCGTCCGGTTATCTCGGCACGCCGCTCGCGCAGCGCCTGCGCGACGCCGGGCACGACGTCACCCGGCTGGTCCGCCGGCCCACCGAGAAGCCCGGCGAGGCGACGTGGCAGCCCTCGCAGGGTCAGCTCGACCCCGCGGTGGTGGCCGGCCACGACGTGGTGATCAACCTGGCCGGCGCCAACATCGGTGACAAGCGCTGGACCGCCCGCTACAAGAGCGTGCTGCGGTCGAGCCGGGTCGACACCACCGGCACCATCGCCCGCGTGATCCGCCTGCTCCCCGAGGCCGACCGGCCGCGCACCCTGCTCCAGGCCTCCGGCGCCGGCTGGTACGGCGACACCGGCGACACCCCGGTCACCGAGGAGGCGCCGGCCGGCACCACCTTCCTGGCCGACCTGTGCCGGGTCTGGGAGGCCGCCGCCCGCCCGGCCGAGGACGCCGGCACCCGGCTCGTGCTGCTGCGCACCGCGCCCTCCCTGGACAAGGACGGCAGCATCCTCAAGCCGCTGCTGCCGCTGTTCAAGCTCGGCGCCGGCGCGAAGCTCGGCAGCGGCAAGCAGTGGATGCCGTGGATCGCGCTGGCCGACTGGTTCGGCGCGGTCGAGTTCCTCATGGAGCGCGACGACATCGCCGGCCCGGTCAACCTGGTCGGCCCCGAGCTCGTCACCAACGCCGAGTTCACCCGCACCCTGGCCGGCATCCTGCATCGACCGGCGTTGTTCTTCGTGCCCGGCCCGGCCATGGATCTCGCGGTCGGCGAGCTGGGCGGCGAGGCCCGCCGCAACCAGCGGGTCGTCCCGGCCGTGCTGGAAAGAGCCGGATTCCAGTGGACATATCCGACAGTTGCGTCGGCCCTGCGCGCGGCCCTGGGCCAGGAAGCGGCGGCATCGCACTGATCGACGGCGAGCCCTTGCTAACCTGCGGCTGATGTCCGTCGCCGCCCCCACCACCCCAGCCGCAGCAGACCGGCCGGCCGCGCCCGACGCCCGAGCGGCGACGGGTCGCCTCCGCGCTCATCTGCTGGTCGCCCTCGCCGCCCTCGCCCTCGCGCTCTACGTCACCTCCGGCCTCTGGAGCGACCCCTACCGGCACGCGGTCGCCGACAACGTCGGCGACCAGGCCTTCTTCGAGTGGGTGCTGTCCTATGGCGTACACCTGCTCCAGCACGGCGGTGATCCGTTCTTCACCGACCTGCTGAACGCGCCGGACGGTGTCAACCTGGCCGCCAACACGTCGATCACGGTGTACGCGATCCTGTTTGCCCCGCTCACCATGCTGGCCGGGCCGCAGATCACCTTCGTCACCGTCCTCACGCTCAACCTGGCCGGCTCGGCCTTCGCCTGGTACCTGTTCCTGGGCCGCTGGGTGACCGCGAACCGGGTCGCGGCCGCGGTCGGCGGACTGTTCGCCGGGTTCGCGCCCGGCTTCATCTCGCACGCCAACGGCCACCTCAACTGGACCTCGGGCTGGATCGCCCCGCTGGTGCTCTGGCAGCTGCTGCGCATGCGCGACCAGCGCCACTGGATCCGCAACGGGCTGCTCCTGGGTGTGATGCTCGCGGTCGGCTTCTCGATCGCCGCCGAGGGGCTGTTCTTCACGGCCCTGGCGGGCGCGGTCTTCGCGGTGACGTGGGCGCTCGCCAAGCCGAACCGGGCCGAGACGCGCAAGCTGCTGCCGACGTTCCTGGGCAGCCTCGCGCTCACCGCCGTGGTGGCCGGCGCGCTGCTGGCGTACCCCCTCTACATGCACTTCGCCGGTCCGCAGACCTTCAAGGGCACGGGTTTCAACCAGCGGCACTACTCCGAGGACCTCGCGGCGTTCTTCGCCTACGCCGACCGCAGCATCGCGGCCGGGCTGGGCCTCGGCAGTGACCTGGCGCCGAACCCGACGGAGGAGACGTCGTTCTTCGGCCTGCCCCTGATCGCCCTGGTCGTGGTGTCGCTGGTCCTGCTGTGGCGGCGGGCCGACGTGGCCCGGCGCGCGACCCTGCGGGCCCTGATCGTGGTCGGCGTGGTCTTCTTCGTGGTGGCGCTCGGGCCGCGGCTGCGGTTCCTCGACACGGAGACGCCGCTCCCGTTGCCGTACGCGCTGCTCCAGAAGTTGCCGTTGTTCGACGCGGCCTTGCCGTTGCGGTTCGCGCTGGTGCTGGTCGGGGTGTTCGCGGTGGTGCTGGCGCTGATCACCGACCGGCTGATGGCCTCGTCACACCGCAAGGCGCTGACCGTGGCCCTGGCGCTGGCGCTCGTGCCGATCTACCCGCTGCCGCTGCTCTACCGCGAGCGGGCGGCCGAGCCGAAGTTCATCAGCAGCGGCGCCTGGAAGGACTACACGACCGACGGCGGCGTGATCAGCGCGCTGCCGTTCGCGATCAACGTGGCGGCCGACGGCCAGCGCTGGCAGGCGTACACGATGGCCCGCGGCGGCGAGGGGTTCCGGATCCCCGACGGCTACTTCCTCGGCCCCGACGTGCAGGGCAAGGAGGGCAAGGGCCGGATCGGCGCGATCCCGCGCGCTACCGACTGGTTGTTCCTGCGGGCGGCGCTGTACGGATATATCGCCGACCTGGACAACTGGGACCGCGCGTCGGCCCGCGCCGACTTCCAGCGGTGGGGCGTCACGGCGGTCTTCCTGCCCGACGGCGAGATCACGGGACCCGAGGGACCGCTCTACCGCCAGGCGGTGGAGGTCACCGCGACCGACCTGCTCGGCAAGCCCGAACACGTCGAGGACGCCCTGGTGTGGCGCATTCGGCCAGGTGTGGATCCCATCGATAGGTAGTGGCAGCAGTACGGTTGGGGCGTGACAACACCCACGCTCACCGTGCTGCGCCGGGGGCTCGTCGACTACCGCGAGGCCTGGGACGAGCAGCGCCGCCTGCACGACGCCGTGGTGGAGGGCAGCCAGCCCGACACCGTCCTGCTGCTGGAGCACCCCAGCGTCCTCACGGCCGGCAAGCGCACCGAGCCCGCCGACCTGCCGATCGACGGCACGCCCGTGGTCGAGGTCGACCGCGGTGGCAAGATCACCTGGCACGGGCCGGGTCAGCTGGTCGGCTACCCGATCCTCAAGCTGCCCGACCCGATCGACGTGGTGGCGTACGTCCGCCGTACGGAACAGTTGTTGATCGACGTCTGTGCCGAGTTCGGCGTCGTCGCCGCCCGCTCCGAGATCGCGGGCCGCAGCGGCGCCTGGGTGCTGGCCGACGACCGCGGGCCCGACCGCAAGATCGCCGCGATCGGCATCCGGGTCGCCCGCGGCGTCACCCAGCACGGCTTCGCCATCAACTGCGACTGCGACCTGACCAACTTCGACCGCTTCACCCCGTGCGGCATCCGCGACGCCGGCGTCACCTCGCTCAGCGCCGAGCTGGGCCGTGACGTGGGAGTCGCGGAGGTGCTGCCCGTGGTCGAGAGGCACCTGCGTACCCTGCTCTGATGCCGCTCTATCGGAATCCGCAGGACAAGCGGGTCTTCGTGCCCAAGAAGGGCGGTGGGGTGGTCCTGAACTTCGGCCACCCCATCGCCTGGACGATCCTCGTGTGCATGACGATCGTCCCCCTCGTGATCGTCGTCGCCGTGACGATCGCCTACTTCGTCTAGGGCGTCACCCGCTGCAGGTCGCGCGGGAACGCGGTGACCTCTCGGACGTTCGCCTTCCCCAGGAGCCGGGCCACGAACCGTTCCAGGCCGATCGCCCACCCGCCGTGCGGCGGCATCCCGTAGCGGAAGCCGTCGAGATAGCCCTCGTACGGCTGCGTGCTTCCCTCAAGCGCCCGGACATAGTCCTCGTGCCGGTGCAGCCGCTGGCCCCCGGTGACGATCTCCAAACCTTTGAAGAGCAGGTCAAAGCCGTTCGAGTACGTCGGGTCGGCCGGGTCCGGGTGTGTGTAGAAGGGCCGCTTGCGCATCGGATAGCCGGTCACGTAGACGAACTCCGACCCGTGCTCCCTCAGCGCCCACTCCCCCAGCGCCCGCTCGTGTGCCGGCGCCAGGTCGGGCTCTTCCTCCGGCGCACCCGCGATCTTCAGCGCCTCCCGGAAATGCACCGCCGGGATCTCGCTCGGCACTTCTGCCGCCGGAAAACCGGCACGGTCGGTGATGGTCTCCATCATCACCGACAGCGTCCGGGTCAGGGCCGCCATCACGTCCCGGTGGTCCTCGATGAACCCCATCTCGGCGTCGAGCGACGTGTACTGCGACAGGTGCCGCGCGGTGTCGCTCGGCTCGGCCCGGAACACCGGCCCGACCTCGAAGACCCGCTCGAAGACGCCGACCATCAGCTGCTTGTAGAACTGCGGCGACTGGGCCAGATAGCCGGTACGTCCGAAGTAGTCGATCGCGAACACGTTCGCACCGGACTCGGTGGCCGACCCCACGATCTTCGGCGTCTGGATCTCGACGAACCGTTGCCCGGTGAGCGCGGCCCGGAAGCCCTCGGTGGCGGCGGCCGCGACCCTCAGCGCGGTCCGCCGGACCGGATGACGCAGCGCCAGCGCCGCGTGGTCGAGCTGGGTGGGCAGGCTCGCGCTCAACTGGGGCCGATGCAGTTCGAAGGGCAGCGGCGCGCCCACGGCGCTGAGCACCCGGATGGCCGGCCCGGTGAGCTCCACTTTGCCCGGCGCCTGCTCGTTGGGCGTGACAGTGGCCGTCACCTCGACGACGCTCTCCTCGGTCAGCCCCTCGAGGATCGTCTTGTCGGTGACGACGACCTGGCTGAGCCCTTCGGCGTCCCGGACGATCAGGAACGCCACCGACTTGAGCAGGCGGAGGCGGTGGATCCAGCCGGCGATCGTCACGGTCTCGTGCACGTGGGACGCCAACTGGGTGGAGAGGATGCGTTGCATGGCGGGGACCTCCTCTGGTGACTGCAACGCGGCCCCAGGGAGGTGTGGGCGAGCGGGATCCTCGCGGTGCCACCACACCTTCGCGCCCTTGCTTGCTCTTGTGGGCGCCTCTTCTTCGTACAACGGCTCGGGAGTGTCTTCGCACCCCGGCGAACGGGCCACCTTCACAGCTGCCGGTGGCTCTCTCGACCGTCGGATCGGGGTGGTACTCGGTTCCGTCAACGCCGTCGGCCGGACGTTAACAGCAGGCGACCAGCGTGCGAAAGCGCATTTACACGTGTTATGTGAGCGCAGTCACATGAGCCACCAAGTGAGCCTCGTCGCCCCTGTCTAGGCAGCGGTCTCCACAGGCGTAATCTCGGGACTGTGACTATTGCTCCCGAGGGCCGCCGCATGCTGCGCATCGAAGCGCGCAACGCCGAAACTCCCATCGAGCGGAAGCCGCCGTGGATCAAGGTCAAGGCCAAGATGGGCCCGGAGTACACGCAGATGCGCGGCCTGGTGCAGAAAGAAGGCCTGCACACGGTCTGCCAGGAGGCGGGCTGCCCGAACATCTACGAGTGCTGGGAAGATCGTGAGGCGACCTTCCTGATCGGCGGCGACCAGTGCACCCGCCGGTGCGACTTCTGCCAGATCGACACGGGCAAGCCGGCGGAGTTCGACGCCGACGAGCCCCGTCGGGTCGGCGAGTCGGTCGCCACGATGGGCCTGCGCTACGCCACCGTCACCGGCGTAGCCCGCGACGACCTGCCTGATGGCGGTGCGTGGCTCTACGCCGAGACCGTACGCCAGATCCACAAGCTTCAGCCCGGCTGCGGCGTCGAGCTGCTCATCCCCGACTTCAACGCCGACCCGGCCCAGCTGGCCGAGGTCTTCGGCGCCACCCCCGAGGTGCTGGCGCACAACGTCGAGACGGTCCCGCGCATCTTCAAGCGCATCCGCCCCGGTTTCCGCTACGAGCGCTCGCTGAACGTCATCACCCAGGCCCGAGCGGCCGGCCTGGTGACGAAGAGCAACCTGATCCTGGGCATGGGCGAGGACCGCGCGGAGATCTCCCAGGCCCTGCGCGACCTGCACGCGGCCGGCTGCGAACTGATCACCATCACGCAGTACCTGCGCCCGACCCCACGCCACCACCCGGTGGAGCGCTGGGTGAAGCCCGAGGAGTTCATCGAGCTCCGCGAGGAGGCCGAGCAGATCGGCTTCTCCGGCGTCATGAGCGGCCCACTGGTCCGCTCGTCGTACCGGGCCGGCCGCCTGTACCAGCAGGCTTTGGACGCCCGTAAGTAACCGAAGTCCCACGATGCCCCGGCCCCACAAGGCCGGGGCATCGTCGTGTCCGCCGCGCCCCTCGCCCCCTCTCTCCGCGACTCTCGCCCCACGCCGCGCCCTCGCTGTGCCTGCGCCGCCGTCCCCTCGCCCACCTCCCGGCGTTCCTGAGGGAAACCGCGTGTGTTGTTTCCCGCCGCCTCCAGCCCTGGCCCCACGGCACAAATCCCCCTAATCTCATTTTTCGGGGATTTCGCCATGACCGAACTGGGGGGCTCGGCCGTGCTGCGTCGTTTCGTCTTCTTGCTGGCCGCTTCATCCGCCGCGCTGGCACCCAGCGCCGCCGACGCCGCCACACCCGTCACCGACCAGGCCTGCGTGTCAGCGGCCGCCGCCACATACAGTCACGCTTTCGACGGCCCGTCCGGCTCCGTGAAGGTGACGGCCACGAAGCCGCTCTGCTCCGGCCAGACCCAGACATTCGCCCTGGCCTCGTACACCGCGGGCGCCCCGGCCTCGAACGCCCGCCCGTTCGTCTACTCCACCGACCGCGGCTCGATCACGGCCTCGAAGCGCACCCTCTCCCTGAAGGTCACCGTCCCCTCGTGCTACGCGCAGGTCGAGGCCATCAGGGGCACGGCCTTGGCGTACGAAGGCACCAACGCCCCCGCCGCTCTCCTCCCAGCCGCCACCTACAGCGGCGGCACCAGGCAGTGCGCCCCCGCCCCCACCGTCACTTTCGACAACAACTGCGACGGCTCTTTCACCAGCACCATCGCCAACAGCGACCAGGCCACCACCGACGCGGTGTTCCTGACGGGCGACCGCCTGCTGCGCCTGCCGCCCGGCGCTTCCCAGAAGCTCACAGCCCGCCCAGGCACCACCATGACCATCCGAACCAACACCTTCACCACGTACGACGGCTCGTGGCGCCGGCCCACCACATGCGCCACCACCTCTCCCACCACGCCGCCATCCACCACCGCCCCAGCCCCAACTCCCACAACCACCACCGGCGGCGAGGGCGCCGGCACCCCCGTCTCCACCCCCGCGTCCCTGCCTCCTTCCACCACGCCACCGACCACCGCCGACCTCACCGACGCCGGCGCCTGGTACCCCGCGACCCCCACCACCCCAGCCGCCGCCACCGCCTCCACATCAAGCTCCACCATGAGCCCCGGCAGCGTCCTGGCCATCGCCCTGGGCCTCCTGCTGATGGTCGGCGGCGGCTTCCTGCTGGTCCGAGTCCTGCGAACCCTCCGAGAAGAGCCCTGACCCGCCCGGCCGGCACGACCGCGGTGACCTACATGGCAAAGAGTTGCCAGGCGCGCACCCTCTTGGCATGCTGGAGGTGATGCCGCATTAGCGGACATCCCGGACGAGTGTGTGTCGTACCCGGCCTGACAAGACGACCACCGAAGAAGGTGTGTCCGCCATGGCCTGGCTCGTTCTCGTCGTCTCCGGCATGCTCGAAGCCGTCTGGGCGATCGCCCTCGACCGCAGCGCCGGCTTCACCCGCCTGGTCCCCAGCGTCGTCTTCGCCGTAGGCCTGCTCCTCAGCATGGCCGGCCTCGGCTACGCGCTGCGCACCATCCCGGTAGGAACCGGCTACGCCGTCTGGGTAGGCATCGGCGCAGTCCTCACCGCGGTGGTAGGAATTCTCGCCCTGGGTGAAAGCGCCAGTCTGCCCCGAGTGCTCTCCCTCCTATTGGTGATCGCAGGAATCATCGGCCTGAAGGTTTTCCACTGACGGCCCTCCACAGTCGGCGCAGTTCCCATTCCGAACGCCTTTATTTCCGCCCCGACTAATGCGTGACGATCCAGCCCAATTGTCACGCACCTCCGAGACGGCAATGTCGCCCCATAGGCCGCCCGTTCAATGTCAGCGCACCAGCCCGCGAGCCGGAGCGGCTGCGGGTTGGGCGCCGACGTGACGACACCCCGCGAAGCTGGAGGGGCGGCCGGCCCGATGTGTGCCGGCAGCTTGCGAAGCCGATAAAGCGGCAGCCTACGGCGCCTGCCTCATGGCAGACAGCGCAGCTGACCACGGCGCCGGCGAGGTCGCGGGATACGTAGCGACAGACGCCGAAGCCCGAGTCGACTCCGATCGAGGCGCGGCTGGCCGCCGCGTCAAGGGCTCGTCCTCGCGTCGTCACTGGAGGAGTTTCTGGCCGTGACGTTGCGCTCGACCCCACTCCGGCAGCGCTCGCGGTCGCGACGGAAATCAGGCGACCAATGGCGCACCGAGGTGTGGTCGAGCATGACGTTGAGGTGGTTTTCTTGCTGTCGGGATCGCATGGATTATTTTCCCACCGAACGGTCGGTAAATCCATTAAAGGATCATGCTGATTTGGCCGGGAAATGCGGTCAGTCGGCCAGCAGGCCCAGGCGGTGGGCCACGGCGGCGGCTTCGACGCGGTTGGCCACCTCCAGCTTGGCGATGATGCGGGAGACGTGGACGCTCGCGGTCTTCGGGGAGATGTAGAGGTCGGCGGCGATGCGGCTGTTGCTGTGGCCCTCGGCCACGAGGCGCAGGACCTCTCGTTCGCGGGCCGTCAGGATCTCCGTGCCGGCCGTCGCTGGGACGGTGGCGGCCCGGATGCCCAGCCGGCGGGCCAATGTCTCAGCCGCCTCGACCAATGGGGTGGCACCCAGGGCACTGGCGATCGCTATCGCCTCCGCGATCACCTCCGTCGCGCCCGGCTCAGCGACCGGCGCCGCCCCGAGGCCAGCGGGCGACGTCCCGAGGGCAGCGGGTGACGTCCCGAGGGCAGCGGGCGACGTCCCGAGGGCAGCGGGCGACGCCGCCTCCAAGGCAGCGGGCGACGCCCCAGGGACAGCCGGCGACACCGCCTCCAAAGCAGCGGACGACGCCCCACGGGCAGCCGGCGACACCGCCTCCAAAGCAGCGGACGACGCCCCACGGGCAGCCGGCGACACCGCCTCCAAAGCAGCAGGCGCCGCCTCCAAGGGAGCGGGTGACGCCCCGGGGGCAGCCGGTGGAAGCTCGGGCCCCGGCCCGCCGGCGCGCGGGGACGGGATCAAGGCGGCCGCGCGCGAACTGGCCCTGTCGGCGGCCAACGCCTCGGCCAAGTCGAGCAAAGCTGTGGCCAGCTCGTGCGGATGGCCGTCGGTGCGCCACGCGGCCACCGCCGCCCGCCACGCCGGCTCGCCCCCGTGCAGGAGGGCCTCCGTCTGAGCCGCGTAGGCCCGCTCGGCCGGAAAGCGGCGCGGCAACGCCGCCGCCCTCGCCGCGATCTCTTCAGCCAGGGGCTTGTCGGTGGCCGCCCGGGCCGCCCGGGCCGCGTTGGCCAGGATGGCCCACGTGTAGCGCGGCAGCGTGCCCATCGCCGGCTCCGCCAACGATGCCCGGGCCAGGTCGGCCGCCGTTTCCGGGGTGGCTGTGGACAACGCCGACAACAGGCGCAGCTCGTGGATGGCCAGGCGCACCTCGGTCACCAGGAACGGGCGGGACAGGAAGCTCAACGAGCGGCTCACCAGGGCCTCCGCGTCGTCCCGGCCCCGGGCCAGGCGCAGCCGGGAGCGCAGGCGCAGCCAGTGAAGCGCCAGGGTGTTCGGCGGGTCGAGGCGGGCCGCCTCGGCCAGGCGGGCGTCCGCCTCGTCCCAGCGGCCCAGCGCGATCAGCGCCTCGGCGTGGTTGGCCAGCAGGTAGACGCCGATCGTGCGGCTCACGCCGACCCGGTGGGCGTCGGGGAGGCCCTCGGCCGCGGCCGCCGCCGAGGCCTCGTAGTCGCCTGTCTCGTACAGCTGGTCGGAGAGGTTGACCAAACCCCTGGCCAGGCTGGGCAGGTCGCCGACCTCGCGGGCGCGGGCGATCGCGGTGCGGACCGTCGGGAGGGCCTCGGTCGGTGGGATGCGGCCGGCGCAGGCCAGGCCGTACGCCATCTCGGCCATCGCCAGCGCGTCGAGGTCACCCAGCGCCGTCGCGTCGGCTCTCGACACCTCGGCCACCTCGACCGCGCGGTCGGGGTCGATGCCGGCCACGATGTGGGTGAGGTCGGCCAGCAGGCGGACGCGGTCGACGCTGTGCGGGGCGGCCCGCAGGAGGCGGAACGCCTCGTCGCACTCGGCGCGGCCGTCGGATTTGCCGGCCGTGCGCAGCAGTTTGGCCCGGCGGACCAGCAGGCGGCCGGCGCGCAGCGGCTCGGCCTCGGCGTCGATGTCGGCCAGGGCGGCCCGCGTGAGGCTGAACGCGCGCATGTGGTCGCCGGACTCGATGGCGGCCAGCGCCGCCTCTTCGAGCAGGTCGAGGTGGTCGAGGCCGAGCTGGGTCTCGGCGTCGGGCACGTCCTCCCACAGCTCGAGCACCCGGTCGAGCAGGCGGGCCTGCTCACCCCAGGCGAAGCGGCGGCCGGCCTCGTCGGCCGCCACCTTGGCCGTGACCAGGGCGCGCGGGTGGTCACGGGCCGCGTGCCAGTGGTGGGCGATCTCGGCCGCGGCGCGGCCGATGCCGACCAGGTGGGGTTCGGCCTCGACGGCGCGGGCGTAGCGGGCGTGCAGCCGCGCGTGCTCGCCGGGCAGCAGGTCGTCGTGGACGGCCTCGCGCACCAGGGCGTGCCGGAACTCGTAGCCGCCGTCGGCGTGGTCGTCGAGGACCACCACCAGCTGGGCCGCCACCACGACGCGCAGCGACGACTCGAGGTCGGCCTCGTCCATGCCCGCGACCCGGGACAGCAGCTCGTGGCCGAACCTGGTGCCGCCCACGGCGGCCACCCGCAGCACCCGCTGGGCGGGCTCGGGCAGCTGGTCGACGCGGGACAGCAGCAGGTCGCGCAGGCTGCCGGGGATGTCGCCGCAGGCCGGGTCGGCCGAGGCGGCGAACTGCTCGATGAAGAACGGGATGCCCTGCGCGCGCTCGTTCACCGTGTCGACCACGCCCGGGTCGGGCTCGGCGCCGAGCAGGTGGGTGAGCATCTCGGCCGTGCCGTCGCGGTCGAGCCGGTCGAGCTCGTGGCGCCGCACGCCGCGGACCCGGTCGAGCTCGGCCAGGAACGGGCGCAGCGGATGACCCCGGTGGAGCTCGTCGGTGCGATATGTCGCGATGAGCAGCAGCCGGGGCAGCCGGGCCGAGCGGACCAGGAAGCCGATCAGGTCGCGGGTGGAACGGTCGGCCCAGTGCAGGTCCTCCAGGACCAGCACCACCGGCTGCTCGGCGCTGAGCCGGCCGAGCAGGGCGGCCACGGCCTCGAACAGCAGGCCCCGCTGCGGCGCCGGCGGGCCGAGCTCGGGCAGGAGCTGGGCCAGCTCACGCTGATGGCCGTCGAGCACGCCAGTGCCCTCGGAGCGCACCAGGTCGCGCACGGCACCCGCGAAAGGCGCGAAGGGCAGACCCTCCTCACCCAGCTCGAGGCACTGCCCGGTGAGCACCCGGACCGGCTCGCCCACCAGGCCGCGCCGGAACTCCTCGACCAGGCGGGTCTTGCCCACCCCGGCCTCGCCGCCGACCAGCATGGTCGACGGCTCGGCCGAGCGGGTGCTCTTGAGGGCGTCGCGCAGCGCGGCCAGGTCGGGCTCGCGCCCGACCAGAACCTCGCTGTACGCCGTCACGAGGTCGAGCATCCCACGGGGGTACGACATCAGGGAGCCGCCGCCTTCCGCCACCGCCGCCGTGGGCGGGCGGCCCGGGCCCGGCGCCGTTCCGAGGCCTGGTCGATCAGCGACGCGACGCGCTGGTGGTGCAGGTCGAGCTGGATGTGCGGGTCGGAGTACGGGAACATCGGTGCCTCCTTCGACGGGAACACCGACTACTTTTCGCCCGAAGGCACCCCGCGGGCATGAGGCAGGAGCCTTATTTACACCCGTCCCACCGGCTCCGGGAGACGTAAGACCGCCCACCCCACGTAAGGCGTACGCACACCACTACACTTCCGGGTTATGGCAAAACCCCAGGAGAAGGTGTCGTTCGGCACGCGCCTGAAGCAGATCAGGCAGGTGTTCTCGTTCACCGCGAAGCAGGACAAGTGGTTCGTCCCGCTGCTGATCGCGGCCGTGGTCATCCCGCTCGCGCTCACCGTGCTCATCGTGCTCCTGGGCGCCGGCTGGATCTACATCCCGGTCGGCATCCTGGTCACCCTGCTGGCCGCCGTGATCGTGCTCAACCTGCGGTCGAACACCGCGATGATGAACGCGGCCGAGGGCCAGCCCGGCGCCGCCGCCTCCCTGGTGGAAAACATGCGCGGCGACTGGCGGGTGCGTCCCGCCGCCTCGTCGACGACGCAGTTCGACATGGTGCACATCGTGATCGGCAAGCCCGGCGTGATCCTGCTGGCCGAGGGCCAGCCGCAGCGCGTGCGCGGCCTGCTGGGCCAGGAGAAGAAGCGCCTCTCCAAGGTCATCGGCAACGCGCCGCTGTACGACTACATCATCGGCAACGGCGAGGGCGAGCTCCCGATCAAGAAGCTGCGCACCACGCTGATGCGCATGCCGCGAAATCTGACCGGCAAGGACGTCAACTCGCTCGACAAGCGCCTGGGCGCGCTGATGGCCCGCCCGCAGATGCCGAAGGGCGCCATCCCTAAGAACATGCGCCCCAGCAAGGGAGCGTTCCGGCAGCAGCGCCCGCGCTGACGCCGCAGGACGGACAGGCCGGTGCCGCGAGAGCGGTGCCGGCCTTTTTCGTGCGCAAAACCTTGACAGCCGTCGATCGTACGGCTTAACGTCCGGCCCAACTGTTAAAGAGTTTGCCAATCAAGAGGGGAGGGCGACGTGACCCGTCCGGCCGGCTCGTCCAGGCTGCTGCGCACCATGAACGCGAGCGCGGCCCTGGCACACCTGCTGGACCCCGGCATGCTCACCCGCGCCGACCTGCGCAAGCTGACGGCACTCTCCACCCCCACGATCTCCGAGGTCCTGCGCCGCCTCACCGAGGCCGGCCTGGTCACGGTGGCCGGCCACGACAGCGGCCGCCCGGGCCCTTCGGCCGAGATCTACAACATCAACCCCGAGGCCGCGTACGCCGCCGCGGTCTCCATCCGCGACGTTCCCCCCGGCGGCGCCCCGTCGGTGGTAGCGGCCTTGTGCGACCTCACCGGCCAGGTGCGCGCCCGCGTGGAGTCCGCTATCAGCTTCCGCCCCGAAGCCGGCGCCGACCCGTTGAGCGCTCTCGCCGGCGTTCTCGCTGAGCTCTGTGACGAGGCGGGCGTTGCGGTCGACCGGGTTCGGCACGTGCAGCTCGGTGTGCCCGGCTCCTATGACCCGCGCACCGAGACGATCCATCACATCGACGTGCCCGGGCTCGGCCGTGCGGGTCTCGTGGCCGAACTCGCCGCCGCGCTCGGCACCGAGGTCGGCGTCGACAACGATGTCAACCTGGCCGCGATCGCCGAGCGGCGGCGTGGCGTGGGCCGCGACACCGAGAGCTTCGCCCTGCTCTGGCTGGGCGAGGACGGCCTCGGCCTCGCCATCGACCTGGCCGGGACCCTGATGCGCGGCGCCCGCGGCGGCGCCGGCGAGATCGGCTACATGCCGCTCTACGCACCCCGCGAAAGGCCGCGGGATCTGCACGACCTGATCGCCGGGCCGGCCCTGCTCGAGCTGGCCCGCGACCACAGCCGTACCCCCACCGAGGTTGTCCGTGACGCTCGCGGGGACCTTCTGACCGAGATCGCCGACCGGATCGCTGTCGGCGTGGCCGCGGTGATCGCGGTGCTCGACCCCCACCTGGTTGTACTGGCCGGCCCGATCGCTCAGGCCGGCGGCGTCACGCTCCTCTCCGCGGTCCGGGCGGCCATGACGAAGGCCGTCCCGCTGGAGAGCGAGATCGCCGTGACCGCCATCGACGACGACGCGGTGCTGCTCGGCGCGCTCGACGCCGGTCTCACCGCGGTTCACGAAGCCCTGCTCACCGACATCCGCAACAGCTGACCCCTCATATATCGGAAGGCCACTGTGAACAAACGGATCCCCCATGCCCTTTTTGCCCTAGCAACCGCCGCTTTGCTGGCCACGGCCTGCACGCCTGCCCCGAAAGAGAACAAGATCGCCGATCCCGGTACGGAGGTCTCCGGCACCGTCGAGCTCTGGCACTTCTTCACCGAGCGGGAGGCCGACGCGGTCGCCCAGGTGGTCAAGGACTTCGAGAACAGCCACCCGAAGATCAAGGTGACGATCAAGGCGGGGCAGGACGACTCCAAGGTCACCCAGGCCATCGGCGCCGGCAACGGCCCGGACGTCGGCCTGTCCTACTCCACCGACATCGTCGGCAAGTTCTGTTCCTCCGGCGCCTGGGTCGACCTGAAGCAGTACATCGACCGCGACAAAGTGGACCTGACCAAACTGAACGCGACCACCCGCTCGTACACCGAATTTCAGGGCAAGCGCTGCGCGATGCCGTTCCTGGCCGACGCCTACGGCATGTTCTACAACAAGGATCTGTTCGCCAAGGCCGGCCTCACGGCGCCTCCGAAGACGCTGGACGAGCTGACGGCGTACGCCAAGAAACTGACCGTCAAGAACCCCGATGGTTCGCTGAAGACGGTCGGGTTCCTGCCGTTGTACGACTTCTACGAGAACGCGGCCGCCCATCTCGCGCCGGCCGTGGGCGCGAAATGGCTGACCGACGACGGCAAATCCGCGATCGGCGCCGACCCGGCCTGGAAGACGCTGCTGACCTGGCAGAAAGACCTTGTCGACTGGTACGGCTACGAGAACCTCACCAAGTTCCGAGCCGGCCTGGGTGACGAGTACAGCGCCGACAACGCCTTCCAGAAAGGCCAGGTCGCGATCAACATCGACGCCGAGTACCGCCTCGCTTTCGTCAAGGACCAGGCGCCGAATCTCAAGTACGGCGTGGCGCCCCTCCCGACCAGCGATCCCGCCAAATACGGCGGCGGCTACGTCACCGGCAACATTCTCGGCATCAGCAAGAACGCCAAGAACCCCGAGGCCGCCTGGGAGCTCATCAAATATCTGACCACCGACGACCAGGCCGTCATCAAGCTGGCCGGGCTGTTGAAGAACATCCCGACCACGACCGCCGCCATCGCCGACCCGGGCCTGCAGTCGGACGCCGATTTCAAGACGTTCATCGACATCTTCAGCAACCCGAACTCGTCGACCACGCCGCCGTCCGCGTCCGGGCCGGCCTATCAGGAGACCTTCGGGCAGTTCCTCAACAACTATCAGTCCGGCAAGGTCAAGGACCTCGACGCCGGTCTGGCCGACGCCGACAAGCAGGTCAACAGCGTCATGACCCTGGGCGGATAGCCGATGTCCGCCGCCAAACTGCGGAGAGGCCTGACGACCTTCTCCTTCCTGGCCCCGGCCCTGATCGGCATCGCCGTCTTCTTCCTCTATCCCCTGGGTTCGGCGGTCTATTTCTCGTTCACCAAGTTCGACCTGCTCTCGGTGCCGGAGTGGGTCGGACTGGACAACTACCGGCGGATGGCGGACGACCCGTTCCTGCTCCAGTCGATCCGCAACACCCTGTGGATGGTGGTCGTCTTCGTCCCGGTGCGGATCATCGGGGCGATCGGCCTGTCCATGCTGCTCACTCAGCTCAAGCGTGGCGCCGGCTTCTTCCGGACGCTGTTCTACCTGCCCGCGCTCGTGCCGCCGGTGGCCGCCACCATCGCCTTCGTCTATCTGCTCAAGCCGGGCACCGGCCCGGTCAACCACTTCCTGGGAATGATCGGCATCGAGGGCCCGCTCTGGTTCAACTCGCCGGCGTGGGCCAAGCCGTCGCTCGTCCTGCTCGGCCTCTGGGCGATCGGCGACCTGATGGTGATCTTCCTGGCCGCCGTGCTCGGCGTGCCGTCCAGCCTCTACGAGGCCGCGTCGCTGGACGGCGCCAACGCCTGGCACCGCTTCCGGTCGATCACGCTGCCGACGATCCGCCCGGTGGTCCTGTTCGCCGCGGTCACCGGCGTGATCTACACGTTGCAGTACTTCGACCAGGCGGCGGTGGCCGGCTCGATCGCCAGCGGGCAGGCCACCGTCGGCGGCGGGATCTCGTCGAACTTCGGCTTTCCCGAGGGCTCGACCTTCACCTATCCGCTGTGGCTCTACACCGTGGGCTTCCGCTACAGCGCCCTCGGATATGCGAACGCGCTGGCCATCGGCCTGTTCGTGGTGGCTCTCGCGGTCACCCTGATCCTGCTGCGCCGGGCCAAGGCCTTCTCCGGGGAGGAATCGTGACCGCCGTCCTCGAAGCGCCCGCTCCTTTGCGAGAGCCGGCTCTCGATCGTCGATGGAAAAGGCAGAAAAGGCTCGCCTGGATCGCCAAGCACAGCATCGCCATCGCGCTCGGCGTCATGTTCGTGACCCCTGTCGTCTATCTGGTGCTGCTGTCGCTGATGACCAGCGACCAGGCATTGACGAGCGACTACTGGCCGAACACGTGGCATCCGGAGAACTACATCCGGGTCTTCGAGGTCACGCCGCTTCCCCGCTATCTGCTCAACACCGTCATCTACGCGGTGGCGTCGACGGCCCTCGTGCTCCTGTCGAGCGTTCCCGCCGCGTACGCCCTCGCGAAATTGAAGTTCCGGGGCAGCAACGCGCTGTTCCTGCTCGTCATCTGCGTGATGATGCTGCCGCCGCAGGTCGTCACCGTTCCGCTCTATCTGATGTGGGCCCGGTACGGCCTCACCGGCTCGCTGTGGCCGCTCATCATTCCGGCGCTGTTCGGCGACGCGTTCTGCATCTTCCTGCTGCGGCAGTTCCTGCTCACCATCCCGACCGAATATCTGGACGCGGCCCGGGTCGACGGCTGCGGCGAATGGCGGACCCTGCTGCGGGTGGTGCTGCCGATGGCCCGCCCGGGCATCGCGGCGGCCGGGCTGTTCCAGTTCTTCTACTGCTGGAACGACTATTACGGACCGCTTCTCTACACCAGCGAGAACGAGAGCGCGTGGACGCTCTCGCTCGGCCTGGCCTCCTTCCACAGCGTCCATCACGTCGACTGGAATCTGGTCACGGCGGCCACCGTGCTGGCCATGGCGCCGCTCATCGTCATCTTCTTCTTCGCTCAGCGCGCCTTCGTGCAGGGCATCACTCTGACGGGATTCAAGGGTTGAAAATCGCGGTTGTGGGCGGCGGGTCCACGTACACCCCGGAATTGATCGATGGTTTTGCCCGTCTCGGGCCGATGGTGACCGAGCTGGTCCTGATCGACCCGGCGGCCGACCGGCTGGAGATCGTGGGCGCGTTCGCGGCTCGCATACTCTCGCATCACGGGCATCCGGCGAAGATCTCGTGGACCTCCGATCTGGACGCGGGCGTGACCGATGCCGATGTCGTGCTGATCCAGCTGCGGGTCGGCGGCCAGCGGGCGCGCATCGCGGACGAGACCTTTCCGCTCGACTGCGGCTGCGTCGGGCAGGAGACGACGGGCGCCGGCGGGCTGGCCAAGGCCCTGCGCACCGTGCCGGTCGTGCTCGACGTCGCCGACCGGGTCCGGCGCCGGGCCGCCCCGAACGCGTGGATCGTCGACTTCACCAATCCGGTCGGCATCGTCACCCGCGCGCTGCTCGACGAGGGCCACCGCGCGGTCGGGCTCTGCAACGTGGCCATCGGCTTCCAGCGGCGGTTCGCCGGCCACCTCGGCGTCGAGCCCTCGCAGGTCACGCTGGAGCACGTCGGTCTCAACCACCTGACGTGGGAACGCGCGGCCTATGTGGACGGCGTCGATCGGCTTCCCGACCTTCTGGCATCACATCTGCCGGAACTGGCGGCCGAGGTGGACCTGCCCGACCACGTGCTGACCACGCTCGGCATCGTCCCCTCCTATTACTTGTCGTACTTCTACGAGCACGACCGTCACGTACGGGAGTCGCTCGGCGCCCCGACGCGCGGCGAGAAGGTCGCGGAGATCGAGGCGACACTGCTCGAGATGTACCGCGACGTCGCGCTCACCGAGAAACCCGACCTATTGGGTCAGCGCGGGGGCGCGTACTACTCGGAGGCGGCGGTCGGGCTCATCGCGTCGCTGCACGGCTACGACGACGCGGCAGTCCACTCGGTGAACGTGCGCAACGAGGGCACGCTGCCGTTCCTGCCGGACGACGCGGTCATCGAGGTCTCGGCCCGCGCGAGCGCCTCCGGCCCCTCGGTCCTGCCGGTCAACCCCCTGCCGCCCGATCTGAGCGGTCTGGTCACGCACGTCTGGGGGTACGAGGAACTCGCGCTCGACGCGGCGTTGCGGGGCGGCCGCGAGCGCGTGTACCGGGCGCTTCTGGCCCATCCGCTGGTCGGGCAGCACTCGCTGGCCTCGTCGCTGGCGGACCGGCTCATCGCCAGCGGGCGCGACCACCTCGCGTGGGCGCGATGAGCGCGCTCTACCTGGCGATCGACGGCGGCAACTCGAAGACCGACGTGGTGCTCGGCACGGCTTCGGGCGAGGTGCTGGGTCACGTGCGGGGCGGCACGTCCTCACCGCACAACGTGGGCCTCGAAGGGGCGATCGCCGTCCTGGACGACCTCGTCCGCTCGGTGGTTCCGCCCGGAACGACCGTCGACGTGGTCGCGGCCTACATGGCCGGCGCCGACCTGCCGATCGAGGTGCGCCATCTGCACGAGGCGATCGCGACGGCCGGCTGGGCCCGGCGGACTCTCGTCGACAACGACTGCTTCGCGCTTCTGCGCTCGGGCACGTCGATGCCCGACGCGGTCACCGTCGTCTGCGGCGCCGGCACCAACTGCGTGGGCCGGGCGGCCGACGGTCGTACGTCTCGGTTCGTCGCCCTGGGACCCATCTCCGGCGACTGGGGCGGCGGACACGACCTGGCCGATCAGACCCTGCGCCTGGCCGCCCGGGGCGAGGACGGGCGCGGGCGGCCGACCGCGCTGAGCGCCGCGGTGGCCGACCATTTCGGGCGGCCCACGGTCGAGGCGGTGTCGATCGCCCTGCACCTCGGTGAGATCGACCGCGACGAGATCCCTTCGCTGAGCGAACTGCTCTTCGAGGTCGCGGCGGCCGGCGACGTGGTGGCGGCCGGACTGGTCAGCCGGCAGGCGACGGAGATCCTGGCCCAGCATCGGGTGGCCGCGGGGCGGCTCGATCTGCTGTGGCGGCCGCACGCGCTGGTGCTGGGTGGATCGGTGCTGCGGGCGCGGCATCCGCTGCTGCACGACGAGGTGGTGGCCGGGGCGCGACGGCAGGCTCCGCACGTCGAGATCTCGGTACCTTCGGTACCGCCGATCACCGGCGCGGCGCTGCTCGCCATGGACGCTCTCGGCGCACCGTCCTCGGCCGAGTCTCGGCTGCGGTCCTCACTTGCGCTTGTCGAACGCCGCTCCGTGCGTACGACCGCCTAAGCCCCGTTCATTGCTTTTGGATCTTGGTCACGACGGACTTGGCGGCGCGGTCGTGCAGGCCGCGGCCGTCACCGTCGTTGATCAGCGCGGGGACGACCAGGGCCAGCAGTACGGCCCGGATCAGCGCCCGGACGATGCCGATGGCGCCGCCGTCGGCCACCGAGACGATGCGGATCTTCGCCAGCATCATGCCGAGCGTCTGTCCGAAAAGGCCCACGAAGAAGGCGTGCACCACGACGAACACGCCGAGCTGGGCCCAGGGGTTCGTCCGCAGATCGTCGACGAAGAATGTGGCGACCAGGGTGGCCAGCGCCCAGTCGATCGCCAGCGCGACCAGCCGGCGGCCGAAGCCCGCGAGCTCCACCTGCCCGAGGTCGATCGCTCCTGCCGCGCCTTTCGCCATGGGTGAAGGGTACGCGGGGCGGTTTCGGTGACCAGGCACACGCCCCGGCCGGCACGCGATAGATTCACTCACAGTGTTCGTAACACGGCAGAAACATTTGGGATACGCCGGGGCAACTCCCACCCCATAGCGTCGCTGCCAGCCTAGCCACGCGGCGGAACCACGCCGCCCCGGTATCGATTTTTCGCGCCAGGAGGACGTGTTGTTCGCCAATCCCGAGGAACTCCTGCGATACCTCAAGGACGAGGACGTCAAATTCGTCGACGTGCGGTTCTGTGACCTGCCCGGCGTGATGCAGCACTTCAACATGCCGGTCGAGTCGTTCGACGACAGCGTCGTGACCGACGGCCTCGCCTTCGACGGATCGTCGATCCGCGGGTTCCAGGCCATCCACGAGTCCGACATGATGCTGCTGCCGGACGTCACCACGGCCTTCATCGACCCGTTCCGCATCCAGAAGACGCTGGCGCTGAACTTCTTCATCCACGACCCGTTCACCCGCGAGGCCTACTCGCGTGACCCGCGCAACGTGGCGAAGAAGGCCGAGACGTACCTGGCCTCCAGCGGCATCGCCGACACGGCGTACTTCGGCGCCGAGGCCGAGTTCTACATCTTCGACTCGATCCGCCACGAGACCAGCGCCCACCAGGCCTTCTACTACATCGACTCGATCGAGGGCGCCTGGAACTCCGGCAAGGAGGAAGAGGGCGGCAACCGCGGCTTCAAGACCGCGTACAAGGGCGGCTACTTCCCGGTGGCCCCGGTCGACCACTACAGCGACCTGCGCGACGCCATGGTCCGCCGCCTCATCGACGTCGGCTTCACCGTCGAGCGCTCGCACCACGAGGTCGGCACCGCCGGCCAGGCCGAGATCAACTACAAGTTCTCGACCCTGCTGCACGCCGGCGACCAGATGCAGATGTTCAAGTACATCATCAAGAACACGGCCTGGGAGCACGGCAAGACGGCCACGTTCATGCCGAAGCCCCTGTTCGGCGACAACGGCTCGGGCATGCACACCCACCAGAGCCTGTGGCTGAACGGCGAGCCGCTGTTCTACGACGAGACCGGCTACGCGGGCCTGTCCGACACGGCCCGCTGGTACATCGGCGGCCTGCTGGCGCACGCTCCTTCGCTGCTGGCCTTCACCAACCCGACGGTCAACTCGTACCGTCGCCTGGTGCCCGGCTACGAGGCCCCGGTCAACCTGGTCTACTCGCAGCGCAACCGCTCGGCCTGCACGCGCATCCCGGTGACGGGAAGCAACCCGAAGGCCAAGCGCGTCGAGTTCCGCGTGCCGGACCCGTCGGGCAACCCGTACCTGTCGTTCTCGGCCCAGATGATGGCCGGCCTCGACGGCATCAAGAACAAGATCGAGCCCCCGGCCCCGATCGACAAGGACCTCTACGACCTCCCGCCGGAGGAGTGGGGCACCGTCAAGCAGGTCCCGGGCTCGCTGGACGCGGTCCTGAACAGCCTCGAGAACGACCACGAGTTCCTGACGGCCGGCGGCGTCTTCACCGACGACCTGATCAGCACGTGGATCGACTGGAAGCGCTCGAACGAGATCGACCCGGTGCGCCTCCGCCCGACCCCGCACGAGTTCGAGATGTACTACAACGTCTGACGCTGATCGAGGCTCCGGCCTGCGGAAATATTCGCCGCTCTGACCTCGGGCACAAGACGGGAACAACCTGAGAAACGGCGGTCATGATCGGCTCCTGGCCGACATGGCCGCCGTTTGTCGTTTGTGGATCAGCAAGCTGGAACTTGCGTGCTGCACGTCATGGACACCCACAGCCACGACCACAGCAGCGTTGCCAGTGGCGTCACTACCGCGTCGATCGTCAGGCGGGTGCTCAGGTCGCCGGCCTTTGTCATCACGTTCGCCTCCCCACGTTCGTGACAGGCAGTCATGCTGCCTTCTCTCAAAGTAAGCATGACGACTCGTGTACACAAGCTGCTCGACAGAACGGCGTTATGGGGCAAAGAGTGCGCTCAGCTGACGGGCAGCTTGTAGTACAGGACGAACGCGGCGGCGTCCATGACGGTATCGCAGACCTCTACCGCTCGTCCGGACGCCACGGCGGTGCGGACCAGATGGATCACGGGGGCACCGGGCGACAGTGACAAAGCTCGGCTCTCTTCGCCGGACGGCATCCGGGCGGTCACCTCCTCGTCGTAGCGCTCGAAGACGAAACCCTTGTCCTCCATACGCGCATAGATGCCGCCTGGGCCGGGATTGGCTTCCGCTATCGGTGTGTCCTCGGCTATGTCGAGCGGGATGTACGAGGTGGCGAGCTCGATCGGCTGGCCCTCCGCCAGATATCGGCGGCGGCGGACGATGGCGTCGGCGCCGGGTTCCAGCGACAGGCGTTCCGCTATCCCAGGCGGAACGCTTGCCCGGCCGGCGAACAGCACGTCCACCGTGAACGAGCGGTTGCCCGCCTCCATGTCGACCGTGAAGGCGGCCTTTCCCTCGCGGCGATGGGCGAACCGGTCCGAGGACAGACGCCGGACCGGTGGCTGCCGCCGCACGAACCAGCCTCGGCCATGCTCGGCCGTGACCAAGCCCTCGGTCACGAGCACGGACAGTGCTCGCCGGGCGGTCACCCGGCTGACTCCGTAGTCGGCGACCAGCCTGCTCTCCGACGGCAGTTGCGCTCCGGGCGGCAGTTCCCGCGACTCGATCGATGCGCGGAGGGCGTCCGCGATCTGCCGGTAGACCGCCCGGTCACTGCCGGGATCGATGCCCGAAACGGCCACGCTTCAACTCCAACAGGTATACACGTGTGTACAGCATGCTAACGTGCCGCCATGAACAGCCCGCGCCACTCGGTCAGCGTCGCGGCCACGGTGGTCGATGAGCGTGGGCGGATGCTTGTCATCCAGCGCCGCGACAACGGGCGGTGGGAGCCGCCCGGGGGCGTGCTGGAGCTTGACGAGTCCATCCTGGACGGCGTCCGCCGTGAAGTTCTGGAAGAGACCGGCCTCGTCATCGAGCCGATTCGGCTGACCGGGGTCTACAAGAACATGGCCCGCGGCATCGTGGCCATGATGTTCCTCGCCCGGGTCGTCGGCGGCGAGCTCTCGGCGAGCGAGGAGACGACCCAGGCCGAGTGGTGGACGCCGGAAGCTGTCGGCGACCGCATGGACGCCGTTTACGCCGTCCGCATCCTCGACGCGCTTCGGCCGGACGGGCCGGCCGTGCGCACCCACGACGGTCACACTGTGATGCCTGAGGATGGTCAGGACAGGCCGGCCGCCTCGGCGGCGGTTGCTGCTGTGACGCCCGCGGCTCGGGCGTAGGCCTCGTCGAAGGCGGTGTCGCCCAAGGCCGCGCGGGCCTCGGCGGTTATGCGGTCCACGTCGGGGACTGCTCTGTCCTTTGCGCCTCGTACGGCGTCGGCTGCGCCCAGCAGGAAAGCCGCCTTCCCCGGGTTGCCCTCTCGGAGGACCAGGTCGGCTAATCCGACCAGGACCACCGCGATCACCGGGGAATCTCGGGACGCCATGGCCGCTTCCATCGCTTCCTCGTGGCATGTGCGGGCCGCTGACAAGTCGCCTGATGCCGCGTCTACCAAGCCCTGCGTGCTCATCGTGATCGCTCGGAACTGGGGCACCGCTGCCGGGTGGCGCATCAGGCTTACGGCGGCCTCCATGCTTCTTCTGGCTTCTTCCAAGTCGCCCTCCATGCGGGCGAACGTGGCGCTTCCGTAGGCCACCGACGCGTTCACCTCGGGGAGGTTGATCTCCTCGGCGGCCGCCCTCGCCTTTTTCAGGACTGTGCGGGCCTCCACCGCCTCGCCGGCCAGCCAGAGCTGGTGGGCCAGCTTCACCTCCATCTGGGGCAGGTCCTCGCGGACGCCCACCTCGCGGACCAGGGTGATCGCCTCGCGCTGCCAGGTCACCGCCTGGGCGAAGTCGCCCCGTGACGCCGCCATGTCGCCCAGGGAGCTCAGGGTGAAGCCGATGCCCCAGCGTTCGCCGATCGCCCGGAAGCCGGCCAGGGCCTCGCGCATCTCGCGCTCGGAGGTCTCGGGGCTCTGGCCGAAGTTCAGGCGCAGCTGCGACACCATCATCTTGGCCACCGCGCGCAGCCACGGGTCGGGGTCGTCGAACAGGGGCTCCGTCATGCGGAAGCCGGCCTCGGGGTCGTTCCGGTCGTCGAACATCACCGACAGGGGGCCGATCATGCGGAGTGCGGGGTGCGACGACCGGCTGTGGGCGCCCGTGTCCCGGGCCAGGCGGAACTCACGCTCGACCTCTTCCAGCCCCAGCGCCCCCTCCAGGCCGTTGATCGCCGCGTACGTGTGCACCAGCGCCAGCTCGTCGATGTCGGCCTCGCCCGGCGGCATCGTGGAGACGCCGGCCGCCAGCACCGCGCCCTCCGAGCGGTGGCCGCTCAGCCACCAGTACCAGCCGAGCCGGGCCACCAGCGCCGCCCCGGTCGCCGCGTCGCCGGCCTCGATCGCCGCCCGCACCGCCGCGTGCAGGTTGTCGTGTTCCGTGCCCAGGCGGCGCAGCCACACCAGCTGGTCGGCCGCCCTCAGCTGCGGGTCCGCCTCGCCGGCCAGTTCGATCAGCCAGGCGGCCAGGGCGAGCCGCTGCGACTCGGTCTCGCCGGCCTCGGCCAGCTGCTCCAGGCCGTACTCCCGAATCGTCTCCAGCATGCGATAGCGGCCATCCGGGCCCAGCACCAGCAGCGACTTGTCCACCAAGCCGCCCAGCACGTCGAGGTCGGTGTCGCAGACCCGCTCGACCGCGCCCGCGTCGGCGCCACCGGAGAACAGCGCGAAGCGGCGCCACAGCCGGCGTGACGGCTCGTCGATCAGGTCCCAGCTCCAGTCGACCACCGCCCGCAGCGTCTGGTGCCGCGGCAACACCAGGCTGCCGCCGGTCAGCAGGCGGAAACGGTCGGCCAGGCGGTCGGCCAGGACCGAGACCGGGAGGGTACGCAGCCGGGCCGCGGCCAACTCGATGGCGAGCGGCATGCCGTCCAGGGCGCGGCAGATCCGGACGACCGCTTCGACGTTCTCCTCGGTCAGCGTGAAGCCGGCGGCGCGGTCGAGCAGGAGGCGTACGGCTGGGAAACCGGAAGCGACGGCAGCCGCCGCACCCACCGGCGGGAGGGCCAGGGGCTCGACCGGGCGAAGCCGTTCGCCCGGAATGCCGAGTGGCTCGCGGCTCGTGGTCAGCAGGCGGACGCCCGGCGCGGCGCGCAGCAGGGCGTCGGCCACCTGCGCTGCGGCCGCGATCAGATGCTCGCAGTTGTCCAGGATGATCAGCATCTCGCGGCCGGCGACCGCGCTGATCAGCCGGTCGAGGGTCTCGCCGAGCGGCACCCGGCCCGGCACGTCGAGCACCGGCTGGCCGCGCGGCACGAGGGTGTTGAGCACGGCCTGTGGCACCTCGGCCGGGTCGGTGACCGGGGCCAGCTCCACCCGCCACACCTCGCCGGTCACCTTCGCGCCGACTTCGACGGAAAGGCGAGTCTTTCCACTTCCGCCCGGACCAAGCAGAGTGACCAGGCGATTGGTCCGAATTTCAGATAGGAGGTACGTGATCTCCTGCTCCCGGCCGACGAAGCTGCTCACCTCGGCCGGCAGGTTGCCGCGCGCCTTCGCCGGCTCGTCGCGCAGCATCTCCATGTGCAGCGCCGTGAGCTCGGCCGACGGATCGGCGCCGAGCGCGTCGGCCAGCCCCCGCCGGATCTGCTCGAAGACCTCGAGCGCGCGCCCCGGGTTGCCGCCGGCCCGCAGCGCCCGCATGAGCAGCGCGGCCAGGCGCTCGTCGAGCGGATGAGCGGCGAAAAGACCTTCCAGCTCGGGTACGGTGTCACGCGTGCCGATCTCGGCCGCGAGGCGCCGGCGCTGCGCGGTTTCCTTCAACTGCTCCAGCCGTACGGCCTCGGCCCGCGCCACGTCCGGGAAGTCGAGCTCGCCGCGCCACAGTTCCAGCGCGGCTCCCGGGTCGACCGGGGCGAGCCGGGTGAACAGGTGAGCGTCGACCCGGCCGGCCTCGATGACCAGCCGATAGCCGCCCGGGCCGCTGTCGATGACGAGCCCGGCTTTACGGAGCCGCGACACCAGGGCCTGGAGCGCGTTCCCGGCCGCCGCGGGCGGATCGCCGGCCCAGACCCCGTCGATCAGCCGGTCGGCCGAGACCACCCGGCCGGCGTCGAGGGCGAGCAGCAGCAGGAGGGTACGGAGTCGCGCGCCCGCCACCGGCACGGTCTCCCCACCGTCGGCGCGCAGCTCCAACGGCCCGAGAACCGCGATCTCCACCCGTACGATTCTGCCCGCTCTGGCAAATCGGTTCTGTCAGGTGAGGCTGGACCAGGGGAAGTTGATCCATTTCTCGGTGCGCTTCCAGACGTACTCGCACCGCACGATGGTGTGTGGTTTTTCGTAGATGACGGCGGTGCGCACCTCGGCCGCGTGGGCCGCGCAGAAGTCGCGGACCAGTTTGATGGTCTCGCCGGTGTCGGCCACGTCGTCCACGATCAAGACGTTGGCACCGGTCATGTCGGCGATGCTGGGCTCCGGGCCGAGCATGACCGGGGTGTCCAGGCGCTCGTCGACGCCGGTGTAGAACTCGACGTTGATCACGTGCAGGTTCTTGATGTCGAGGGCGTAGCTGATCGAGCCGGCCGCGAACAGGCCACCGCGGGCCACGGCCAGAATGAGGCTCGGCCGCCAGCCGTCGCCGGCGATCTGCTGGGACAGGGCGCGCCCCGCCCGCCCGAAGTCGTCCCAGGTCAGGATCTCCCGCTCGGTCACACCGTCAACCTACCGGCCACACATAGGGGAGATCATCCGGGACGTCCGGGCCGAACAGCGGCCGATAGAAATCCGGATCCTTGCGCAGCAGCGCCGACTGATGGCTCCGATGGACGTCCGGGTCGCCGAGCCACGGGGGAAGTTCGTTCGAAGACGCCAATTCCTTCTGCGTACGGATGGGACGGCCCAGGCCGAGATCGGCGACCAGGGTCGTCGCGCAGGTGTCGGTGCGCCCGGTAGCGGTCCAGACGGCGCACATGTCGAGGCCGTAGCGCACCAGCCCCTCGGCGTATCCCCGCCACATCTTCACGGCCGGGTGGTGGCGCCAGCCGTACCCCTCGACCGTCAGACCCCGCAGGACCTGAATGGTCTCCACCCGCTGCTTGCCCAGCCGCTTCTGATCGAGAGCCTCGGCCGAAGCGACGAAGTCCGGGTAGGGCAGGAATGTCTGCATCCCCCGATTCTTCCCTGGTGGGGTGGCGCTACTCGGCGATCAAGGAAGAGAATCCTCCGGTGATCCGCGCCCCCCGGCACGTCTCCCTCGACCCGGACGGCCTCGCCGGCCTGTGCGTCCTCGTCGCCGCACCGACCGGAGTCGTCTACCACCATCAGTACGGCGGCACCGCCTGCCGCCAGGGCCGCCAGGAGGGCTTCCTGGTCCCGCTGGCCGCGTTCAGCGCCCTCGACGAGCTCCGCGAGATCTTCGAGGTCCACCTGGACAGCGTCGGCACGTGGAACTACCACTGGCCGGAGGACGAGCTCGACCATTTGCGCCGCGTCATCGGCGAGGTTTCTTATTGGGCGTCCGACGACGGCCGCAGCGAGGAGCCGAAGCCGCTCACCCTCGACGAGTCCCGCCTGGCCGACGTCGACGAGGCCTGGATCCCGGTCGAGACCCCCGACGGCCCCGGCATCCTCATCTGGCCCAACTCCGACTGACCTCAGCGAAGAGCGGCGACCTCCGCCACGCCCGCGGTGGGGCTCTGCTTGGGCGGCGGCCTTCCTGGAATCGGTCATCCGCTCGGTGGATGGGGTGCCGCGCGCGTTGCAACATGCTGATAGACCGGATGGTGACATTGCGCGAGGAGCTGATCACCTGTGGCTGATCTTGGAGTGCTGGTTCAGGACGTTGTCCCGTACGTCACGGCCGCGGCCGGTGTGTACGGAGGCGCCGTGCTGCAGAAGGTCACCGACGCGGCCGCCGACGCGGGAGCGGACGCGACAGTGGGGGTGGGACGGCGGTTGTTGCGCCGGCTGTTCGCCTCCGGCCGCCGCGATCAGATCGAGGCCGCCGTGGTCGAGGTCGGCGAGTCGCCCGACGACGAGGCGTCGGCGGCGGTGTTGCGGGCCCAGCTGCTGAAGGCCCTGTCGCAGGATCCAGAGCTGAGGGAGGACCTGGCGCAGATCCTGGGTGAGGCCGGGGTCGGCGCCGACCGCTACAAGGTGACCGTCTCCGGCAGCCAGGGCGTGCAGATCGGCTCCCACAACACCCAGACGAATACCTTCACGTCGCCGGCGTGAGCACCGGCGACTTCACCGTCGACGTCACCGGCGGCCAGGGTGTGCAGGTCGGTTCGGGCAACATCCAGACCAACATCGGTGTGGACGCCGGCGGGTTGCCGCCCCCGCAGTCGGCGGCGGCCGGTGCGGTGGTGCACAACCTGCCGCGGCAGTCGGCGGTGTTCCTGGGCCGTGACCTGCGGGTGCTGGCAGACCAGCTCGGCGGCGACGACGTGGGTGTGGTGGTCGGTCAGGCCGGGGCGGTGCACGGGCTAGGCGGGATCGGCAAGAGCGAACTGGTGAACCACTACGCCCGCGACTACCTGTCGCGGTATTCGCTGGTCTGGTGGATCACGGCGGACAACGTCGAGAACCTGAACCTGGGACTGGCCGCACTGACCCGCCGGCTGCACCCGGTGGCCACGCTGGCCGACGCGCAGGCGTGGGCGCTCGGGTGGTTGCAAGGGAACACGGGCTGGTTGCTGGTGCTCGACAACGTCGAGGACGTCAACGACATCGCCGACCTGCTGGGCATCGTCGGCAGCAACGGCCAGATCCTGGTGACCACGCGGCGCGACCTGGGCGCGGCCCGCTGGGCGACGCTGGGCCTGACACCGTTCCGGCTGGGCGTGCTGGCCCGCCCGGCCTCGATCGACCTGCTGACCCGTCTGACCGGCCGTCCCGGCGACCGCGAGGGCGCCGACCGTCTCGCGGATGACCTGGGAGACCTGCCGCTGGCGCTGGAGCAGGCCGCCGCCTACGTCAGCCAGCACTCCCGGATGAGCTTCGACGACTACCGCACTCTCCTGACCAGCCAGTTCGCCCGAGTGGCGTCCAGCAGCGGCTTCGGCGGAAAGGACGGCCGGGCCGTCTCCCTGGTGTGGACACTGACCATGACCACCATCACCGGGAGCAGTCCGCTGGCCGGCCGGGTGATGGACGTGCTGGCCTGGCTGGCGCCCGACGACCTGCCGACCGACGTCCTGGCCCCGCTGGCCGACGACCCGGCCGACGTTCGCGACGCCGTGGCCCTCCTGGCCTCCTACAGCATGGTCAGCCAGGTCGGTGACATGGTGAGCATGCACCGGCTCGTCCAGGCCGTGACGCGGCACAGCCAGCAGAAGATCGCCACCACGGAGGAAGCGCAGAAGCAGGCGGCTCAGCTGCTGGCCAAGGCGATACCGAACGCCCCGATCACCAACGTGCCCGGATGGCCGATGTGGAGCGCGTTGCTGCCCCACATCGACGCCCTCATGGCCGGCCTTCCCGGCGATCACCAGATTCACGAGATTCTCCTGGTGGGGGACCGTGCTGCCACTTACCGGCAATTCCAGGGCCAGACGACGACAGCGTCCGACCAGTTCGAGTTGGTGCTGGCCGAGAGACGGAGGCTGCTGGGTGACGAGCACATGGACACCCTGGCCTCCCGGCACAACCTCGCCAGCATGTACATGTCGATGGGGCGGCTGGACGAGGCGATCCGCGAGTACCGCAGTGTGCTCACCGATAGTGGACGGTTGTTGGGTGAGCAACACCGGAACACGTTGGGCGCACGGAACAATCTCGGCGACGCCTACCGCGTCGCGGGGCGCCTGGACGAGGCGATCTACGAGCTCGAAGGTGTGCTGGACGACCGCCGGCGGCTACTGGGCGAGCAACACCAGGACACATTGTTCTCACGGCTCTACCTCGCCCAGGCCTACCAGGCAGCGGGCCGGTTGGACGAGGCGATCCACGAACTCGAAGGTGTGCTGGACGACCGCCAGCAACTACTGGGTGAGCAACACCCGGACACGCTGGTCGCGCGGAACAACCTCGCCGACGCCTATCAGGCAGCCGGACGGCTGGATGAGGCGATCCGCGAGCTCGAGAGCGTGCTGGCCGACAGCCGGCGGCTCCTCGGTGAGGAACATCCGAACACCCTGGTCGCGCGGAACAGCCTCGCCTCCGCCTACTACTTGACGGGACGGCTGGACGAGGCGACCCGCGAGTTCGAAAGTATGCTGGCCGACCGCCGGCGGCTGATGGGCGACGACCACCCGTACACGCTGGTCGCGCGGAACAACCTCGCCTCCGCCTACTACGCGGCGGGACGGCTGGACGAGGCGACCCGCGAGTTCGAGAGCCTGCTGGCCGACCGCCGGCGGCTCCTGGGCGACGACCACCCGGACACACTGACCTCGCAGAGGAACCTCGATCTCGTCTACCGGGCCGCGGAACGCGAGCAAGGGGGCCGAAGCGAATGATCGCCTGGCGCGGCGGCCACACGTGCGGGATCGGAGTGTGGCCGCCGCTTCACCATGCTTCGGGTCAGAACAAGCGACCCAGGCGGAGGAAGACCGTCTCGCCTGTCGCGTCGTCGATGGCGTCGTTGTCGGTGACCGCGTACGCCTGGCCGTTTCCGGCGATGGCCAAGCCCTCCACCTTGTCCTGCACCCAGCCGTTGTCGGCCTTCAAAGCCGGCAGCAGGTCCTTGACCAGCTTCTTCTTGACAGTGGGGGCGCCGGTCCACGGTGTGGTGGGTACGTCGAACTTGTAGACCTTCTTGATCGAAGCCTGCGGGCCTCGCTGGTTGTCGCGCTCGATGACCGCGAACGTGTTGCTGTCGACGGCTACCAGCTCGGACAGGCCGGTCCAGCCCACGGGAGCGGTGTCGAGCGGGTAGGCCAGCCACGACCAGGTGCCCTTGGCCAGGTCGTAGCGGCCGATGCGGACGACATTGGCCGGGTCTGTCTTCAGCGGGCGCTGGATGGCCACCCACACCGCGCCGCCCGACTCGGCTACGCCTTCGAAACCGTTTGTGGTCACGGCGGCGGCGATCTCCGCCGGCAGCGGGATTTCCTGCTGTACGGCGCCGCGCGCGTCCAGGCGCACGAGCAGGTTCGGCGTGGACGACGAGCCCTCCACGCCCAGCCAGTAGCCGCCGCTCTTGCGCGCGGCGATGCCCTCCGCGTCGTACCCGATCGGCTTGCCGTTCTTCGTGACCGTCAGCTGGCGGGTGATCTCGGCCGGGCTGCGCGAAACGGAGACAGTCAAGATCCGGGTCGGGGTGTACGCCGAGTCGGTCACCGAGACCAGCTTGTCCCGCGTGCCGGGGACCGCGGACAGGGCCGACAGCGTGCCGAACGGGATCTCGTGATCGGAGACGATCGACGGGAAGCCCGCCTTGCCCACGCCGTAGATGTTGAGTGAGCCCCGGATGTTCGCGTCGGGGATCTCCTCCTCGCTGGAGACGATCACCAGGCCGCGGGACGGGACCGCCACGACGCCCTCGGGGCCGTTAGTGGTCGGCAGGAGCTGCTGGAACTTCGGCTTACGGGGGTTCGACACGTCGTACACCGCGGTGAAGTTGCCACGCTCGGCGTTCACGAAGACGTACGGCGTGCCGTTGATGCGGGCGAAGGCCACGTTCTCGGGCTCGATGCCCTTGGCGTCCGAGCGCTTGTCCGGGTAGAGGCCGTGGGAGACGGCGATGTGCTCGAGCGTGTTGCCGGCGTCCCAGACGACCTTGCCGTCGCGATTGAAGATCGTCCAACCGCGGCTGCCGCCCTCGTAGTCGCCCTCGTTGGCCGAGGCGAAGTAGTCGTCGGAGATCCAGGTGACGCCGTCGGGCTCACGCTTGGCGGTGATCGTGCCGTCGAGCGTGATGTTGTCGTCGTCCTTGGTGTCCACCTCGGACACCGTGACCTGGCCGGCGTCGAACTGGCGGATGACCTTCTTCGAGGCCAGCGAGATGATCGCGATCTGGTTGTTCTCCTGGAGCGAGAGCACTGCCTCGTCGCGGGAGTTGATGCTGACGTACTCGGGCTCGGGGTCGACGCCCGCCAGCGCGACCTTGCTGACCTTCCACGTCCTGGTGTCGATCACCACGAGGTAGCCGGCCGGCAGCTGCGGGATCGCGCCGTCGTTGACGTCCTCGTCGCGCTCGTTCTCGATCGCGACGGCGATGTAGCGGCCGCTCGGCGCGACCGCGACCGAGTCGGGCTGGCCGCCCAGGTCGAGCTCGCGCACCACCTTGCGGGTGCGGTCGTCGATGACGACGAGCTTGCCGGACGGGTCGGTGTAGCTGGCGCTGGTGTTCACGCCGGCCAGCAGCAGGCGGCCCAGGCGCGCCACCGAGGTGGGTTCGCCGCCGACGGCCAGGGTGCCCTTCGGCTGGGGCCGGCCCGGGTTGGTGATGTCGACGAAGCCGAGGCGCTCGCCGGGGCTGTCGGTGTAGACGACCGTGCGGCCGTCCTCGGTCACCGTGGAGATCTCGGCGGCCGCCGTGTCGTCGATCGACGAGTTCAGGTAGGCCGGGAAAGTGGCGAGGCGCTGGAATGCGGTGTCTTTGTGGTGCGCGGACGCCGGCGGGGAGAAGCCGGCGGCTCCGACGAGAGCGGCGAGGGCGATCGCCGAGGTGGTACGGCGCTTTGACATGGGTTTTGACTACAGAAGGATCTTGTCCTCCTGATGGACGTCAGACGAACGACGGGTGCCGATGGGTGTCCAGATCAGCAGGGCCAGGCTGAACCAGACATAGAAGTTCCCGCCGATCAGCTCCAGCGGCGGCCGCGGCCGCTTCTCCCAGAGCCAGGTCAACCGCGAGGTCATGATGACGTACGCGGCCCCGCCGAGCCACAGGGGCCGCTTGTCCGTTCCCGACAGTCCCACATCGACGCAGCGCACGATGGCCGGTATGAGCCAGACGCAGTGGTGGATCCAGGTGACCGGGCTGATCAGGCACCCGAGGACGCCGGTGAGAGCGAGGCCACCCATGATGTCGTCCGGGTCCTTGCGGACCCGCCAGGCCCAGCCGGCCAGGGTCAGGAGCACGCAGACGAGCCAGACCTTCGACTCGGCCTGATCGATCGGGAGCCGGGCCAGGAAGCCGCGCTCGGACTGGTTGGACAGGAACGAGAGCACCCCGACCCGGTTGGTGTCCCACAGCGCCGAGGTCCAGAACTCGCGCGACTCGTCCGGGAAGACAGCGGCCGCCACGAGGGTCACGCCGGCGGCGGTGCCGGAGGCGGTGATCGCGGCCCGCCAGCGCCGGGTGACCAGCAGATAGAGGATGAAGACGCCCGGGGTCAGCTTGATCGCGGTGGCCAGGCCGATGCCGACGCCGGCCCACTTGCGGCCCTTGGCCAGGCCCAGCAGGAGGTCACCGGCCACCAGCGTGAGCAGCAGCGTGTTGACCTGCCCGAACGTGATGGTCTCGCGCACCGGCTCGAAGGCGATGGCCAGGCACACCGCGACGGCGAAGGCGAACCAGACGGTCCAGCCCTTGCGCTTGATCAGCGGGGAGACGAACCACCAGGTGAGCAGCGCGGTGGTCAGCACGGTGGCGATCACGGCGATGACGACGACGGCGCCGAACGGCAGGAACGCCATGGGCGCCATCACCAGCCCGGCGAAGGGTGGATAGGTGAAGCCGTACGGCGTGCCGGGGCGCAGCCAGTCGTAGACCATGCCGCCGTCGCCGCGGAACCAGTACTGGATGGCGCCGTAGTAGACCTTCGAGTCGAAGTATCCGTTGCGCGTCTCAGCCAGGTAGACGATGAACAGCGTGATCAGCGCCAGGACCGCTACGATTCCGATTTTTCGCTTCATGTAGTGCTTTCCACGCTAAATAGATGACGAAGGCCGTCATGAGGAGGGCGCCCTGGGCCTTGACCGCGAGGGCCAGGTTGTAGCCGTCCGGCAGGCAGAGGGCGGCCGCGACCGCGCACGGGACGACCAGCCAGTTCAGGTGTTCGTGCAGGGTGGCGGCGAGGACGGGGAGCGCCCAGACGGCGTACCACGGATGGAAGACGGGCGAGAGCAGGACGGTGGCGGCCAGCGCGTAGCCGGTGTAAAGGAGTGGATCGCGGACGCGGGCCCGCCACCAGAGGAGGACGAGGAGGACGGCCAGCAGCACGATGCCGATGATCCGGGTGACGGGGACGGCGTCGGGGCCGAACAGGTCGATGGTCATGCCGATGGCGGTGGTGGGTGAGGTCCATTGGACGGAGGCGCCGCTGCCGGCCAGGCCGGTGATCCAGCCGAAGCCGCGCCCGGAGATCAGGGAGGCCGCGGCCAGCACCACCAGCACACCGGCGACAAGCTCACCCCCCACGCGCAGGTGACCGGCTCGCCGCGAGCGCAGAGCCACCCAGAAGGCGAACGGCACCACCACGACCGCTGTCGCCTTCACCCCGATCGCCAGCCCGAGCAGGAGCCCCGCGGCCCACGTCCGCCGGCCGCCCATCGCCACCGCCAGCCCGGCCACCACAAAGCCGACCATCACGGCGTCGTTGTGAGCGCCCGAGATCAGATGGATCGGGATGAGGGGGCAGGCCAGGGTCAACCAGACGGCACGACCGAGGGGTACGCCCGACCAGCGCGCCAACCTCGGCAGGCACACGGCGATCAGCACGACGCCGAGCAGGGCGATCACCCGCAACGCGGCCAGGGTGCCGGCCAGGGAGCCGCCCACCTTGACCGCCAGGGCGGCCAGCAGCAGGAACACCGGGCCGTACGGGGCCGGCGACGACAACCACGTCGGCGCCACCGCGTCGGCCCACGGGCAGCCCAGGTCGGTCACCCCGCCCGCGTACGGGTCCAGACCCGCCGACTGCTGCCAGCCCTGACAGGCGTACGAAAATGCGTCGTAGCTCCCGAGCGGAAGAAACGGCAGCAGCGGAACCGCCCACAGAGCCGCCGTGAGGTAAGCCCACCGGGCGGTCGGCGCCGCGCGGACGCCGGCCACCCACGCGCCGATGATCAGGAGGGTGCCGAGGAGCCAGGTGAGCGGGAGCGCGACGCCGTTCTCGCCGGCGAAAATGGTGCGCGGCGTCACTGTGGGCTCCCACGGGCTGCTGGCGCCGCCGAGCCAGGCGGCCACCGCGAGCAGCAGACTTCCTGCCAGGCCCACATATCGGACGGCGGTGGGGCGGGGCATGGCGAGCACCCTACCGTGACAGGCTGCGACGCCGGGTAGGGTCGGGCGCGTGTGGGCTCGGCACCGGCTGGAGTGGGTCACCGCCGTTGTCGCGGCGGTGCTCGGTGCCGTCTATCTTCTGCTGCCGCCGATGGGCTCCGATCTGGCCGCGCAGGTCGCCCGGGCCGAGTTCTTCGCCGCGCACGGCTACACCCCGATCGACCTGCGGTGGTACGCCGGCGTCAACCAACTGGGCTATAGCCTGGTTTCCCAGCCTTTGATGGCATTTTTGGGTGTACGTCTGACCGGAGCCCTCTCTCTCGTAGGCGCCGCCGTCCTGTTCGCGATGCTCCTGCGCGCCACCGCGGCCCCGCGCCCGTGGCTGGGTGCCCTGGCCGGCACCGTCTGCATCGCCGGAAACCTGGCCAGCGGCCGCGTCACGTACGGACTCGGGGTACTTTTCGGACTTGCCGCCCTTGTCCTGGTGACCGGCCGCCGCCCTGGACTGGCCGCCATCCCGGCCCTGCTCGCCGGCGCCACCAGCCCGGTGGCCGGTTTGTTCCTGGGCTTGGCCGGCGTCGCCCTGGCCACAAGCGGCCGCCTGGTGCCGACGACCGGCGCGGTGCCGACGGCCGGCGCGATGCCGACGGCCGGCGCGATGCCGACGGCCGGCGCGGTGCCGACGGCCGGTGATCCGGGGCACGGGCGAGTCTGGCGGGGGCTTCTGATCGCGGTGCCGGCCGCGATCCCGCTGGCGGCGCTCTCCCTCTTCTTCGGCGACGGCGGCTGGATGAACATCAGCCGGACCGATACCGTCCGGGCCGTGGTGGCGAGCCTGGCCGTGGCCGTTTTCGTCCCTCGCCGGCCCGTGCGGGTGGCCGCTCTCCTCTCGGCGGCCGGCGTGCTCGCCTCCGCGCTGATCCACACCCCGGTGGGGCTCAACGCGACCCGCCTCGCGGTGATGTTCACGCTGCCCGTGCTGGCCGCCTACGCGACGTGGCCCTCCTGGCGGCCCCGCCGGCGCCCTTCCGCGACGCCCGGGCCGGCCCCTGCGCGAGCCATGCCCTTCTGGGCCGTCGCCGTCCTTTTGGTGGTGGCCTGTTGGTGGCAGCCGCCCGTCGTGACCGGCGACCTCCGGGACATCGGCAACCCCACGGCCGAGCGGAGCTACTTCACTCCCCTGCTCGACCGGCTCGCTCAGGAGAAGCTCACCGGTCGGGTCGAGATCCCGTCGACGCGGGACTACTGGGAGGCCGCCCACATGGGCGACGTCCCCTTGGCCCGGGGCTGGCTGCGGCAGGCCGACATCGACCGCAACCCGCTCTTCTTCACCGAGATCCCGGGCACCTCGGGCACGGGGGTTCCGCTCACCGCCGAGACGTACCGCGCCTGGCTCGACGAGCTGGCGGTGCAGTTCGTGGCCGTGCCCGACGCCGAGCTCACCTGGTCGGGACGGCCCGAGGCGGAGCTCATCGCCGGCGGCCTTCCCTATCTGACCCAGGTGTGGAGCGGAGAGCATTGGCGCCTGTACGCCGTCACGGGCGCCCACCCCCTCGTCGGCGCGCCCGCGACGCTGGTCGACCAGACCGCGAGCTCGATCACCTTCGACACCCCCGGCACCGGCGACGTGGCTCTGCGCGTCCGCTTCTCCCGCTGGCTCGCCGCCTCGGACGGCGCCCAGGTCGACCGTGACGGCGACTGGGTCCGCGTCCACGTCCGCGCGCCCGGCCGCTACACACTGAAGTCCGAACACACAGCACGTTGACGCGTGACAGTCGGCCTCGCGGATTGAAAAGGACGGACATATGGCCAATCAGGCCTCCGCATCTAGTACGCCTGGGTGACCAAGAAGCCATGTCTATGTTCGTTGGGCCGCCACGGGCTTCCAAGCACACCCTCTAGATTGTACGGTGGGCAGGTGGCAGAGGTGCTTAACGATGACGAACTACTTGACCGCTACTCATCGGAAGAATTCAAGTCAGCACTCGGCCGCTTGCTGAATATTCGACACCTTGCTGAACACTGCATTATTACCTCCAAATATAAGATCACCCAGCCAATGTACGACCCTTTAGTGCTTACACCCGAGGGTCAGCGAGTCGTTGACAAAATGGTTAAGCAGGGGGTGCCCTATCCGCAAGCGAGATTTATTTGCTTTCTATATCTCCTCCAAGCCGATCTTCTCATCGATCCGGTAGCTACAGATATCGACCGCCTCGCGAAAGTTCTCTCCGCGCAAGTTGCCGGCACCGATTCGGGGAAAGACTCGGAGAGTCAATTCATACTTTACCCCTTCGCATACGGACGGTTACTGTACGACAAGGCCCACGACTTAGGCCTGAATGCGAGGAATCAAATCTCCCACCGGGAGACGCTGGAACTTCTCGAAGGAACCCCGCAAGGGGTGTTTCAGGTGGGCACTTTCGTGACCGGCCCTTACGGTATTCTAGAAAGCGGCCACCATCGCTATTGCCCCCCAACCCTTTGGGTCCCCTATCATTGTGCAGACGTTACCTGCACAGGCTTGCACCGGCACCTTCTGGAGACATCCCAGGATGCGCTGATAAACGAGAGCCAAATCAAGGCTCGCAAGATACTAAATCGCGAGTTCCCCGACGTTAGCGATTGGGCTGGCTACCTTCGTCGCAGCGATCTGTACGCTAGCGATCTATACAATGATTTCGCTGGCGATGCGATCGTTTATCTGCTCGGCGATTGCTTGACCGACGCTGAGCTTAAACTCTTCTTTGGAAAGTTGCTGAACAGCGGGCCAACGATCAGGGACGTATTGAGAAATTGCGGCGGACCGACCGGCCGAGCTGAAGACATCGTCTCCAGACTAGACCGGGCGCAAATTCTTCAGCTCAGCCTGTGCGCATCGGACCGTGACATGTTCTCCGCGCTCGATTCACTTGTTCTCGAAGGACATATAGTTATTCCAGACGGCGAAGTCCGCGCACCAGTGGTGAACGGGGCCATACACACGGGCGCCTTTGAGCTACAAGCTCAGCTGGGCAGTCACGGTGTTCGCATCCAGTCCGACGATTCCTCGCTGGCAACACTCCGGCTACGTCGACTCGTAAGGCAAATGTACAACATGGACAGCCATGATGATCGACTTGAACTCGCATGGCACTTAGAGCTGCGGCAAGAGGGAAGCGCCGAGTCGCTTGATGCCACTGTTGAGCAGTACCTTCGATCGAGCAGCCCACGTCGTGCGGTTAGCAAGCTTTTGCTCGCACGTCGCGGAAACTTCCGCGTCGCCGCTCACGAGCTCAGGCTGGCCGATGGGTTGATGAAGTCCGATGACGATCGAGTGAATGGCGTGCTATGGAAGCTAGGATTCTCCGTCGAGGACTTCCGAGACCCTCACCACAGATTCTGGGCGCTTCATGACGGGCTCATTGCACTAACTCGCCAAACCTTGACCAGTAGGGTGGGCCCAGATGAGGAAGAGGTTCGGAGCGCCGCTGTAAATTATTTTGTTGCGCTTGAAGACGTCTTGAAGGATGCGTTGCTATTTACGACATGGGCGCTCACCCAGGATCATTATTCGAGTGACCGTCGATTTATCTATCAAGGCGACACGGACTCCATCGGCGCACTTGCTGTTTTGCGAAATGGCGCTGAAAGGGATGTTGATTCCGACGGCAAGCCGCGGCTGCTCATTGAAGATAGAATGACGCTGTATCCGCTAATGCGAGGGTTCGGCCTATTGGCTCAGATTCTTCGCTCACACCGCGACAACTCCGAGCAACATAGACGTTCCGACAGCCGAATTCCAGATTGGTTTAAATCGCAAGAGCTGCAAAGATTTCCTTTTGAACACACCATACCCTTCCTTGACCTCCTAACGGACAGTCAAGAGGATATCCTTCGCAGCCTCGAACACGTGTCGAACAGGCTGGTGGGGGCCGACGTGAGCGAGGCCCGGAATGAATGGCTGCACTCACGACGCCAACGCCTTGAAACCGAACGGCTTAGAACAAGCCTTGATGCGATCCGGGATGCGGTAGAAACTCTGCAAGACAAGGGGTTTTCGCGCCAAATATTCCGACGGATTCGCACTCAGCGAGATGAGGCCTCGCGCGCGGTTATAGTCTTGGCCGATAGCCGCGGACAAGAAATTATGCTCCTCAGACCTTCCGGCCTAGCGTGGCTCGGTCTTCCGGATGTGGATTCGCCACAACACGTGATGACCTCCGCCCAATTCGCAGAACCTAGCGAGGCTTTACGGTTTGTCACTCAAGAGGAGTCCGACTTCGCCCGCATGTGGGTTAGCTATCCCAAAAGACCTCGCAAATCCACGGCGCCGGGTGCGGCAGGGGTCCTTGGCTCGATGATGCCAGCGGGGCTTGCTGAATGACGCAAAGCGGCCCTGCTATTTGCCCCCCCCTTCGGAGGGCGAATAGCAGGTGATCCTTTCCGCACGGGAGGATTGCCCTGCGGGGCAACGGGGCTACAGCCGATAGACCGCGCCGGCTCCTGACCGTCTCGGCCCGCTGAGTAATTCGAGTGCCATCGCGCGCAACGCCAGGTAACGTAGCCGCCATGTACACAGGCATGGCGTTCATGAGGTTGCGCACCCGCCGCTGACGGCGGCGCCCCTCATTCTTCCTAGTCGCCGCCGTCTCGGTGTCCCGCCGGAGCGGCCTTTCGACGCTGCCCGGCTCCTTTTCCGAGCTGCGGAGCTTTCCTGTGTCTGTTCGCACCTTCACGCCGGCCGCGTCCGGCGACCACCTCACCGGCGACCACGCGCATCTGCGCGCCGAGAACGTCAGCGTCACCCTCGGCGCCCGCCGGGTCCTCACCCATGTCTCCGTCACCGTCTCGACCCGGTCCCGCCTGGCCATCGTCGGCGAGAACGGCCGCGGCAAGACGACGCTTCTGCGCGTGCTCGCGGGCCTGCTCGTCCCCGACGAGGGCCGCGTCCACCGCGCCGGCAGCGTCGGCCTGGCCGATCAGGCGCTGCCGGCCGCCCCGGGCCTGACCGTCGGCACCCTCACCTGCGAAGCACTGCGCGACGCCCACGCCGCCCTGGCCGCACTCGACCAGGCCGCCAACGACCTGGCCACCCTCGACCACCCCACGAACGACCTGACCACCCTCAACCAGCCCACCAACAACCCGGCCGCCCTCAGCCAGCTCACAAACACCGCGGCCGCCCTCAACCAGCCCACCGACAACCCGGGCGCCCTCAACCAGCCCTCCATCGACCCGGCCGCCCTTGACCAGCCCTCCATCGACCTGGCCGGCGGCCGGAGCGCGGAAGACCGCTACGCCGCCGCGCTCGAACTGGCCACCCGGCTGGACGCGTGGGACGCCGAGCGGCGGGTCGACATCGCGCTCGAAGCCCTCGGCGCCTGCTCCGACCGGGAGCGGGAGCTGCACACCCTCTCGGTCGGGCAGCGCTACCGGGTGCGGCTCGCCTGTCTGCTCGGTGCCCGCTACGACCTGCTGCTCCTGGACGAGCCGACCAACCACCTGGACGCCGGCGGGCTCGACTTCCTCACCGGGCGGCTGCGCGAGCACGGCAGCGGGTTCGCGCTGGTCAGCCACGATCGGGCCCTCCTGCGGGACGTGGCCGGGGAGTTCCTCGACCTCGACCCCACCGAGGACGGGCTGCCCCGGGTGTACGCCGGGGGCTACGAAGGCTGGCAGGAGGGCCGCCGGCGGGACCGGCGGCGCTGGGAGCAGGACTTCGAGGAGCAGCAGGCCGAGCATCAGCGGCTCACCGTCGCCGTCGACAAGGCCCGCGACCGGCTCAGCACCGGCTGGCGTCCGCCCAAGGGCACCGGCCGGCACCAGCGCCAGACCCGGGCGCCGGGTGTCGTGCAGGCCCTCAACCGGGAGCGGGAAGCCCTCGACGCCCACCGAGTCACGGCGCCCGCGCCGCCTCCGGTGCTGCGGTTCCCCGAGCTTCAGGTCCGGCCTGGGGTGCCCTTGGTGCGGGCTCACGGCGTACAGCTGGAAGGTCGCCTGGACCACCCACTCAGCGTGAGTGTCGACGGGGGTGACCGGCTCCTGGTGACCGGGCCGAACGGGGCCGGGAAGTCGACGCTGCTGGCCCTGCTGGCCGGGCGGCTCGAACCCACGGCCGGCACCGTGCGGCGGTTCCACCGGATCGCGTTCGTCGAGCAGGAGGTCTCGGCCGTCACGGCCCCGCGCGAGCACTTCGGGCTGCTGGACGCGGAGGCGCTGCGTACTCCGGTCGAACGGTTGTCGCTGGGCCAGCAGCGCCGCCTCGACCTCGCCGCCCACCTGGCCACCCGGCCCGATCTGCTGATCTTCGACGAGCCCACCAACCACCTGTCGGCGGCCCTGGTGGACGAGTTGACCGAGGCCATCCGGGCGACGCCGGCGGCGGTGATCGTGGCGACGCACGACCGGCAGTTGCTGTCCGATCTGTCGGACTGGCCGAGATTGAACCTATAGAGCCCCGAGAACGCGGTTACGCGTGTGCTGGTAGATCACCGAACTGCGGAAGCCCACGATCTCGCGCCGCTGGCTGAACTTGTCCATCAGGAAGGAGTGGAGGGCGTCGACGCTCGGCACCGCCACGTGCACCAGCAGATCGTCGCCGCCCGCCACCACGAAAACCGACAAAACCTCGGGCAGACCGGTGACGTACGCCTTGACGCCCTCGATGACGTCACGGCTCATGGGACGGACCTGGAGGTGGAGGAAGGCCTGGACGTGCCGGTTGAGCGCGCCCAGGTCGACCTCGGCGTGATAGCCGGTCAGCACGCCCCGGTCACGCAGCAGCCGCACGCGCTCCAGGCAGGTCGAGGGGGCCACGCCGACCAGCCGGGCCAGATCGCGGTTGGTCAGCCGCGCGTTGCGCTGCAACTCCCGCACGATCGCCGAATCAATGTCGTCCACCGTCCCCCACTTTCCGGCATCGGCCGAACTTCGTTCGGCAAGTCTCCGCCGGGTCCGGCCAGGCGTCTAGCTTTCGCTCCAGAGACCACTTCAGTTGTACGGAGGAAAGCGATGTTCCCGCACGAGCGCGTGGTGATCCGCCGCGGCACGGAATCCGGCCTGCCGATCATCGTCGCCGTCCACTCGACGGCCCTCGGGCAGGCGCTGGGAGGGTGCCGGATGAAGGCGTACCCGGATTGGCGGGACGGCCTGGAGGACGCCCTGCGGTTGTCGGCCGCGATGTCGGAGAAGTGCGCGATGGCCGGCATGCCCCACGGCGGTGGCAAGACCGTGGTCGTGGCGCGGGGGTCCTTCGACCGGGCCGCCGCCCTGCACGACGTCGGCACGGTGATCGAGGAGCTGGGCGGCGTCTACGCGACGGGTCCCGACGTAGGCACCGGCCCGGCCGACATGCTCACGATCGCCGAGCGCACCGGCCACGTCTTCTGCCGCCCGGCCGAGGCCGGCGGCAGCGGCGACTCGTCCCCCGCAACCGCCGCCGGAACGGTGGCCGCCCTCCGGGCCGTCTGCGCAACCTTGTCCACCGGAGGCGCCGTCAAGCACACGCTGCACGCCGGAAGCGCCGCCAAGCACACGCCGCCCGCCGAAAGCGCCGCCAAGCACACGCCGCCCGCCGAAAGCGCCGCCGAGCACACGCTCCCCGCCGAGCACACGCTGCCCGGGCCGAGCGCCGCCGAGGACGCGCTGTCCGGGCGGAGTTTTGCCGTGCTGGGGCTCGGGCAAGTGGGCGGGCGGGTGGCCCGCCTGCTGGCCGAGGCCGGGGCCAAACTCGTGGTCAGCGACATCGACCCGGCGCGGCGCGCGGTGGCCGGCGAGCTGGGCGCCACCTGGGCCACCCCGGACGAGTGCCTCACGGCCGAGGTCGACGTGCTGGTCCCGGCCGCGCTGGGCGGTCTGCTGACCCCGGATGTCGTTCCTACCCTGCGCTGCGCCGCCATCGCCGGCCCGGCCAACAACCAGCTGGACGCCCCGGCCACCGCCGATCTGCTGCACGAGCGGGGCATCCTGTGGGCGCCCGACTACATCGTCAGCGCCGGCGGGGTCCTGCGCGCCACGGCCGTCGAACTGCACCACGAGACGCCGGCCCAGGTGGCCGCCCGCCTGAACGGCATAGCCACCACCTTGGCCGGCGTCTTCGCCACAGCCGAGCGCGAGGGCGTGACCCCAGCGGCGGCCGCGTCCGCCGAGGCACGCCGCCGCATAGGGTGACGCACCAGGCGAACCCGCGGCGCCGAGCGCGGGCACGGGCGAAGCGGCAGCGCCCAACGCGGGTCACCATGTGAAGCGGCAGCGCCGAGCGCACCACCGGGCGAGGCGGCAGCGCCCAACGCGGGTCACCATGTGAAGCGGCAGCGCCGAGCGCACCACCGGGCGAGGCGGCAGCGCCCAACGCGGGTCACCAAGCGAAGCGGCAGTGCCCGACGCGGGTCACCAGGCGAAGCGGCGGCGCTTCTTCTGGGGCTGGCGGCCGAAGCCGGCCAGCAGGTCGGCGCCCTGGCGCATGTAGCGGGTCGTGCGGGTCGGGCCCTTGCGGGCCTCCAGCCGGTCGCTCAGCTTGCGGAAGCCGGCGGCGGCGAGGGGGATCGCGACGGCCATGATGACGAAACGGCGAATCAGGCTGAAAATCATGGAACGTACATACCCCTAGGAACCGGGTCGAACACTCTCCGCGACCAATCGCGTGGCCAGTTCCGCGTTCCGGTTCGCGAAGTCCCGCCACTGCGGCGGGGTCCGCGCCAGGTGCGGCTCCGCCGCCGGCTGGGAGCATGTGCGCTGCTCCCAGCCGCTGAGACGACCACTGCGGATCCTCAGGCGAACCAATACCCCATCGGCCCAGCCGTACGCCTCGGCGTCGCCGCCCGGCGTCAAAGTCGTCACCTTCTGCTCGGCCACGACCCAGTCGACCGCCTCGATCTCCTGCTGGATGCGGGCGGCCAGCTCGAAGCCGAGCCGCTCCGACGCCCGGTCGCGGAGCTCCCGCAGCCGTGATCGCAGCATCTCCACCTCGGCCGGCCGCCGCTCGAGCACCGCCGTTATCAGCTCGGCGAAACGCTCCCGGTCCCCCGGGTCAACCCCGCGGATGGCGGCCATGTCGCGCTGGGAACCGCCGAGCCGGTCGCCGGTGTACCGCAGCGGCAGCACCCGTTCCAACGCCGAGACGGCCAGCCGCGCCTGCGTACCCCCTAGATAAGGTCCGAAGACCAGGCCACCGGCCGCGACCGGCGGCCAATGCACCGCCTCCAGCCGGTAATCGGCGAGCCGGATGCAGAACGGCACCTCCATGCCGCCGCGGATCCGGTTCCAGCGCGGCTTGGACCGTTCCAGCAGGTTGCGTTCGAGCCAGGCCGCCTCGTGGACGGAGGCGCAGGTCAGCGCCTCGATCCGGGTGATCTGCGGAACCATCCGGGCCAGGTGGCGGCGCTTGCCGAGATCGGTCCAGTACGAGCCGACGCGATAGCGCAGCTCGGTGGCCCGTCCGATGTAGAGCACCCGGCCCCGTACGTCCCGGAACCGGTAGACACCGGGCGCGACCGGCAGCCGGGGCACCAGCGAGCGGGTCAAGAGTCGAGGACCCGTTCCATGGCGGCCCGGGAGCGGCGGGTCAGGCGCAGGTAGCGGTCGACGAACTCGCCCGGGTCGCCGCCGCCGAGCAGCTGCACCGTGCCGGCCAGCTCGACGCCGTGCCGGGGCAGTTGGTCGGTCGGGCGGCCCCGCACCAGCGTCAGGGCGTTGCGCACCTGGGCGGCCAGGGTCCACCCGGCCGTCATGGCCGCCGCGTCGACCTTGTCGACCAGTTTCGCCTTCACCGCCGCGTCGAGAGCTTCGAGCGTGCGGGTCTTCTTCAGCCCCGTCACGGCGTACCCATGAAGCAATTGCAGTAATTGCACCGCCCATTCCACGTCGGACAGGCCGCCGCGCCCGAGCTTGGTGTGCGTATGCGGGTCGGCGTTGCGGGGCAGGCGCTCGACCTCGACCCGGGCCTTGATCCGGCGGATCTCCACCACCTGCTCGCGGGTGAGCCCGCCGTCGGGATAGCGGATCGGGTCGGCCAGCTTCTCGAACTCGCGGCCGAGCGTCTCGTCGCCGCAGACGAAGCGGGCCCGCAGCAGCGCCTGCGCCTCCCACACCTTCGACCAGCGGGCGTAGTACTGCTGATAGGCGGCCAGACTGCGGACCAGGGGACCCTGTCTTCCCTCCGGCCGAAGGTCGGCGTCGATGCCCAGCTCGGGATCGGGCGCGGGCGCGCTCAGCGACCTCCGTAATTCCTCGGCGATGGCCAGGGCGGGTGAGCCTTCGGCGCCGTCGTAGACGAACAGCACGTCGGCGTCGGACGGGTAGCTCATCTCGTAGCCGCCGAGCCGGCCCATCCCGATGATCGCGAAGCGCATGCCGGGCGGGCCCGGCTTGGCCCGGCGGGCCACCGACAGGGCCGCGTTGAGCGTGGCGTCGGTGACGTCGGAGAGCGCGATGCCGATCGCGTCGACGTCCAGCGGCTGGGCCGGGGCCAGCTCGCCGGCCCGGCTCAGGATGTCGGCGCAGGCCAGCCGGAACAGCTCGCGGCGGCGCAGGGCCCGGACGGCGGTGATCGCCTTGACCGGGTCGCCGGCGTGCCGTTCGGCGGCCGCGGCGAAGCCGTCGATCAGCGACTCGCGGCGGCGGGGCTGAAGCTCGGCGTCGTCGGCCAGCAGCCGCAGCGCCTCGGGGTCGCGGGTGAGCAGGTCGGTCGCGTAGCGGGACAGGCCGAGGACCCGGGCCAGGCGCAGCGCGACCGGGCCGCCGTCGCGCAGCAGGCGCAGATACCACGGTGTGCTGCCGAGCTTGTCGGAGACGGTCCGGTAGTTGAGCAGGCCACGGTCGGGCTCGGGGGCGTCGGCGAACTCCTGGAGCAGCATCGGCAGCAGATGGCGCTGGATGGCCGAGGTGCGGGTGACGCCGCCGGTGAGCGCCTGGAGGTGGCGCAGCGCGCCGGCCGGGTCGGCGAAGCCGAGCGTCTTGAGCCGGCGGCCGGCCGACTCGGTGGTCATCCGCAGCGCCTCGGCCGGCACCCGGGCCACCGCCTCGAGCAGCGGCTGGTAGAGCAGTTTGACGTGCAGGCGGCGTACCTGGGCGGCGTGGCCGACCCAGTCCGAGCGGAACGCGCCGACCGCGTCGCGGCCGGGCATCGCCGTGTAGCCGAGGGCCGCCGCGAGCCAGCGCACTCCTTCCGGATCGTCCGGCACGGTGTGCGTACGGCGGAGTTGTTGCAGTTGAAGTCGGTGTTCGACGCCGCGCAGGAAGCGGTAGCCGCGCAGGAGGGTCTCGCCGTCCTCGCGGCCGACGTAGCCGCCGGCGACCAGCGCGCGCAGGGCCGGCAAGGTGCCGCCGGAGCGCAGCGACTCGTCGACACGGCCGTGCACGAGCTGGAGCAGCTGCACGGCGAACTCGATGTCGCGCAGCCCGCCCGGCCCGCGCTTGATCTCGCGGTCGACCTGGTTGGCCGGCACGTTCTCGATGATCTTGCGGCGCATGTCGCGGACGTCGGCCACCGCCTCGGGCCGCTCGGCCGCCTGCCAGACCAGCGGGGCCAGGTCGTCGATCCACTGCTGCCCGAGGGCCAGGTCGCCGGCCGCCGGACGGGCCTTGAGTAGCGCCTGGAACTCCCACGTGCGGGCCCAGCGCCGGTAGTACGCCTGGTGGCTGGCGAGCGTGCGGACCAGCGGGCCCCGGCTGCCCTCGGGGCGCAGCGCCGCGTCGACCGGCCACGCCACCTGCCCGCAGATCTCGATCAGCCGGGCCGCGATCGTCGTGCCGGCGGACAGGTCCTCGTCGCTGTCGGCCACGAAGATGACGTCCACGTCGGACACGTAGTTCAGCTCGTTGCCGCCGCACTTGCCCATGGCGACCACGGCCAGGCGGGGCTCGGTCTTCACTCCGGCCAGGGCGATCGCGTACGCGGCGCCCAGCGTCTCGTCCGCCAGCCGCGACAGCGCGGCCATGGTCGGCTCGAGCCCGCGGCCGCCGGTCAGGTCGGCCGCCGCGATCCGCAACAGCCCGACCCGATAGGCCCGGCGCAGCTCGGGGATGCTCGGGGATGCGTCGACCTCGAGGCCGCCCTCGGCGTTGGGCGGCAGGCCGGTCTTGCCGGTGGCCAGCACCCGCCAGTCGTCCGGGTTGGCCACCAGATGGTCGCCGAGCGCTGACGACGCGCCCAGCACCGCGATCATGCGACGGCGCAGGCCGGCGTCCTGGGCCAGCGCGTCCAGGATCGCCTCGGTCGCCTCGTTCGTGGCGATCTCGCCGCCCGGCCCGGTGACCGGTCCACCGTTGACCCGGGCCGCGGCCCGGCCGGCCGCGTCGACCAGCCGGTGCAGCTGGCGCAGGGCCAGGGTCGGGTCGGCGGCGCGGGACAGCGCGGTGAGCAGCTCGGCCGCCTCGGCGCCGGTGGGCGCCTGCGCCTCGACGTCCCACAGGCGCAGGCCGCTCGGGCCGACCAGGTCGGCCGCGCGCACCCCGTCGTCGGCGAAGCCGTACCGGGCGAGCCGGCTGGGCCTGGTCACGGCTTACTGCCCCAGCAGCGGGAGGGTGCGGCCGGTGCCGGGGTTCGGTATGTCGGCGTCGGGCAGCGTGCCCAGGGCGAGCGAGGCGAACCGGGCCGCGAACGGCTGCCACACCTCCTCGACGTCGGCCAGGATTTCGGCCGTGGCGTAGACGACGGCCTCGGCGTCGTAGCCCAGCTCGTCGATGCTCTCGCGGTCGCTCGCGGCCCACTGCTCGATCATGGCGGCGTCGCACTCGATGTGGAACTGCACGCCCCAGGCCCGGTCGCCGAGGCGGAACGCCTGATGCGGGTAGCGGCTGGAGGCGGCGAGCAGAACGGCCTTGAGCGGCAGCTCGGTGATCTCGTCGCGGTGCCACTGGATCACGTCGGGCAGCAGCGGCACCCACTTGAACAGCGGGTCGGTGTCGGCCGCGTCACGCTTGCCGACCAGGCCGGGCCCGATCTCGGGGCCGGAGGTGCTGCGCTCGACCAGGCCGCCGTGTGCGGAGGCGAGCAGCTGGCCACCGAGGCAGACGCCGAGGGTGGGCACCCGGTGACGTACGGCCTTGCGCAGCAGACCCTCCAGCGCCGGGAACCAGGGCGCACCCGGATTGCCGTCGGCGTCGGGGTACGCGTTCTGGTCGCCGCCCAGCACGACCAGCGCCAGGAAACCGTCGAGGTCGCCGGGCAGCTCGTCACCGGCGTGCGGACGGACAACGGTCAGCTCGAGGCCGGCCTCGGTCAGCCACTCCCCCAGCCGGCGCGGGTCGTCGGTCGGATCGTTCTCGATGACAAGTGCGGTCGCCACGTCCACGAGGCTAACGTGTTCACCCATGACAGCGCCGCAGCGTGTACGAGTCTCGACGCTGGAACTCTTCTTCGACCTCGTCTTCGTGTTCACGGTCATCCAGCTCTCGGAGACGCTCTCCGACCATCTCAGCCTCGCCACGTTCGGCGACATCGTGCTGATCCTGTTCGTGGTCTGGTGGATGTACTCCGGATACGCCTGGCTGACGAACGCGGTGGCGCCGAGCAGCACGACGAGACGCACGCTGCTGCTCACCGGCATGGCCGGCTTCCTGGTGATGGCACTGGCCATCCCCGAGGCGTTCGGCCGCTACGGCTGGCTGTTCGGCGTCGCCTACCTGGTGGTGAACCTGGTCCACTCGGCGCTGTTCCTGACGACAGGCCCGGCCACGCGCCCGGCGATGAGGCTGCTGGCCCCGCTGAACATCGTGTCGTCCCTGCTCGTGCTGGGCGGCGGCCTGGCGCCGGAGCCGTGGCGGCACCTCCTGTGGATCGTCGCGCCGCTGGTGCAGATCGCCACCGGCTATCTGCGCCGCCTGGGCCGCCTCCCGATCGCCGCCGGCCACTTCGTGGAGCGCCACGGCCTGGTGGTCATCGTGGCCATCGGCGAGTCGATCCTCTCCATCGGCCTGGGCTTCCACGGCGTCGACCTGGGCGTGGGCGAGGTCCTGGTGGCGGTGCTGGGCCTGTGCGTGGCGTACTACCTGTGGTGGTTCTACTTCGCGGGCGACGACGCCCGGGCCGAACGGGTCCTGGCCGCCACCACCGACCCGCTGAGGAGGGCGAGGCTGGCCCTGAACGGCTGGGGCTTCGCCCACTACCCGATGGTGCTGGGCATCGTGGTGACAGCGGTCGGCATCAAGAAGACGGTCGGCCACGCCTCGGACGGCCTGGGCTGGGGCCCGGCCCTGGCCCTGGGTGGCGGGGTGGCGCTGTACCTGCTGGGCCACGCGGCCTTCCTGGCCCTGCTGCACCTGAGGGGCGTCTACCACCGCCTGGCCGCGGCGGCGGTCGCCCTGGCCACGATCCCGCTGGGCCACACGCTGGCCCTGGCCCAGCTGATCGCCGTGGTCCTCATCATGGTGGCCGCCGCCATCATCGAGGACCTCCCCGAGGTCCGCCGAACCCATTCCACAGCCATAGGCGACTTCGGCCGCACCCCGGCCGACGACTGACACCCGTTCACGCCACACCGAACGGGTTGTCGATCACATACCGCCAGGTCCCGTCCGCACCGCGCCGGGCGACATCGGTGGCCGTGCCCTCGATGCGCACGGGTTCGCCATCCGGTCCGGCGCCCTCGATAGTCCAGTCAACGATCATCAACGCGATGTCCTCGACGACATAGACGTGCCTGGGACGCACCCGCATCGGCAGTCCCAGCGCCAGAAACCGCTCGTTCGCGGCGACCCGGTGCGTCCCGGTCACCGGTGAACCCGGCTCGGGCACCAGAATCGCGTCTCGCTCGTACATCGCCTCGACGGCCACCGGGTCGCCGCTGCCGAACGCCGCGGCGAAGGCCGCCGGATGGTGCGCCGCCTCGGCGGTCCGCGCCACGATGTCATCATGTCCAGCCATGACCACAGCCAAGACGACGGCAGCATGGCTCACCAAACGGTGAGCCGCCGATGGGACGGCGATCTGGTCCCCGACGACGCCGGCCGCACCGACCGTCCCGACGCGGGATGCCCCGTGGAGGTGGCCCTCGCCGCGATCAGCGGACGCTGGACCACCCTGGTGTTACGCGAACTGATGCACGGCCCGATGTCGTTCAGTGACCTCAGCACCGCACTCCCGCAGCTCAGCGACAAGGTGCTGGACGAGCGCCTCCGCCGTCTCCGTTCGCAGCGTCTCGTCGAGCGCCGGTCCATCACCGGATTCCCGAGCCGCGTCACCTACTCGCTCACCCACTCCGGGCACCAGCTGCGCCCGCTGCTCATCGAGCTGTACCAAACGGGACTTCGCCTGCGGCAGACCGCTTCCTGAGGGCGTCAGAGGGCATCCGCTCATGCCGCCGCCCGTGCACCGTTGCCACCGGCTGATCAGTCCAGAACGGTGCCGCGCGGCCAAGGCGGAGTCACCCATCCGACCTTCGCGTCAATGCGTTGCGAGTAAGGCACGAGGTCGCTTTCCGCAAGCGGTTTGATGCCGACAGGAATACTTCTCGTCACGTCCTGGGATTGGCCGCCGCAGAGGTCCGGAAACGGTTTTCGCTTCGCTCGGTGATCGCGGCGCGTCAGGGCGTCCAGCGGGCCACGAGCTCCGTGTCCTCGGTTTCGCCGGTCTCGTGGAAGCCCAGCGTGCGGTACAAGTGCCGGGCCGCCGTGTTGTCGGCCTCGTAGCTCAGGGCTACGTTCGGGGTGCCCGGCTCGGCGATCAGCTGCTCGCGGAGCTTGCGGACGGCCGCGTGGCCGATGCCCTGGCGCTGGTGCTGTGAACCGATGACCAGGCCGCCGATCCAGGCGCTGCCGTCGTCGTCCTTGGCCCACATGGCGAAGCCCACCACCTCGCCGTCGCGGGTGATGGCAAGGGGGTTCCACAAGTCGCCGTAGTTGCACAGGCACAGGTAGTACGTGACGGCGTTGACGAAGCGCTGTTGGTCGGGGTGCACCGTCAGGGTTGCGCAGTCGCGCCAGTTTCCGGCGGTCACCGGCGTCAGGCCGACTTTATCGATGGGCATCGGGACATTGTTGCCGATGGCCGCCCGGCGTGTGCCCCGCCGGGCGGCCATCCTCCCCCAATGAGGCTTCTACAGCCGGTCGGCGTCCACCACGGCCTGCGTGAACTCGCGCGGGGCCTCCTGCGGGACGTTGTGGCCGACGTTGAACGTGCGGTGCCGGTACTTGCCGGTGAAGTGCGACCGGTACGAGCTGCCGTTGCCCTCCGGCGTGAACGGGTCGTACTTGCCGTCGATCGTGATCGTCGGCACCGAGATCGGCGGCGGCGGGGTGACCTGGAGCTTCTTCTCGATGTCGGCGTACTCGGGCTCGGCCGGGGCCAGGCTCAGCCGCCACCGGTAGTTGCCGATCACGATGGGCACGTAGTCCGGGTTCGTGAACGCCGCCGCCGTACGGTCGTACACCGCCTGCGAGAACTTCCACGTCGGCGAGTTGAACTTCCAGATGAACTGGCCCATCTCCGACGTGTACTCGGTCAGGCCCTTCACCCCGCGCTCGGTGGCGAAGTAGTACTGGTACCACCAGTCGTTCTCGGCGGCCGGCTTCAGCGGCGACAGGTTCGCCTCGAGGTTGGTGATCAGATATCCGGTGACCGAGACGAGCGCCTTGACCCGCTCCGGCCACAGGGCGGCGATGATGTCAGCGGTCCGCGAGCCCCAGTCGTAGCCGGCCAGCACCGCCCGGCGGATCTTCAGCTTGTCCATCAGCGCGAGGATGTCCAGGGCGAACGCGGCCTGGTCGACGTTGCGGGGCGTCGAGGCGGACCGGAACTTGGTGGTGCCGTGCCCGCGGAAGTAGGGAACGATCACCCGGTAGCCGCGGGCGGCGAGCAACGGCGCCACGTCGACGTAGCTGTGGATGTCGTACGGGAAGCCGTGCATCAGGATGACCGGGGTGCCCTTGACCGGGCCGAGCTCGACGTAGCCGACGTTCAGGACGCCGGCGTCGATCTGCCGTACCGGCCCGAAGTGCCCGGCCCTGGTGCTGCTGCTCGTGACCGGGGCCGCGGCCTCGGCGGCGCCGCCCATGACGAGCGGGGCGACTCCCGCGGCGAGCGCGGCCGAGCCGGCCGCCTGCAGGAATTGACGTCGGGGGTTGTTGGTGACCATGGAAGGAGCCTCCTGGCGAGATCGACTGTGGACGCGCAACTCACGTTCACACGCCGCTCACTCCCACCAACCCAGGGAAACTCCCTGGTCCGGGCCCCGGCACGGGGGCCCAGGTGACCAAGCACACCGTTTACATCGGCCGGTGCCCCAGCAGCGCCCGGGCGAAGCCGGCCTCGAGCCGGGCGGCGGCGCGGACCACCAGCGGCAGGGTGACGGCGAAGATCAGGCCGAGGACGAGGTAGAAGATCGCGGAGGCGGTGTACGAGTCGCCGAAGCCCAGCCATGCGGGAAGGTCGTCGCCCGGCAGCGACCAGCCCCACAGCGACCAGCTCACCCCGCCGAGCAGCCCGGCCCACCAGGTCACCACGAACGAGAACGCGATGGTGTTCGGGATGAAGCGCAGGATCGCGTGGACCAGGTCACGCCACGCCTGCGGGTCGGCCAGGCGGCGCGCGGCTGACCCCGTACGGTAAATCGGCTCGTCAATCTTCTGACCCAGAACCGGGCCGAGGCGGCGGCGCTCCAGGACGGCGAAGCCGCGGGCGGCCATCAGCGCGGCGAACAGCAGGGGCACGCCGACCCCGATCACGGCGAGGCCGAGCCCGAGCGAGAAGAGGGTCACGCCGGCGGTGAGGGCGGCGATGCCGAGCGGGAATCCGGTGAGGACGTAACGGGTGTCGGCGCCGATCCGCGCGAACGGGCGGACGGTCGTGATTCGGGCTTCGAGCTGCGTCGTCGTCATGCCAATGACGCTAGGCAGCGGGCTGCCCCCAACCGATCCGGTGAGCTGGCGGATCGAAGGTAGTGCCAGCCCTACCTGTTCCGGGCGTGCACCGCGACGGGCTGCCCGTGCCCCGGCACGACCGTGTCGAACTCGTGCCGCAGCCCGAGCTTCTCCATCACCCGCCGGAACGTCCATTGTCGACATGGCGAATGCTGACGACGCGGTCGAGACCGCAATCCTCGAAGCCGAACCGCAGAGCCTCGGCCGCCGCCTCGGTCGCATAGCCCTTGCCCCAGTGCGTCCGGGCCAGCCGCCACCCGATCTCCACGGCCGGCATGACCTCGGGCAGAAACTCAGGAACGGAAAGTCCGGCCCACCCCAGGAGTACGCCTTCGGCACGCCCCTCGACCGCGAAAAGCCCGAATCCGCGCCGAGCCCACAGACCCCGTATCCGCCGGAGCCGCTCCGCGCTCTGCTCCCGGTCGAGCACGGCCCCATCGAAGATGTACCGCATCACTTCGGGATCGGCGTTCATGGCCGCGAGCGCGTCGAGATCGTCGTCCCGCCATTCCCGCAGAACAAGCCGCTCCGTCTCCAGCGTGACCATCTACCCACCGTTCGTCACATCACGGGCCGGACCGGCCCTTCTCGGCCCTGTCTCTCCGGCCCCGACCTTACGGCCCTGACCTCCGGCTTTCCGGCCGACCGCGGCGACGGCGCGGCCACCTATGATCCTGACGTGCGCCACCTGAAACACGTCTCCTCGCTGCTCGCTCTGGGGCTTTTGTCCCTGGGGGCGTGCACCGACGATCCAGCCCAGTCCGCCGCGCCGTCGTCGTCGGCGTCGTCGTCGGTGTCGGTGTCGGGAAGCTCGGCCCTGTTGCTGGCGGCTCGTCCCGCTCCGGACGACGGGAAGATCATCGCCGGGCGGGACGATCAAACGGGGGCTTGGAAAACCACCGTCGGCGCGATGCGGGACAGCGGTGCCCTCGACATCGAGGTCGCCTGTGCGGGCGGCGGATTCGTGAGCACCAGCTACGGGCGCGGGTCCCTGATCAAGACACCCTGCGACGGCGCGACAGTGAACCGGACCCGGGACGAAGCCGCGGCCTCGGGGGCGGTGAAGCTCTCCGTCACGCCCGACGGCGCTCAGCACTGGTCGATCCGTGTCACGCGCGGGTCAGTTGCCGGCGGCACCACCGAACAACCGGACAGTTGAGCGCGACCGGCCGGAAAATCCAGCACGGCGCGGGCCCGGTAACGTCCCCACGCGATCATCCACCGCCCGCGTGGGAGGTACGCCGGAAGGCCGCCGCGAATGAGGCACGGATGATGGCTGCATCGGCGATCCTCGCCCTGGCCGGTTGCTCGATGACTGGCGATTCGGCCGCGGCGGAAAGCTGTGGCGCGGTGGCGGCTCGTTCTGGTAGCTCTCGGCGGTGGACATCATCGATCGGGTGCTTGCCCGGGCGGCGGCGGATCCCAACGTGCGCGGCGTGATCCTCACCGGGTCCCGGGCTCGCGGGATGGAGACCGCCCGGTCCGACCATGACGTGACGGTCGTGGTGGCCGTGCAGGATCGGGCCTGGCGGCACGACGTGCGGACCGATGAGCTGGACGAAGTGGTCGGGACCGTGGACGCGCTGGCCGACACCTCGGTGCACTGGAACCGGTATTCCTATCGTGGGGCCAGGGTTCTGCTCGATCGGCTCGATGGAGGGATCGCCGAGCTGGTCACGAGGCAGGCGACCTTCTCCGCGGACGAAGCCCGGGTGCACGCCCGGGACCATCTGGACAGCTACATCAATCAGCTCTACCGGTGTGTGAAGAGCCGCCGGGACGGGTTCGGCGCCGCGGCCGGTCTCGACGAGATGGAGAGCCTGCCCTGGATGTTGGAGACCGTGTTCGCGCTGCACGGGCGGCTTCGGCCGTACAACAAATATCTGGGGTGGGAGCTGGAGAACTTTCCGCTGCCCGAACCGTGGAACACCGTGCTCCGGCCCGATCGCGTCGGTGGGGCCGCGCTGCGATTGTTCCCCGAGGTCGAGGCCCTGGCCCGGCGGTGCGGGCACGGCGAGGAGATCGACAGCTGGGGCGGCGACGTCGCGCTCATCCGCGCCAGCGGGTGAGATAGGCCCGTTCGGCGGGGTTGCCGGTCAGGGCGATGGCCCGGTCGTACGCGGCGCGGGACTCGGCGGTGCGGTCCAGGCGGCGCAGCAGGTCGGCCCGGGCCGCGTGGAAGGCGTGGTAGCCGTCCAGCGGGCGGGCCAGGCGGTCGATCTCGGTCAGGCCGGCCGACGGGCCGTTCACCTCGGCCACCGCGACCGCGCGGTTGAGCCGGACGATCGGTGACGGGTCGAGCTGGGTCAGGGAGTCGTAGAGGGCGACGATCGTGGGCCAGTCGGTGCCCCGGGGGTCCGTGTGGACCGAGTTGATCGCGGCCAGCAGCTGGTAGCGGCCCGGTGGGTCGCCGCCGGCCGCCACCGCCTCGATCCGTTCGCGGATCAGGGCCGTGGCCTCGGCGATGAGGGCGCCGTCCCAGGCGTCGCGGTCCTGCTCGGTCAGGGTCACCAGCTCGCCCGCGGCGGAGACGCGGGCCGGGCGGCGGGCGTCGGTGAACAGCATCAGGGCCAGCAGGCCGGTCACCTCGCCGTGGCCGGGAAAGCCGCCGGGAAGCAGGGCACGGAGCAGGCGGCCCAGGCGGATCGCCTCGTCGGTGAGGTCGGCGCGGATCGGGTCGTCGCCGTCGCCGGCCAGATAGCCCTCGTTGAAGATCAGATAGACCACGGCCAGGACGCCGGCCAGCCGGTCGCGGATGTCGGCGGCCGAGGGCACCCGGTACGGGATGCGGGCCGCCCTGATCTTCGTCTTGGCCCGGGTAAGACGTTTCGCCATGGTCGCCTCCGGCACCAGGAAGGCGCGGGCGATCTCGGTGACGGTGAGGCCGCCGATCAGGCGCAGGGTGAGTGCCACCCGGGACTCCATGGCCAGGGCCGGGTGGCAGCAGGTGAAGACCAGCCGGAGGCGGTCGTCCTCGATCGGCCCGACCGGCTCGGGCGAGCTGTGGTCGTGAATCATCCGGGCCGCCTCGTGCTTGGCGTCGCGTTGTGACTCGCGACGGAGCCAGTCGATCGCCTTACGGGTCGCGGTGGTGACGAGCCAACCCCCGGGATTTGGGGGTACGCCGTCACGCGGCCACCGCTCGGCGGCGGCCGCGAAGGCGTCGGCCGCCGACTCCTCGGCCAGGTCGAGATTGCCGAAGCGGCGGGCCAGGCCGGCGACCACCCGCGCCCACTCCTCGTGGTGGGCGCGGATGATCGCCTGCTCGGCGTCGGTCACTTCCCGGTGACGCCCGGGCCCCGGAAGCGGTGCACCTCCTGCGGCCAGTCGAGCGCCACGGTGAGGCGGCCGGCCCAGTATCGGGCCGTCTCGTCGTCGGGGACCTCCACGGCGCAGAAGCCGCCCAGGTGCTCCTTGGTCTCGACGTACGGGCCGTCGGTGAAGACCGGCTTCCCGTCGACCGCCTCGACGCTGCACACGGCGGTGGACCGGTCGAGCCCGCCGTTGGTGAAGATCAGGACGCCCTGGTCGCGCATCTCGTCGAGCACGACCCGGGCCGCCTTGGCCTTGCCGGCCAGTTCGTCGGACGTGTGCTCCTGCACCCACTCGTCATTGAAGGTGATCAGGTACTCGGTCATGGTCGCTCCCTCTCGATTCAGGCCGGACACTAGTTCCACGAACGGCCCGGCCCAAGAAGGACACTGAGTTGCAGGACAACCCGGCAGCCGCGGCAGAGAGGCCGGGACGCACGGACCCGGGCCCGTCGAAGCGGGGGCTCACCGACGATGCGTACTTAAAAGGTGTGTTCGGTCGAAGGAAATTCGCCACCCCGGACTTCGGCCGCGTACTGACGCGTGGCCTCGGCCAAGATGCCCGACATGTCGGCGTATTTCTTGACGAAGCGCGGCGCCTTGCCCGTGCGCAGACCGACCATGTCCTGCCAGACGAGCACCTGCGCATCGGTGTCGGGACCGGCGCCGATGCCCACGGTCGGGATGGCGAGCTCCTTGGTGATGGTCTTGGCGACCTCGCCCGGAACCATCTCGAGCACGACGGCGAAGGCGCCCGCGTCGGCCACCGCGCGAGCGTCGGCCACCACCTGGGCGGCCGAGTCGTCGCGGCCCTGCACGCGATAGCCGCCGAGCGTGTGCTCGCTCTGCGGGGTGAAGCCGACGTGGCCCATGACGGGGATGCCGGCCCCGGTCAGGGCCTCGATCTGGGCGGCGACGCGGCGGCCACCCTCGAGCTTGACGGCGTGGGCGCCGCCCTCCTTCATGAAGCGGACGGCGGTGCGCAGGGCCTGGGTGGGGCCCTCCTCGTAGCTGCCGAACGGCAGGTCGGCCACGATCAGCGCGGTCGCGGTGGCGCGGACGACGGCGCGGACCAGCGGGAGCAGCTCGTCGACGGTGACCGGCAGGGTGGTCTCGTAGCCGTAGACGTTGTTGGCGGCCGAGTCGCCGACGAGCAGGACGGGTACGCCGTTCTGGTCGAAGATCGCCGCCGTGTACTGGTCGTACGAGGTCAGCATGGGCCAGCGGTCGCCCCTGGCCTTCGCGGCTTGCAGGTCACGGGTCCGCACTCGGCGGGTGGCCGGGCCTCCGTACAGCGTAGGAATTTCCGACATTTCCGACTCCTTCCCTCGAGGCCGCCGTGATGCGGTCCCCGGGTGTCCCGAAATCGTCGCATCCAGCGCGCTCGCGCGGCAGTGGAGGTTGTCACACCCCTTCGCGGAACCTGTTGGTGATCGGCAGGCGGCGGTCGCGGCCGAACGCCTTGCCCGAGATCTTGGTGCCGGGGGCGGACTGGCGCCGCTTGTACTCGGCCAGGTCGACCAGGCGCAGGACGCGGTCGACCAGGGCCTGGTCGTGCCCGGCGGCGATGAGATCGTCGCGGCCCATGTCGTGGTCGACATAGCCGGCCAGGATCGGGTCGAGCAGCTCGTAGTCGGGCAGCGAGTCGGAGTCCTTCTGGTCCGGCCGCAGCTCGGCGCTGGGCGGCTTGGTGATCGAGCTGTCCGGGATGGGCGGCGTGCCCGGACGCGTGTTGCGCCAGCGGGCCAGCTTCCACACCATCGTCTTCGGCACGTCCTTGAGCGGGTTGAAGCCGCCGACCGAGTCGCCGTAGAGCGTGGAGTAACCGACAGCGAGCTCACTCTTGTTACCCGTGGTGAGCACGAGGTGCCCGTCCTGGTTCGACAGGGCCATCAGGATGACGCCGCGGACGCGGGCCTGGAGGTTCTCCACGGCCAGGCCGGAGAGCGACATGTTGGCCAGGAAGGCGTCGACCATCGGCTGGATCGGCTCGGTCCGGTAGTCGAGGCCGGTGCGCTTGGCCAGGTCGGCCGCGTCGTCCTTGGAGTGCTCGGAGGAATATCCGCTCGGCATGGAGACGCCGGTGACACGCTCGGCGCCCAGCGCGTCGACGGCGATGGCCGCCACCACGGCCGAGTCGATGCCGCCGGAGAGGCCCAGGACCACCGAGCGGAAGCCGTTCTTGTTCACGTAGTCGCGCAGGCCGAGCACGAGCGCCGACCAGATCTCCTCTTCGTCGGCCACGCGATCGGCGATGCCGCCGTCCCTTTTGTCGCCCGGGTGAGGCCGCAAATCCCCCACAGCGCCCACTCGGTTGATCGCCATGTCGTCG